>DASVWA010000345.1:0-2259 GCA_036389855.1 Pseudonocardiaceae bacterium
TGCCCATCAGCGTGACTTCATCGACGCCTACGGGTTCGACATCCGGGACTGGGAAGGGTTTGAGGTGCTGCACGGTATCCGCGACCTCAAGTTGATCGCCGGGGTGTTCCCGCGGGCTGGTTCTCCGCCAGCCGTGCAGGCCGAGTTCGACCGCCGGATGGCCACCCTGCGGGCTGGGCGGCTGTCCGAGCGCTGGCGGACCGTCCGGCGCTGAGCCGCATCGATTAATGAACTGTTCAATTATTGAGCTGCTCAACTGCTCTGCCGTGCACGTGCAACTGGGGGATGCGTCGAGCCATCCAGACGTCTACTGTCGAGCCGATGTCATGGGCTCCCTTATCGCGGGCGGGAGTGCTGGTCCCGCCTCGGACTGAGAGCGGCGATGCAGTGGGCGGGGGCGCCACAACAGTCACCATCTCGCATGCCCGGACGCTACGCGCGCTTCCACTGGACCTGCTGCGCACCTCAACCGTGGCCGACCAGCAGCCGGTTCGGCTGGATGACAGGGAGCTCCATGCGCTACTGACTACTCTGCAGGCCAACTCGGAGGCTGCCTCGGCGCGGCTCGCTGACAACGCCGTGGCGTATCTGGCCACTGAGCGGGGCGGCTGGTCACCACACCACCCGCCGGATGTGGTGGCAGCGCTACACCGGATCCTGACTCGGTCGCGATTTCTCAAGGGTTCACGGTCCTGCTTTCCACTCGAAACCGCGATGGCACAGATCGCACCGTTGGTCGAAGCCCGGCAGCCGGTCACGATTGTGACCAGCGGTTTTCCCTTCAAGCAGCATGACAATGGGCTCAAGGCGGCTGGTCCTTGGCCGGACCTGGCCGAGCTTGGTGCGCTACTGCGACTCAAAGAGTTGCACCGGGCCTTCACGGCGCTGTACCCCCCTGGCCTGCGTGTGCTGGTGCTCAATGACGGTGGCTACTCACGACCGCGCGGATCAGCAGAGATCCGGCGCTACCGGCACCAGCTACGGCGCTACTCGGAGCTGATCGGGCTCGGCAACTCGGTGCGCTTCCACGACCAGTCATGCTTCGTCGCCGGCCTGCTCGGCCAGCGGAGTTGGAACAAACGCGAGCAGTACCGTCGCACGTTTCGCGAGTTGATCTCGCTGCTGGCCGCCGGTCCTCGCTCGCTGGACAGCGCCGGCCGGGCCGATTGGCGGCTGGCCGAAGCGCTGCCTGCCACGTTGCTGGCCGGGGTGCCGTCTTTTCGCGACATTCTCTCTTCGCTGGTGTACTCGGTGCCGGTGCCGGCTCCGGCGGGGGCTGACCCGCGGCAATGGGCCTGTGAGGTGCTGGCGTGGCCGGACGGGTATGCCGAGCCGGACCTGTCGCCGGATCTGGCCTCAGCCCGGCGGCAGGTAGTCGCGTCGGCGTGGCAGAACTCCGTGGATTACCTCGCTGCTTCCCTCGCTGACGCCGCCGCCGGAGTTACCACGCACTATCCACCACACGTCCGGCTGGCCACGGTGGCCTCCCGCCCGGGCTGCAGTGGCTTCTCGTACCTCGGTGGCTCAACGCTGTTGCCGTGGCATGGCACCGGATGCCTCGACGGCCGAAGCCTGCTGGTCGCCGAGTTTCTGGTGAGTCTGGACCATCGCGGCTTCTGCCCAGTCTATTCCGACCTCATCGGCGACGAACAGCCACTGCTCATGGTGCCCTGTACCCGGATCGTGCACTCCGAGGGCCGTCGGCGAGTGGATCCCGCGCTGCTGGCAACCGCCCGGCTGCGCCATCGATGATTCCGCTCGACGGGCTAACGCCGGGCGCCAGTCAGACGATGGTCATCACGACCGGACTAATCAGGGCGGTGCGTCGTGGCGAAACAGTCCAGCGGGATCCCCGGGCAGCAGGCCGAGCCGCTGCGGGCCTGGAACCGCTTCAGGTTGCTGCGCCGCGGCCGCACCGCACGGCTCGAAGCCGAGTTCTTGGACCGCCTGGTCGACGCGGAGCTGGAGTTCCTGCGCCAGCTACCGGCGCCGCTGCGAGAGGGGCCGGCTGAGGCGCTCACGGTGCTGGTGATGCTCGCCCAGGATTACCGGTATTACGGACAGGGCTGGATCAATCGCGGCGAGTTGCAGCGCCGTGTCGCACGCGCGCTGACGGATCTGGACGTATTGCGGCGGGTTCCCGGTGCAGAACCGCTGCCGGCGACCCGGATCGACTGACCCGGTGACCCGGATCGGCTGATCGGCGCCATCAGGTTGATCGACCGATCCGCAACATCGCCACGATACCGGCCACCAGCA
>DASVWA010000346.1:0-13100 GCA_036389855.1 Pseudonocardiaceae bacterium
ACGAACGTGCATCAGCTCTTGAACTTAACCGCGTCATCTGGAACGGTTAATCGAAAATCTCACCCCCTGCTCATCTACCCTAGAGGTGGCCTACAGTGAGCCAGCCAGCTTCTGCGAAAATTCCTGACGCACCACACGGAACTCTAGCCGGTTACCAAATGGGGTGTCGTTGTCAGTGTTGCCAAGCGGCGAATCAGGCTTACCCGACGCCTACGACAAAACCCAAACGACAATTCAAAGTTTCAAGAGAATAAGCACTTACTGAGAAGTTACTGGCACCTCGTAAGAACACCTTCCCCGCCTGGAAACATCTCAATTTGGTTCCAGCAGCTACAGCGCGGGGCTGATTTGGCGACCGTTCCCCAGCACCTCCAGCACCTCGCCGGCGCGGCGGGAAAGCCGTGGCGGTGATTCCGCTGCTGACCGTCACGCCCTGGTGGCTCTGGCAGAGCGTGGATCGCGCCAAGCAGCGCCAAGTCACCATCCCGTCACTGAAAAGCCCCTTGGCGCCTGCGGCAAGCAGGCCTACGTTTGCGTCAGGATCCGGCGCAAGGACGGAGAAAACCGATGGGTGCTGCGGAGAACCGGCAGATCGTCGCTGACGCCTACGCGGCCTTCGGGCAGGGAGACATCGGGGCGGTCATCGACACGCTGACCGACGACGTCGTCTGGATCAACCACGCCCCCGCAGTGGCACCGACCAGCGGTGTGTTCCACGGCAAGGACGGGGTTCAGAGATTCTTCGGGCTGGTAAATGACACTCTCGACATCAGCAAATTTGACGTCCGCACGATCGTCGCCGACGGCGACGTCGTGGTTGTCTGGATTGACTCTGTCGCCACCGTTAAGAGCAACGGCAAGACAATTGAAGGGCCGCTCGTGCACTGGATGACGCTCCGTGACGGCAAGCTGGCCACCTTCGACGAGTTCGAACACGACACCCACGACGGCTGGACGTAGCCTGGGCGATCGTTGCGGCGTCCCTCACCTCTCCAGCAAGCCGGCAATAGAACAATGTGCGCTGCGCCATCGGGTCCGGTGCGAGTATTGCTCCCGGCGGATGGAGGGAATGCCGCGGGAGGCTCGCATCTACTACCGGTGTGCCGCGCGCAGCATGGTGCCCGGTTCGGCGGCTGGGATGGCATCCTAGGAACGTGTACCTGCCGGAGGCAGCAGTGCTCAGCCCACTCAATGCCTGGATCGGCGGACTGTTCGATCGTACGAATGTCGATCGGACTGTCGCTGCGCTGGTCGCGTCCCAGGCGGTGCGGCCACCAACAACCGAAGGGGCGACAGGCGATGAAGAAGCGGCTCGGTGAGGCGGAGTCGCGGTTGCGAAACTCCGCGCTGCGATCGAGGCAGGCGTCGACCAGCGGCATTGGTTGAGTCAATCAACGAGGCGCAAGCTCAGCATGCCGCCGCGTCCGCTGAGTTGGAGGCTGACACACCGGCGCTGAACGCACTGTTGACGCCGAGGTCTACACGATCATCGATTCAGTTGGTGATGTCGGACACGCGCTGAACCGGGCCGATCCGACCCGGTTGCAAGAGCTATACGACGCCCTTCGGCCGGAGATGACCTATGACGCTGACACCAGGACCGTCGACGTGACGATCCAACCTGCCAGTAGGGGTGGTGCGCGTGTCCGAGGGGGGACTTGCACACTAACCACACGCCTCTACATGCGTGACGCCGCAGTTCGGTGACGTGCCCCCGGCGGGAGACAGACCTGCACCAGTGGCACCCCCGAGGCCGCTTCTGAGCTGAGGGTTCCATAAGGGAGGCGGAGGGGTTCGGGTGGGCCTTCCTCGGGAGGGGATAGGGCTTGAACCGGCACTGTTGCATTAAGCGATCGGCGCATGACCTGCCCAAGAAGCCACGCAGCAGACTTTCAATGCCCGGTTTGTTACGGTTGTCCAAGGTGCCTGAGCGTCTGCTACCTAGTTTGGTGCATGATGAAGAGGCTCTTCGCCTTAATGCAACAGTGCCCGTCGGTGCCATGCTTGTCTGCATGAACTCGGTCTTCAGGAGCTGATCCATGGGTCGATCCGATGAAAGTGTTGCCGGCGAGGTGCGGGCCAGGCTTGACCGGTTGGACTCCTATCAGCAACGGCATCCGGCGCTGGGCGTGCCGATCGCCGTGGCCCGTAAGTTTGCCGAGGACCAGTCGATCAATCTCGCCGCTGTGATTGCCTTTTGGGCGTTCTTCTCGGTCTTTCCGCTGCTACTCATCTTTGTCACCCTGCTCGGCTACTTCCTGCCGCCCGACCTGCAAGGTGACGTGCTGCGCAGCGTGGCCGGCTTTTTCCCACTGCTGAACACGGACTCGATCGGGCACCTGAGCGGCCAGTGGTGGACGCTTGTGGTCGGCATCCTCAGCGCGCTATGGAGCGGTTCATTCGTCGTTCTCGCGACCCAGTCGGCGTTCAACTCGGTGTGGGCAATTCCTTATGCCCAGCGCCCCAGCTTCGGTGAGCAGATCAGGCGCAGCCTGTTTGCGCTGGGCACTATCGGGCTCGGCCTAGTCCTCAGTACGGTGATCAGCAGCTACGCCACCGGGACCAACCTCGGCGTGATCAGTCGACTCGCCGGTTACCTCATCGCAATCGCGTTGGACGTGGGGCTGTTCGTCGTGGCCTTCCGCCTACTCACCAACCGCGACGTGGTTACCCGCGACGTGCTGCCTGGTGCACTGCTGTCGGGCATCGTCTTCTGGCTGCTCCAGCAGCTGTCCTCGTTGATCATCTTCCGATATCTGCACAACTCCGAGAGGATCTACGGCAATTTCGCCACCGTCATCACCATGCTGTCGTGGTTCTACCTGCAGAGCCTTGTCACCTTGATCGGTGCGGAGCTCAACGTGGTGCTCAAGGAACGGCTACACCCCCGCGGGCTGATCGACGCCCCCGCGACCGAGGCCGATCATCGGGCCTACGACGCCTACGCCAAGGAACGCACCTACCACCACGACCAGCGAGCCCACACCGAGTTCGGGCAGCATGACCCCAACGAGAAAAAGCAAGGTCCAAACGGTCTTTGAAGTCCGGGAACAGAGGCCCGACAATGACCGCATGATCTCGCAGTGGGGATTGCGGTCTGCCATCGTGCTGCTCCTCGCGCTCACCGCGTTGCCCGCTGGGAGCGGCATCGCCAGCGCCCATGCCGGCGGGCTCGCACCCTCCGCTAGCCGCTCTGAGATCCGTGGGATTGACCCGCCGGTGACAGGACTGCGGGTGAGAGTGATCGAGGCCGGGGCCCGCCTGGAAATCGACAACCAGACCGGTGCCACCGTCGACGTGCTCGCCGAGCCCGGCGCCAACCGTCGCCGTGAGCCGACCGTCCCGCCCGGCGGCACTGCACGCTGGTCCGACAGCCGGGTCATCGCCGCGGCCCAGGCGCCGGACCCACCCAACCACCGGCGCGCCTGGGCCATCCCACTGCAGGTCGGCGGGCAGACCGTGACCATCCACGGCGAGCAGATATGGCCTCCGCCACCATCCGCTGGCCGATGGTGGCTGGCCACGGGGTTAGCCGCGCTGGTGGCCGGAGTGATCGGCGCACTCGCCGTGCGACGGTGGCGTGGGGCCGCTGCGGTGCTGGCCAGCGCCACCGTCACCATCGCCGCTGCGCATTTCATCCACGTGCTGGGATCCACCCTCGTGTTGCCACAAGACCAACCCCTGCTGGCAATGATCATCGGCTCAGCCGGCCCAGCGATCGTCGCCTGGCCGCTGGCTGTGGTCGGCCCCGCGCTGGCCATCGCCGGCCACCCGAGCGGGCCGATGTTCTGTGGCCTGTGCGGCGCCCTACTCGCACTGTTCACCGCGCCCGACGTCGTCAGCTACTTCTACGCCGTGCTCCCCTTCGGCTGGAATCCCAACCTCGACCGGGCCACCACAGCGCTCACCGTCGGTGGCGGTGTCGGTCTGTTCCTCACCGGCATCCTGGTGACACACGCGCTGTCCCCCACAGCTCCGGCCGCCAGCCCAGCTGAGCTGCACCCTGACTAGCCCGGGGCTTCGCCCGCTGCCTGTGCACCACTCGGCCAACTAGGGCAACCTGCGCCACGCGGGGTGTGAGCTACTGCGGATATGCCTCAGCAGCGGACGTGTACCTGCTGCGATTCAGCCCCACCTGGTGCACCGTCAGACCGAACCCGCACCCGGGAAGCCTAGAAGGAGTTGGCACCGCGACCCCGTTGCAGGACCTGACTCAGCGATGACCTCAACACGGGCCGGACCACTAACGACGGTCCGTGTCACGTATCAAGTGAAGCAGCCGCTGAGGTAAGGGTGCCAGCTGACAAGCGCAAGTCGTAAACCTCCGGAGCGGGGCTTGTTAGTAGCTGGCGTCGCCTATCCACCGAGGTGCACCCGGTCGGCTATGGACCCGGTTGGCTTCGGGGGTGGGCCAGCGAGTCCCGCCGCTGTTGCCGGCGGTCACGCTTATCGCCGTTGCTACTCAGGTCGGGGGCTGGGCCGGGACCGAGGGCACCGCCAGACATCCGTGTCGGTGCGGGTCGTAGGGGTCGGGCAGGTTCGGAGCCGGCAGCGGACAGCCGGTGGGCGACGAAGGCGATCAGCCCCGTCCAGAGCGCCACCATGACAGCCAGTCCGCCGTAGCCGGCCACGGCCGGCCAGGTCGGTCCGGGATGCTGCTCGCGGAGCAGGAGCTCGGTGTTGCGGACGAAAGCCGCCCGCCGCTCAGGGAGGGCCGCAATCTCGGGCGCGCCGATCTCAGGGTCGGCGGGCAGGTACACCGGGGCGGCCATGACCTCGTCGCCCCGTTGCAGGCCGACGATGGTCTTCCAGTCGCCGCTGACGGGCAGGGGGCGGGACGAGATGTAGCGGCCGGGGCCGACCTCGTCGAGCTTGGCGCTGATCCGGCCACCGCCCTGCCAAGAGACCACCCCGAACGCCGTCGCGCGGCGGGCCGCGTCAGCGGGCTGGAGCTCGACTGTCACGGTGGCCTGCTGGCCCACCGCGGTGAGGCGGATGACTGCATCGACGTCGCCCACGTTGCGAGGCAGCAGGGACAGCACGGTGCCGGCCAGGATCAGTCCGGCCAAGCCGGCGGCCACCCCGGGTACGGTCCGCTGGGCCCATACCGGCTGGCTCAGTGCTCCACCGAGCACGGCGGCGGCCACCGCCGCAGCCGGGACGACAAGGAAGATGCGGAGGTCGTTGGCTGGCAAGTCACCCCAGCCCGACAGTGTCACCCAGGCCAGCTCGCCGACCATGCCCACGGTGGCGATAGCCACCCCGGAGATGAGGGCGTAGCGCAGGCGGTTGTGGGTGCCCAGCCAGGCGGCCACTGCTTCCACCAACAAGGCGCTGGCCAGGTAGAGCGGGAAGCGGGGGAAGGTGTGGTGGAGGGGAACCGAGACGATGAGCGCGACGGCACCGCGGACTATGAGGTAGGCCACCACCGCCTTGACCGCTCCCCACGGTCCGAGTACGGCACGGGCTAGGACGAGGGTGAAGCCGGCGGTGGCGGCGATCAGCACTGGCAAGTAGAGCACCTGGAACTGGGGCACACCGAAGTCGAACTCGCCCTCGAAGCAGGAGAGGCCGACCAGGATCGCGCCGAGGGCTAGCGCGGCAATGGCCCGCCCGAGTGCGGTAGCGCGCCCGCTTGGGCGACCCTCCATGAGCATCAGCCAGGTGGCGATGGTGGCGAAGCCACCGCCGCCCACCAGCATCAGGTGAGTCGGGCTCCACAGGGTGACGTCGATCCCGTAGGCCTCGTGCCACAGGGCGTCGAGGGGGAAGCCGACCAACGCACCGACGCCGAGGGCGGCCATGGGTAGGGCCGAGTAGGGGATGCGGATGCCCAGGATGCGCACCCCGACCGGTGCGTCGTCGAGGGTGGCGAACAGCGCGGCGATGCCCGCGCTGTAGATGATGCCGACCAGCCCAATGACGATCATGGTGTGGGAAGGGGTGAAGAGCTCCTTATCGCGCCCGAAGTCGATGTGCCAGGCAACGTCCCAGTAAAGACCGACAGCGGCGGTGGCGAGGGCCCACAGGCAACTGAGCCCACCGGCCATGGCCCAGCCTGGATAACCGGTCACCCGCTCCAGCCCGGTGGAGATCAGCTTGAAGAAGATCAGCAGTGGGTTCCGCAGGGTCGGTTGCATGCCCGGTCCCAAGCCCACGGCTGCCAGGGCAACCACGATGGCGCCGTAGATGACCAAGGGTGCTATCACGTAGAGCCACTGGTCCGGGGTTACGTGCTTCATCCCACCACCTCCCGATCCGACGCGGGTCCATCCTCGGAGATCAACTTGACCTGGGTAGCAGTGGAAGCAACCGACCGGTGTTCCATGGCATGGGCGAGCATCGCCTGGACCGACGTGACCGCGAGCGGACGCATGCGCCGAAGCGCCTCGGTGACCTGCGGAAGCCGCTCAGATGGCATCCCCGCCTCCACGAAGGGCTGCCACACGTAGCGCTCGAAAGCTCGACGAAGCGGGCCGCGACGCGTTCCATGTCGGCGCGCAATTCCGCGAACTCGTCCTGAGTAGCGGTCAGGGGAATGCCGGCGGCGACCAGCTCGGCACCGGCCCGCAGCATGGTCGGGCTGGGGACACGGAACCGCTCCCCGTCGGGCTGGATAAGCCCGAAATCGATAGCCCGCAGCCCGACCGAGACGTCCTGCGCCACCTGCGGGAACAGCTCAAGCAGTTCTTGAGCGGTCAGGTACTCAGGCTCCTCCACGGCCCAGGGCACGGTGAGGACCTGCTCGAAGCCGAGAAGATCAACCAAGCTCGGGCCCTGCTCCCACGCCCCGACCAGCTCGCGGATCCCCGCCAAGGCGAAGCCCTGCTCCTGGAGGCGGGCGATGAGCCGCAGGCGGCCCAGGTGCCCCTCGTCGTAATAGCCAACCCGCCCCATCCGGCAGGGCGCCGGGAGCAACCCGAGGGCCTGGTAGTTACGAATGTTGCGGGTGGTGGTCCGCGCCCGGCGGGCCAGCTCGTCCACCGTCATTCCTGCGGGCTGCTCCGCCACGGAGCGAGCATACGATCACCATGACATGAAAGCAAGGTACATCGTTTGGTGTAACTAAGGACGATGTTTGATACTCAGCAGGAGCTTTAGCGTGGTGGTAGACCGCGAGCGCCAGGATTGCGCTCCCGTCACGGTCACACCCGCCGGCGGTGACCAGCCGCCGGGGGCGTTTGTTGCGTTGATGGATAGTGGCAGGGCTGGCGACTGTGGGGCCCCGATCAGATGACGAGGGCGAGTTCGGCGAAGACCGCACGGAGCCGATGGCTCAGGTCGACATCGACACCGAGTTCATAGTGGCCGCGGCGGAGGTCCTGGACGAACGCGTGCCCGGTACTGATCACCCGCGCCGAGCGAAGCTTTCTGAGGCCGCGCATCGGCCGCAACCGAGCCTTCAACCGGCCGTGATCGGCCTCGATGGGGTTATTGGCGTACTGCTCCACCACCTGGCAGGCGGCGGGCAGCAGCTCATCGAGCACTCGCGGGTAGGCCGGTGCCCGATCGGTGCTCATCTCGCTCGGGCGGGTGCCGTGCTCCAGGGCGCGGGTGAAGAACCGGCGGGTGGCCGCCAAGTCCCGCTTCTCGGACACCAGCACGTCGATGACCTGCCCGAACTGGTCGATCGCCCGATACAGATACACCCACCCTTCACATAGGTCTCGTCTATAAACCACCGATCACGCACTGGAGAGCGTCGGACGAGTTGGTCTGAGCCTGTCGATCTGGCGGGGTAGCTCGATGGTCAGACTCCTCCGGCGGCGTCTCTGGGCCACGGCGGTGTTAGTGTCTCTTGATTGGAAATTCCTTTGACGCGCAGTCGGATTGTGCGGTGCGGATCGTCGCCGAGGTGACCGGCGAGTGCGGCTTCGATACCCCGCAGGTAGTGATGAACCGGCCGGGCGATCACGAGATCACCGCGAGTGAGTCCTACGGCGGGCACTACGTCTTCGGCACCGCTGCCAACACGGTCTTACTGGTCAGTGCTGGCTGCCGTCTTCCCGCCGACGCACACCCGAACGAGAAATGATTTCAAACCCTGGTATCTCCGCGGTGTGGCCTGCCGTCGCGCCGGTCTTGGCGGTGCATGGCGGTGCTGGTCACATCGTGCCGCAGGAACTCGACGCGAAGCGAGTTGCTGCGGCCAGCCACGGGCTGGGCCAGAGCTTGATGGCAGGCATGACGGTGTTGCGCGACGGTGGGTCGGCGCTGGATGCGGTGGTTGCTGCCGTCGTGGTTCTTGAGGACGATGAGCAGTTCAATGCCGGCAGGGGTGCTGTCCTGACGGCTGGCGGCGGCGTGGAACATGACGCGGCGGTGGCTGATGGGGCAACGCGCCGCGCTGGAGCTGTGACCTGTGTGGGTGGTATTCGCAATCCGGTGTGTGCGGCGCGGGCGGTGATGGACCGGACGCCACATGTAGTGCTCAGCGGAGCGGGAGCGCTCGAATTTGCCCGTCGGGAAGGCCTGGCGTTGGTACCGGCTGGCTGGTTTGTGACCGCTCGCCGGCAAGAGCAGCTGAGCAGGGTCCGGCGCGGCGACCGAGCGGAATCCGAGGTGATGGGCGAGACGGTGGGTGCCGTCGCCTTGGACGTCGAGGGACACCTCGCGGCGGCGACCTCGACCGGAGGCCGCACTGGCCAGCTTGTTGGCCGGATCGGGGACACTCCACTCATTGGCGCCGGCACTTGGGCCGATGACCGGTCCTGCGCGGTCTCGGCGACGGGCGACGGTGAGGCGTTCATCCTCGGCGTGTTCGCTCATGAGGTTGATGCGCTCGTGCGGCTGGCCGGTCTGGACTTGGGCGCGGCCTGTCAACGGGCGCTGCATGAGGTCGGGTCCAGGGCTGGAACCGGGGGATGCATCGCCGTGGGAGCGGACGCCACGGTGGCTATGCCATTCACCAGCGCGGGCATGTTTCGGGGCTGGATAGACGCGACCGGTGAGCGCAGGATCGGGGTGTTCGCCGAGGACCTCACAGAACTTCCACGCCACGCTCCTTATCTGGTTCGAACCCGGTCAGCGCGGCGAACCCCAGATTCTCCTCGGCGAGATGCCACGCAAGGGCCGCCCCTACGTTGAGCGGCCGCTAACTGTCGAGTCGCTTACTGAACTCCGGTCTGTCCAAGTGAACGCGGCCGACGGATGGCGCGATCTCGTGATCGCCGTATGACTCCCGTCGGGGGAGTCCACGCGCGCCCGCCGAGGCGCAGCCGCGCGGCCTGCCGACCATGAAGGAGGCCGCGCGCTATCCACGCACTAGATCACCACCACCGATGGTGTTCCCAACCACAGTCACAGGACTGACGGAACCACGATCGTTAACCGCCTTGCGTGCTGCTCTGGCAGGTGCTCGTCGAGGAACCGATCGAGCACGTCACCTAGCTCGGCGCGGTACTCCTCGATCTCAGCCCGGAGGGCGGCGACCTCCCGGGTCAGTGCCCGAACGCGGGACGGTTCGCCCACGCCGTATGTCGTACAGGCGTGCACCCGTTGAGGACACCGCCACTTGGCCGCAGCGAGCACGTGGCCGTGAGCTTGGGGACGTACCGACGCTTGCGCAGTGCGGTGCCAGTGTCCTGGACCGTCTAGGTGTCCAGCTCGACCGGCCGCCCAAGCGAGTCGCTCACCAGCGCGGTGAGTACGACCTCCGGCAGTGCCGCAAGACCGAGCGTGTGCTGCGCCCCGCGTCGAGGCACCGGACATGGCGACCTCCTACAGGTACGGGTCGGTGATCACGCGTAGGCGGGTGAGCGCGTCGCGGAGCTGGTCCATGCGCCGCATGCCGATGTGCGCAGCCCACTCGGCCTCGATCTCGGCGATGACCTTGGCGCCGATCGGTATGGCGGCCGCACCGCGCTCGGTGACCCGAACCAGGCGCGCCCGGGCGTCAGACGGGTCGGGGGTGCGCTCCACGTAACCCGCGCGTTCGAGCTGGTCGACGAGGAAGCCCGCAGTCTGCTTGGTGACCTGCGCTGCCTCGGCGAGCTCGGTCAGCCGCGTGCCGTTCACGCTGATGCGCTGAAAGATCCGCGCCTGTGCCCGGGTGACGTCGCCGTAGCCCGCCTCGGCGAGTGCCTGGAACACGCGGTCCTCCAGCGCGCGATACGGGATGTAGAGCAGTAGCCCGATGTTGAGCTCCTCCGGCGCGTCGTCGGACACGGCGACACTCCTTGACGGTAGTAAGAGCAGCTGACTAAATTGGTACGAAGATCGTACCAACCGCGGAGCGGGGTGGCGAGATGGACCGCGACTGGATGTGGCAGACGCTCGACAGCGAGCGGGCGAGCATGGCCGACCTACTCGAGTCCTTGTCCGAGGCGGAGTGGGCGAAGCCGTCGCTTTGTTCGGGGTGGACCGTGCGTGACGTCGCGACCCATCTGACTCTCGGTCCACAGACCACCGTCTCCAGGGCGGTCGTCGAGATCGTCCGCGCCCGCGGCAGCTTCAACCGGATGGTCGACCGCACCGCGCGGCGACACGCCGCCCGACCCGTCGACCAACTCATCACCGAGCTGCACGGCATCGTCGGGTCACGGCGGCTCGCCCCGGGCCAGAAGCTCGCCGACGCGCTGATGGACGTGCTCGTGCACGGCCAGGACATCGCGGTCCCCCTCGGCCGCCGCCGTCAGATGCCGCCTGAGGCAGCCCGGGCGTCGGCAGAGCACCTGTGGCGGATCGGGTTTCCCTTCCACGCCCGCAAGAAGCTTCGCGGGTTCCGGCTAAGCGCCACCGACGTCGACTGGGCAGCCGGCGCCGGGGCCGAGATCAGGGGACCCGTCGACGCAATCCTGCCGCTGCTCGCCGGGCGCACCGCCACCCTGCCGCGGCTGACCGGCGAGGGCGCCGCGCACCTCGCCGCACGTCATCCACCGCCCCGGCCAACCGCTGGTAGCCAAGCGCCACGGGACCAACCATGACCTCAACATCCAACCGCACCGAACCGGGAGCGAGCACCCGCGGACCAAACCACAATTCTAACCTTGCATTGCCGCTCGAACCGCGAATTGGCACCTCGGGCGGTTGATGACCCTAACTTGGTGCCCCGCAGGGTTCGAGTCTGCGCCACTCAGTTTAGGAGTGGTTCGTCAGAGCGGACTGTACGTAGTATGTTATGTGCTGATTTTGCTTGGCCGCGTTAGCGGCCGAATTTGTGCTCGTTCCGTATTTGTTTCGCTTTTTTCTGCGGTGAGTATTGGGGCCGGCGGCTACCCCGAGTTGCGTACTGGCTAGCCAACAGACGGTGCGATGGGTTTGGTCGGCGCTCCTCTTAGATCTGTGCTATTTTTTAGGGTGGGTTGTGGTTTGGTTCAGCGCGTATGGTGTGTGTGGAGATCCATTGGGAACGCAGCTGCCTGGGGAGGAATTGATCGGGTCAGATAGGGGTCACGCCGTGGTGGTCGGCGGTGCTCATGCCGGATTGCTCGCTGCGCACACCCTGGCAGAGCATTTTGAACAGGTTACGGTGTGTGAGCGGGATCTGATCGACGAGGGCACCGAGTTCCGCCCTGGGGTGCCCCAGGCCCGACACCCACACGTCGTGCTGGCTGGGGGAGCGGAGTTGCTGGAGGCGCGCTTCCCGGGACTGCGCGCCGAGCTGGCTGCCCTCGGCGCTCCGGTTTATGACTTCGGTCTCGGCTTGCGTGCCCTGCTGCCGAATGGTCAGCGGTTGCCGATCTGCGCGCTGGGCATCGAGATGCAGAACGTGAGCCGCGCAACGCTTGAGCGGGCCATCCGTCGGCGGGTGCTGGCCCATCCTGGTGTCAGGCTGCGGGCAGGATTCATCGTCGAGGGCCTTGAGCTGGATAGGGCAACCGGCACCGTCACCGGAGTCGTTGGCCGCCAGCGTGATACCGCGTCGTCCCCTGGTTCTGCGTATGAAGTCGGTGCCCGCGAGCATCTGTCCGCCGACTTGGTTGTCGAGGCCACCGGGCGGGCCGCGAAACTTGTCAGCTGGTTGGTCGAGATCGGTTGGGAGCGCCCAGAGATTCTGGAGGTCGACGGGCGAATATCCTATGCCTCTCGGTTTTTCCGGTTGCCGGCCGACCATGCCCGTGATTGGTATTTGGCTACCCGCCTGACCTATGCTCCCACCATCAACCGTGGTGGCATCGCCCTCATGGTGGATGGTGACCGCTGGCTGATCACTCTGATCGGCGCCGGGGGTGAGGTGCCACCGACGGACGACAGCGGCTTTGTGGACTACGCCGCAAGTCTTGATCTGGAAGAAATTCCCGCCGCCATCACCGCCGGTAGCCCTCTGGCGCCAACCTATCGTTTTGCTCGGATGGCGAATCGCTGGATTTGTTATCACCGGTTGCGCCACTGGCCGCAGCGTCTGATCGCAATCGGCGATGCGGTCTGTGTTTTCAACCCGGTTTACGGTCAGGGACTGACGGTCGCTGCCCAGCAGGCTCAGCTGTTGCACGAGGTCTTGCACAGCACTGGCACGCTGACTGGCCTAGCACAGCGGTTCCAACGCCAGCTGGCCGGCCTAATCCGGTTGCCCTGGTGGATGGCCACCAGCAGCGATCTCGCCTGGGATCCCTCATCGCTCAATCGCTCGGCCCGTCTTGTGCGCTGGTATCTCCATCAGCTGTTGGATCTCCTACCGACTGACCCGGAGGTCGCGACCCGTTTCTTTCGAGTACAGAACATGATCAGCCGTCCTGCTGCACTGGTCCCACCCCATATGATCGCTAAAGTCCTCCGCCGATCCCTCCGTCACCGCCCTAACTAGCATTACCAGAAGCCATTACCGGACGCCGCTGGGTATGACTCAAAAAGTGTGTCTTGCTAGCATCAACGCCTCTGGGCATCGCGTTTGGTGTTGGGCACTGGCGGCCGTTCCGGCGAGGTAAAGGATGGAGACGATCACTACTGGGCCTGACTTGCAGATATGGTGCGCTGTCAGGGCTCGAACCCGAATATGCTGATTTTCGGACAGACCCAGCGCGTAGAGCACCGCCAGGTGCACGTCGATCCGATCGGACTTGCCCTTGCCCCGGCGGTGTTTGCGGATTGGCTGCTCGGCCTCGATCGCCGGAAGCCCCGCGGTGGCCGCCGCGCGGGCCAACCCAACGCCGTAGCTGCGG
>DASVWA010000347.1:0-2431 GCA_036389855.1 Pseudonocardiaceae bacterium
CTCGGGTTTCCTTCCCACCCCGCCTCACGACGACGCAGTTGCCTCCGGCTCGGAGTAGCACCACCTCTTCCTCCAGGGGACTCGCATCCCCAATCGGTCGCCCATGCCGGGCGTACTCAAGCGCGCCGCCTGCGGCGGCGCGGACGGGCTGGGTTGGTCGTGCTACTCGCCTGCCCGCTCGGGCCGATCCCGCTTGCTGCGCGCGGCCTTACGTCCGTGCTCGCGGGTGCCGGCCCGGCGGACGCGGTGGTCGACGGACGCCCCGGCGGCTGCATGAGACGCCGACCCAGGGATACATCCGCGAGCGCGGCGAGTCGTCGACCAGTCCCTCAGACGTCGGCGGGATCGGCCACGTCGCGCCAGTGCCGTCAAGGCCGCTTCCGCGCCGCTGCGAGCAGGGCAGGTCACTGAGCGGCGATCACCGCTCCAGGGTCGTCACCGCGAGTCCGCTGATCTGGAGGGGGGCGGAAGCTGCGCGAGTCGATGCAGGATGTGCAAGCCCTCGGGGGTGCCGGGCCAGTGCTGGGCCAGCGCGTCGGGTCCGGCGCAGCAGACCACGGAGCGCAGCGCGAGCGCGACGATGATCGCGTCGTCGGCGTAGCCAGGACCGGGATGAAGTCCGGGATGAGGTCGATCGGCAGCGCCAGATAGCCCAGCAACAGCGCCAGCCCGACCCGGACCCCGCGCGGCAGCACCGGGTCTGCGGCGAGGCGACGCAGCAACCGGATCAGGTCCGGTAGTAGGCGTAGGGCATCGCGCAGCCCGGCCTGGTCTGGCTTGGTTCGCCACAGCACCACCACCAGCACCAGCCAGAACAGCACGAGCCCGGCCACAACCCCACCCAGGACTTCCCACCACACGTTCAGTTCGCTCCCCTCACTTCACCGGGCGAGGGTGTTGGGGCCACCGGGGGTAACCCCCAGCAAGCTTGCCGAGCTTCCCGGGGCGCTCATGTGGTGAGTGCCTGGGCCAAGGCCAGCCCGCAGTAGGCGGCCCCCACGCCGGCCAGCACGCTGGCGGTGGCGTTGACGGCCGCATAGAAACGAGCCCCATCTTGAGCGAGGCGCACGGTTTCGTAGCCAAAGGTGGAGTAGGTGGTCAGCGCACCGCAGAACCCGATCCCGACCGCGGCCATCACCGATTCGCTTACCGGCAGGCCGGCGAGCAGGCCCAGCAGAAACGATCCGGCGACGTTGACCGCGAAAGTGCCCCACGGGAACAGCGAGTCATGGCGGGCCTGGATAAGCCGGTCGGTCAGATAGCGCACCGGCGCACCGAGGGCGGCGCCCAGCGCCACCAGCACGACCGCGGTCACCGGTGGTGTTCCTTGCGGGGCCGGTCGCTGGGTCGCCCGATGTAGCGAATCACCTCGACCTCATCGAGGATCACCAGGGCCCTGGCCGATCAGCTCGTCGAGCTGCGGCAAGGAACCCGCGGATCTTCTCCTCGGCGTCCACAATGATCACCACTAGCGGCAGGTCCACGGGACAACGACAAGATCCGCGCCGTGTGGACGAGACGTCCGGCGCAGCGCGGAACCGTGCAGCTTCATCACCGCTGCTTCGGTCCGCGCCGGCCGGCGCGGGTCAGCACCCGGATCAAGCTGGACGCCAGGGCCGAACCCGCCCACACCGCGACCACCGCCGCAGCCAGGGTCGCGCCCAGGTATGCAAGGGCCAGGCGCGCGGCACCGGCCGCCACCGCCTGCTGGACTTCAACGACGTAAGTCGAGAACGTGGTAAACCCGCCCAGCACCCCCACCCCCACAAACGGGCGGACCAGCCGGTGCGCACCGAGCTGATCAATGCACACCATCAACACCCCGATCGACCCGCAACCAACCACATTCACCGCGAACGTCGCCCACGGAAAACCTGCCGCACCGTGCGGGAAGGCCACGCCCAGCCCGTAGCGAGCCAGCGAGCCCAACACACCCCCCACCGAGATCACCGACAGCATCCCCAGCGTGGCACCTGTCAACTTCCGACGCTGCGCCGCGACATGCACATCGACATCAGCGTCCACCGACCGCACGGCAAACCGCCGCGTGACTGAATCGGGGATACGGCTCCTCCCACAGGCAGACTGCGATCCGCTGGTAGGGGCCATTGGCGACGCGCTGTCACGGTTCACCCCAACGACGGGGCCCGGCGGGCTCCACCACCGCGCACCACTTCCGGTGCGGTCACCAGCCTAGCCGATCAAACGCGGGCTTCCGCCAGCCGACAATGCGACCGCGCGGACAGGAGCGCACGCCCCACCCGCACAGTGATCCGTCTTACGGCCGGGCCAAGCCGCGGGTGCGGCGGCGAAGCTGGCCGTTGGTGTGCTCGTTGCGCCATGAGCGTAGCGTCGCATAGATGACTGACAGTAACGGTGATTATGCCGCTCACCGGCAGCGGTCGCCGGTGCTCATCGCAGGTGCCGGAAC
>DASVWA010000348.1:0-2855 GCA_036389855.1 Pseudonocardiaceae bacterium
AGCCGCCTGCTAGGCGGTGACTATCTCAGCGCGTCGGCCAGCGCTTGACGTTGGCGATCGCCGAGGCCACCGGCGCGACGGGACGGGGCGATCCCGGTCTGCTCAAGCACCGCTGTGGCCTTTGTCGACGGCACCTGAAAACTGACCCTCGCGCGGCAACCGAATTTTGACCCCCTGCACCGCGATCCTGGCTCGCACCGAGCTGGGGAGGACGAAGGGGTGTTGGGTGTGGAGGACTGGGCTGAGATCCGCCGGTTGTATCGGGCGGAGAAGATGCCGATCAAGGTGATCGCGCGGGTGATGGGGTGTTCGAAGACCACGGTCAAGGCCGCGTTGGCCGCGGATGGGCCACCGGTGTATTCGCGTCGGTCGGTGGGGTCGATCGTGGACGGGGTCGAGCCACGGATTCGTGAGTTGCTGGCGGCGTATCCGACGATGCCGGCGACGGTGATCGCCGAACGGATCGGCTGGTCGTACTCGATCCGGACCCTGAGCGGGCGGGTGGCGCAGTTGCGCTCGGTGTATCTGCCGCCGGATCCGTCCGGTCGCACGAGTTATGTGGCTGGGGAGATCGCTCAGCACGACTTGTGGTTTCCCGACATCGAGGTGTCGGTGGGCTATGGCCAGACCCGGACCGCCACGCAGCTGCCGGTGTTGACCATGGTGACGGGTTATTCGCGGTGGCTGTCGGCGGTGTTGATCCCGACTCGGACCGCGGAGGACTTGTTCACCGGCTGGTGGGGGCATCTGCAGGGGTTGGGCGCGGTGCCTCGAGTGTTGGTGTGGGATGGGGAGGGCGCGGTCGGGCGCCGGCGCGGTGGACGGACGGAGTTGACCGAGGCGTGTCAGGGTTTCCGGGGCACGCTCGGGACGAAGGTGCTGATTTTGCGACCGGCCGACCCCGAGGCGAAGGGGTTGCTTGAGCGGGCCCACGATTATCTGGAGCGCTCGTTTTTGCCGGGGCGGGTGTTTGCCTCACCGGCGGAGTTCAACGCCCAGCTCGCGGCTTGGTTGGCGGTGGTGAATCAGCGTCGGCGCCGGGTGTTGGGTTGTGCGCCGTGCGACCGGATCGCTGCGGATAAGGCGGCGATGCTGGCGTTGCCGCCGGTGGCGCCGGTGACCGGGTGGCGGGCAACGACCCGGCTGGCCCGCGATCACTACGTGCGGCTGGACAGCAACGACTACTCGGTGCACCCCGGCGTGATCGGGCGGCGGATCGAGGTCGTGGCCGACCTGAGCAGGGTGCGGGCACACTGCGATGGGCAGCTGGTCGCCGACCACGAGAGGTTGTGGGCCAAACACCAGACCGTCTCGGCTGCCGAACATGTCGCCGCTGCGCGGGCGCTGCGCCGCGAACGCATTGGCCTGCTACGCCCCGCCCCGCAGCCGGCCGTCGAGACCCGTTGCCTGGCCGACTACGACACCGCCCTGGGCCTCGACGACGCCACCGACGTCGACGACGAGGGTGGGGTGGCGTGATGGCCACCGCCGCCAAGACCACGACCAGCACCGGTTGCAGCGGCCGGGCCGCCACGATGAGCAGCACCGCGGCTCGGGACCTGCGCGGGGAGGTAGCGTTTTTGACCCGCGCGCTCAAGGCCCCCGCCCTGCGGGAATCGGTGCCACGGCTGGCCGAGCGGGCCCGCGCCGAGTCGTGGAGCCACGAGGAGTTCCTGGTGGCATGTCTACAGCGCGAGGTCGCCGCCCGAGAATCCCACGGCGGGGAAGGCCGCATCCGCGCCGCGCGGTTCCCCGCCCGCAAAAGCCTCGAG
Organism: Pseudonocardiaceae bacterium; assembly: GCA_036389855.1. Classification (GTDB taxonomy): domain Bacteria; phylum Actinomycetota; class Actinomycetes; order Mycobacteriales; family Pseudonocardiaceae. The sequence continues at coordinate 1,773 of DASVWA010000348.1, forward strand.
GAGTTCGACTTCGACCACGCCCGCGGGCTCAAACGCGACACCATCGCGCATCTGGGCACCCTGGACTTCGTCACCGCCCGCGACAACGCGGTGTTTCTGGGTCCGCCCGGAACCGGGAAAACCCACCTCGCCACCGGGCTAGCCATCCGAGCCTGCCAAGCCGGGCACCGGGTCGCCTTCGCTACCGCCGCGCAGTGGGTCGACCGCCTGGCCACCGCCCACCACGCCGGAGTGCTGCAGACCGAGCTGGCCCGACTGGCCCGCTACCCGCTGCTGGTCATCGACGAAGTGGGCTATATCCCCTTCGAACCCGAAGCGGCGAACCTGTTTTTCCAACTTGTCTCGTCCCGATATGAAAGGGCCAGCTTGATCGTGACCTCCAACAGGGTTTTCGGCCGCTGGGGAGAGGTCTTCGGAGACGACGTTGTCGCCGCCGCGATGATCGACAGGCTGGTCCACCACGCAGAGGTGATCGCGCTCAAAGGCGATTCCTACAGGCTCAAGGACCGCGACCTGGGCCGCGTGACCCCGACCGTCACCGACGACGGCCACGCCAATGCGTGACGCTTTGCCACCCAGCCCGGCCGGTCTGCCCCGCTACGGATTCACCTGCCAAGCCTGCGGGCACGTGGTAGTCACCGAGATCACCGGCCTGTTCACCAATCCCACCCGGGGCAGCACGCCACGCTTTTGCTCACCGGCCTGCCGCCAAGCCGCTCACCGACGCCGCTGCGCCGGCGTCGCCGAAGACCAACCCCGCCAACACACCGGCGGACGAACCAGACGACTCAACAAAGATCAACCAAACCAGTAGGGGGTCAATTTTCAATTGCCGTCAGGGGGTCAGTTTTGGCCTGCCGTTGACAGCTCGCAAAGGGGCCCTGTCCGACCCCAGATATCAGGCGTTCCTGTTGTTGCGCACGGTGTTCACCGTGGCGCTGATCCTTTTCGGGTTGGATAAGTCACTAACCTGCTCGTGGACTGGCCGAGCTATTTGGCCCCGTGGATTGATGGCATCGTGCCCGGCACCGCGCAGCAGGCGATGTACGCCGTAGGCGTGATCGAGATCGTGGCCGGGATCGC
>DASVWA010000349.1:0-2107 GCA_036389855.1 Pseudonocardiaceae bacterium
TCCAGCGCCGCGGCGATGCGGTGCAGACTCCCGATCGAGGCGGTATGCCGCCTGCCCTGCTCCAGCTGTCGGATCAGTAACCGGGGCCGCTGCGCTGGGCCGCTGTGGAGGCGGGAAAATGGGGTCGCGTTCGTCCGGGACGCCGATGTATCTGTGATGCCTGTGAGCTCGTGGAGTCAGTATGGCGCTTGGGGCCACCGACAGGAACTGTCGATTGTTGCCGTGAGCACGCGGACCAGACTCTTTGGCCCTGTGGTCTCTCCGGACGGCGTGTGAGGCCTATCGGGTTTGTCTGGGGGAGGGTTCATGGAACTGTTGCATGAGCGGTGCGCTGGGTTGGATATCGGTAAGAAGGACCTCAAGGCGTGTGTGCGCCCCCCGAACCCGAGTGGTCGTCGGTCGCGTCGCCAGGAGATCCGCACCTTCGCCACGACCACGAATGCCCTGTTGGAGCTGCGGGATTGGTTGGTCGAGCAGAAGGTGACGTTGGTGGTGTTGGAGGCGACTGGGGATTACTGGCGGGGTGCGTTTTACCTGCTGGAGGACTGCCTGAATGTGATGCTGGTCAACGCCGCGCATGTCAAGGGTCTACCGGGGCGTAAGACCGATGTGTCTGATGCTGCGTGGTTGTGTCAGATGGGTGAGTGTGGGTTGCTGAAGGCCTCGTTTGTGCCCCCGGAGCCGATCCGGCAGCTGCGAGACCTGACCCGATACCGCTCCACGCTGGCTGCCGAGCGGACCCGGGAGGCCCAGCGGTTGGAGAAGGAGTTGGAGGACGCCGGGATCAAGCTGTCCAGCGTGGCCACCGATATCCTCGGTGTCTCCGGTCGGGCGATGTTGACCGCGTTGATCGAGGGTGAACGTGACGTGCACGTGCTGGCCGAGATGGCCAAGGCGAGGATGCGGTCCAAGATCCCTCAGCTGGTGGAGGCGCTGACCGGGAATTTCGGTGACCACCACGCCTTTTTGTGCCGACTGCACCTGCAACGCATCGACCAACTCTCCGCCGCGATCCTCGAATTGTCGACCCGGATCGAGGAACAGATGCTCCCTTTTGCCCGCCAACTTGAGCAACTGGCCACTATCCCCGGAGTGGGCCAGGCCACCGCTGAGGTCATCATCGCTGAGACCGGCGCTGACATGACCCGGTTTCGTACCGCCGGGCATCTGGCCTCCTGGGCCGGGGTCTGCCCGGGACACCACGAATCCGCCGGGAAACGTAAGTCCGGTAAGACCCGGCACGGTAACCGATGGCTCGGTGGTGCCCTGGGTACCGCGGCGATGGCCGCGGCCCGTACTAAGGACAAGACCTATCTCGGCGCCCGCTACCAACGCCTTACACCGCGGTTGGGCAAGAAGAAAGCGATCGTCGCGGTGGAACATTCCATCCTGACCGCGGTGTGGCACATGCTCACCCACGATGTCGATTACCACGACCTGGGCGGTGACTATTTCACCCGCCGCGACCCCGAGCGCGCCATGCGCCGCATCATCCGCCAAGCCAACGAGCTGGGGTTCACCGTCCGCTTCGACCCCATCCAAGCCGCCTAACGAGCCACCCAACACACCCCTACCCACACCACCGGCACCCACACCACCGGCCCCGAGCCGGTCACCTCACCGTGGCCAGTCATGCCCTCGGCCGCCGGTAGTGATTTTCGGACCAGCACGCCAACAGCATGCCGCACGTAGTTGATCGTGTGCTTGCGAAGCTACAGGATCCGGCTTACAGGCCAGCTCGTTCGCCCCGCACTTCGCCACTTGCGCCAACGGGGCGATGGGGCGGCAGTGACCAGAAGAAACGCTCTCGTTACTTTCTCCAGGTTTCTCAATACTTCTCGACGTTCGACGACCCGACGACAGCCCAGGAATCGATCTTGCACGCTGGGCTGTGTGGCATCCCATCGATCTGGCGCAGCCCGACCACACGTCAGCCCGGGGGCAGCCCTCGAAGCCAACGAGAGATCATCCGCTGCCTGCAACGCTACGTCGCCCGCGAGTTCTACCCGGCCCTGGTCAGGCGGCCAGGACGACGAGGACCCCACCCCGAACCCCTTGACACAGACACAGGAGCTTCCTGATGCGGTCCGACCACGCGGCAGGATCG
>DASVWA010000350.1:0-2377 GCA_036389855.1 Pseudonocardiaceae bacterium
CGAGCGGGTCGCCAGCCAGCTGGACCGGCGGGTCCTCGTGCTGGATCGCCGCCACCACATCGGGGGCAACGCCTACTCCGAAACCGAACCCGAGACCGGGATCGAGGTGCACCGCTACGGGGCGCATCTGTTTCACACCTCGAACAAGCGGGTCTGGGACTACGTCACAGCGTTCACCGACTTCACCGGTTACCAGCATCGGGTGTTCACCATCTACCAGGGCCGCGTTTACCCGATGCCGGTGAACCTGGCGACCATCTGCGAGTACTTCGGCGAGTACCTGACTCCGGGCCGGGCCCGCGCACTGGTCGCGCAGCAAGCCGCGGAGATCGAGGGCAAGGACGCGGCCAACTTCGAAGAGAAGGCGATTTCGCTGATCGGCCGGCCGCTGTACGAGGCGTTCGTCAAGGGCTACACCGCCAAGCAGTGGCAGACCGACCCCACCGAGCTGCCCGCCGCCATCATCAGCCGGCTGCCGGTTCGCTACACGTTCAACAACCGGTATTTCAACGACACCTACGAGGGCCTGCCGGTCGAGGGGTACACCGCCTGGCTGGATCGGATGGCCGATCACCCGAACATTGAGGTCGCGCTGAATACTGACTGGTTCGACGTGCGCGGCACCCTTCCCGGCAACGTGCCGGTGGTCTACACCGGGCCGTTGGACAGCTATTTCGATTACGCTGAGGGCGAGCTGGGCTGGCGCACCCTGGACTTCGAGCAAGAGGTAGTGAGTGATTGCGGTGACTTTCAGGGCACGCCGGTGATGAACTACGCCGACCTGGACGTCCCTTACACCCGGATTCATGAGTTCCGGCATTTTCATCCGGAGCGGGACTACCGCAGCGACAAGACCGTGATCTTTCGTGAGTACTCGCGGTTCGCGCAACGCGGTGACGAGCCCTATTACCCGATCAACACCGCGGAGGACCGGGCGAAGCTGGAGCGCTACCGTGAGCTGGCCCGCAAGGAGACGGCCAACCACAAGGTGCTTTTCGGTGGGCGCCTCGGTACCTACAAATACCTGGACATGCACATGGCGATCGGTTCGGCGCTGTCGATGTATGACAACCGGATCGCGCCTTACTTCACTGAGGGCTGCCCACTTGACGGCCCAGCCTCTTTTACAGCGTCTTTGGAGGACTGACGCTTGACAAGCACCACCGAGCGCCCGGCACCGCACTACGCTTGCGAGGAAGCCAGGACGCCTCCCGAGCCTTCGTCGACGCTGCTGCAGCGGGTGATCCTGCCGCGGCGAGCCGATCCAATGGCCGTCCGCGCGCTGTACATCGACGAGCAGTCCGCCACCGCGCGGCGGATCTGGCCGCCGGCCGGCGCGACCGGTGCCCTTAACCCCCAGGACGTCGACCTCGAGGTCACCCTCGCCAACCCCAACGCGCGGCGGGTGCGTGCGCTGTCCCGGACCAGCGTGCGGGTGCCCGAGCAGACCGAGGTGTCCTTCGCGGCGTACTTCAACGCTTTTCCGGCCAGCTACTGGCGGCGCTGGAGCGCGCTGCGCGCGCTGCACCTGCGCCTGGACGTCCAGGGCGCGGGCCGGGTCGACGTCTACCGATCCAAAGCGGACGCCACCCCGATCCACACCCACGGGGAGTTGATCAGCGGTGCTGGGGGCCGTCGGGTCCTGGACATTGAGTTGGACCTGACCCCGTTCGAGGACGGCGGGTGGTACTGGTTCGACATCAGCACCGAGGACTCGGAGTTGATCGTGCACTCCGGCGGCTGGCACGCGCCGGTCGAGGCGCCGGGTCGCGCCGCGGTGACCATCGGGATGCCGACCTTCAACCGTCCCACCGACTGCGTGGCCACCCTGCGCGCGATTGGGGAGGACGAGCTGGTCCGCTCGATCGTGACCGCAGTGGTGATTCCCGATCAGGGCGCCAAGAAGGTCCGCGACCAGGACGGTTTCGCCCAGGCGCAGGCGGTGCTCGGTGATCGGCTGCGAATCATCGATCAGCCCAACATCGGTGGCTCCGGGGGCTACGCCCGCGTCATGTACGAGGCGCTGGAGCACACCGACTGCGAGCAGATCCTCTACATGGACGACGACATCGTCTTAGAGCCCGACTCGATTCTGCGCGCGGTGGCCTTCTCCCGCTTCGCGCGCCGTCCGATGCTGGTGGGCGGGCAGATGCTGCAGGCCCAGGCCCGTTCCCGGCTGCACGCCTGGGGGGAGATCGTCGACCGGCAACGGATGCGGTGGAACAAGGCACCAGGCACCGAGTACGACCACGACTTCGCCCAGCACCCGCTGCGCCAGACCGCCTGGATGCACCGGCGCACCGACGTGGACTACAACGCCTGGTGGATGTGCCTGATCCCGCGCGCTATCGCTGAGGACATCGGGCTGCCGCTGCCG
>DASVWA010000351.1:0-1558 GCA_036389855.1 Pseudonocardiaceae bacterium
GACCACTCGCAACCTTCGCGGACACCATCAGCGCCGTCATCGGGCTACAGTTTTACCAGCACGCGTGAATAAGCCTCATGATGTGCAGGCCCACGAGTCCGTGACGAGGATGCCAGGGCCCCGGCAAAGTCGTCCACTGTGGCGTGTCTGCGGCGTGACACGCCGGTGATGAGGTAGGAGCGGTGCGGACACGGCGCCGCTAGTGATCATGACGGTTCCTAAGCCAGCACGATCACCGGAGCAACTGCCGTGTCCGCCTGTCTATCTTTGCCGATCTCTGTTGCTGCGACTTGCCCCGGGCAGGCGTTGGCCGGTTCTGATCCGATGCCGGTTGATCTGCTTGCCGCGTTGGCCTCGGTGGAGGATCCGAGGGCGCGTCGCGGGGTGCGGCACAGGTTCGTCGCGGTTCTGGCGATCGGGGTCTGCGCGGTGCTCGCCGGGGCGCGTACGTTCACCGCGATCGCGGAATGGGCTCACGACCTGACCCCTGCGGTGCGCTTCCGGCTCGGTCTTGGCCGCAGGTCGCCGAGCGAGTCGACGATTCGCCGCGTTCTGCAGGCCGTCGACGCCGAAGCTCTCGATCAGACCCTCTCGGCCTGGCTGGTAACCGGATCCGCCCCCTCGACCACAGCGTTGCGGATGATCGCCATCGACGGCAAGAGCGCTCGCGGGGCCCGTGGACCCGGCGGTCGCGCGGTGCATCTACTCGCGGCGTTCGACCAGGTTAGCGGTGTTGTCTTGGGCCAAACCGTGGTCGAGGGCAAGACCAATGAGATCAACGCCTTCGCGCCGTTGCTGGATCGCATCGACATCACCGACGCGATCATCACCGCTGATGCGCTGCACACCCAGCACCGCCACGCTGACTACCTCATTAGTCGGGGTGCGCACTACGTGCTCACGGTCAAGCGCAATCAACCCAGCCTGCACCGCCAACTCGCAGCCCTGCCTTGGGCTCAGATCCCCGCCGTGGACCTCACCCACAACAAAGGCCACGGCCGAATCGAATCCCGCAGCCTGAAACTCGCCGCCGTGCCCGCTGGCATCGGATTCCCGCATGCTCACCTCGCTATCCAGCTCACCCGCCGACGCCGATCACTGACCAGCGGCAAGTGGCACACCGAGACCGTCTACGCGACCACCGACATGACCTGGGCCCAGATCCGCGCCGAACACATCGCCGAGGTGATTCGCGGACACTGGAGCATCGAGAACCGCCTGCACTGGGTCCGCGACGTCGTCTTCGCCGAGGACCACTCCCAGATCCGCACCGGGACCGGCCCCGCCGTGATGGCCACTCTACGTAACCTCGCCGTCAGCCTGCACCGACTCACCGGCGCAACCAACATCGCCGCCGCCTGCCGCCACCTCAGCCGCCATCCCAACCGCGTCCTGCCGCTACTCATGTAACGGACAGATCAACTTTGCCGAGGCCCTGACTTCACCCCGACCTCGGGTTTCCTGGCTGAACATGGTCGAGATCTTCTTCGGCATCATCACTGGCCAAGCCATCCGCCGAGGTAGCTTCACCAGCGTCAAAGACCTCATCACCGCCATC
>DASVWA010000352.1:0-3787 GCA_036389855.1 Pseudonocardiaceae bacterium
AGCCACCACCAGCACACCGGTGCCCAAGTTGACCTGGTCACGATCAAGGCCGCAGGCCTCGCTTGTGCGCAGGCCGGTGACCGCCAACAGCCCGATCAGCGTCTGCCACGTGGCAGCCCGCAGCGGCGGCGCGAGCCGGCCCGCCACAGCTATCAGCGCAGTGATCTCCTCCGGTGAATACAGATACGGCGCGATCCGCCGATAGTGATGCGGCAGCGCATCCTCAGGCGGGACCTCGGTGGCCGGATCCAGAGTCTTCAGATGCCGCGCGAAGATCCGCACCACCATCAGACGACGGCTCCAATAGACCTCGTCGCCGCTGTGTCGCGAGGTCTGGGTGGCCCAGGCCAGGGCCAGCTCGGTGGTGAGGCGATCGGCGTGGTGGGCTTCGCAGTAGTCGATGAAGCTCATCAGATTGTCAACGGCAGCCGAAAACTGACCCCCTGACGGCATTTGAAAATTGACCCCCTACTGGTCTTGTCGATCTTTGTTGAGTCTTCTGGTTCGTCCGCCGGTGTGTTGGCGGGGTTGGTCTTCGGTGACGCCGGCACGGCGGCGGCGGTGAGCGGCTTGACGGCAGGCGGGTGAGCAGAAGCGTTGGGTGCTGCCGCGGTTGGGGGTGGTGAACAGGCCGGTGATCTCGGTGGTCACCACCTGTTGGCAGGCTTGGCAGGTGAACCCGTAGCGGGGCAGACCGGACCGGCTGGGCGGCAAAGCGTCACGCATTGGCGTGGCCGGCCTCGGTGGTGGCTGGGGGAACGCGGCCCAGGTCGCGGTCCTTGAGCCTGTAGCTGTCGCCTTTGAGTGCGATCACCTCCGCGTGGTGGACCAGCCGGTCGATCATGGCGGCGGCGACAACGTCGTCGCCGAAGACCTCTCCCCAGCGGCCGAAGACCTTGTTGGAGGTCACGATCAAACTGGCCCTTTCATATCGGGACGAGACAAGCTGGAAGAACAGGTTCGCCGCTTCGGGTTCGAACGGGATGTAGCCCACCTCGTCGATCACCAGCAGTGGGTAGCGGGCCAGCCGGATCAGCTCGGCCTGCAGGGTCCCGGCGTGGTGCGCGGCGGCGAGGCGGTCGACCCACTGCGCGGCAGTAGCGAAGGCAACCCGGTGCCCGGCCTGACAGGCTCGGATGGCCAGCCCGGTGGCGAGGTGCGTTTTCCCAGTTCCAGGCGGTCCCAGAAACACGGCGTTGTCCCGGGCGGTGACGAAATCCAGGGTGCCCAGATGGGCGATGGTGTCGCGTTTGAGGCCGCGGGCGTGGTCGAAATCGAACTCCTCCAACGACTTACGCGCCGGAAACCGCGCGGCCCGGATCCGGCCTTCCCCGCCGTGGGACTCCCGAGCGGAGACCTCACGCTGCAGACACGCCACCAGGAACTCCTCATGGCTCCACGACTCGGCGCGGGCTCGCTCGGCGAGGCGGGCCACCGAGTCCCGCAGGGTCGGGGCCTTCAGCGCCCGGGTCAGAAACGCAACCTCGGCGGTCAGGTCCCGAGCCGCGGTGCTGGTCATCGTGGGAGTCCGTGCGCTGGTTGTGGTGGGGGTCGTGGTCTTAGCGGCGGTGGCCATCACGCCACCCCACCCTCGTCGTCGGCGTCTAGGCCCAGGGCAGCGTCGTAGTCGGTCAGGCAGCGGATCTCGACGGCCGGCTCGGGCGCGGGGCGCAGCAGCCCGATGCGTTCGCGGCGCAACACCCGCGCGGCGGCGACATGCTCGGGAGCCGAGATCGTCTGATGCTTGGCCCACAGCCGCGGATGATCAGCGACCAGCTGCCCGTCGCAGTGCACCCGCACCCGCGCCAGGTCGGCGACGACCTCGACCCGCCGCCCGATCACGCCGGGGTGCACCGAATAGTCATTGCAGTCCAGACGCACGTAGTGATCGCGGGCTAGCCGGGTCGAGCACCGCCACCCCAGCACCGGCGCCACCGGTGGCAGCGCCAGCATCGCCGCGCGGTCGGCGGTGATCCGGTCGCTTGGAGCACAGCCCAACACCCGACGTCGACGCTGGTTGGCCACTGCCAACCAGTCGGCGAGCTGGGCGTTGAAGTCCGCTGGTGAGGCGAACGCGCGACCGGGCAGAAACGAGCGCTCCAGGTAGTCGTGGGCTCGCTCGAGCAGACCTTTCGCTTCCGGATCGCCCGGGCGGCAGATCAGCACCTTCGCCCCGAGTGTGCCGCGAAACCCCTGACACGCCTCGGTCAGCTCGCTGCGCCGACCGCGCCAACGCCCGACCGCGCCCTCCCCATCCCAGACCAACACCCGCGGCACTGCGCCGAGGATCTGTAGATGCCCCCACCAGCCGGTGAACAAGTCCTCAGCGGTCCGGGTCGGGATCAACACCGCGGACAGCCACCGGGAGTAACCCGTGATCATCGTCAACACCGGGAGCTGGGTAGCGGTGCGGGTCTGGCCACAGCCCACCGGAAGCTCAATGTCAGGAAACCAGAAATCGTGCTGGCCGATCTCCCCGGCCACATAGCTCGTGCGACCGGCCGGGTCCGGCGGCAGATACACCGGGCGCAATTGCGCCACCCGCCCGCTCAGCGTCCGGATCGAATACGACCAACCGACCCGTTCCGCGATCACCGTCGCCGGCATCGTCGGATACGCCGCCAACAGCTCCCGGATCCGCGGTTCGACCTCGTCCACGATCGACCCACCCGACCGACGCGAGTACCCCGGCGGCCTATCCGCGGCCAACGCGGCCTTGACCGTGTTCTTCGAACACCCCAGCACCCGAGCGATCACCTTGATCGGCATCTTCTCCGCCCGATACAACCGGCGGATCTCAGCCCAGTCCTCCACGCACAACACCCCTTCGTCCTCCCCAGCTCGGTGCGAGCCAGGGTCGCGGCGCAGGGGGTCAAAATTCGGTTGCCGCGCAGGGGTCAGTTTTCACGTGCCGTCGACACAGATGCCGGCCCCAGGTAGTCAGCTTGAATCCCAAGCTCCGCCGCATCACCAGGTAGTCCTCCGCGGCGGTCCGCAGCGAGCTCATAGCGCACCGCCTGGCCAGGAACGCGCCAGTGCGCGCAGCGCGTTGTCGTCGACTTTGGCGTAGATGCTCGTGGCGAGGTGACTGCGGTGCCGAAGTACCTGCCCCACCTCGGGCAGCGACGCGCCAGCGCGCAGCATCTCGGTGGCCAACGAGTGCCGCAGGCGATGCGCCCCCACCCGGTCAGACCGGCCCGTTGGCAGGCATGTCCCATGATCGCGCGTACCGCCGCTGGGGACAGCCGCCGGTACGGCGCGCGGACGGTGCAGAACGCGGTCGCCGCAGCGCACCGTGGCCGGCCCGCCATCAGATAAGCAGCGAGGGCTTTACCAACGTCCACCGGCAGCGGGAGCCGGTCAATCCGGTTGCCCTTGCCGCGGATAGTGACCTCGCCGCCGCGCCAGTCGACGTCATCGAGCTGGAGATCAGCGACCTCCGCGCCGCGCATCCCTAAGCGCGCCAGCATCGTCAAAATCGCGTAGTCACGCCGGCCCACGATCGTGTCCTGATCGCAGCTGTCCAGCAGCCGCTGCACCACGACGGCGTCCAACCCGCGGGGCAACGACGCCAGCCGCCACCCGGCCACTCCCGGCACCGCCCCCGCCAACGGAACCGGCACATGGCCTGCCACGTGCAGAAACCGCAGCAACGCGCGGACTGCGGTCACCGCCGCTTTCACCGACTCCGTGTTGCGGTCCCGGCAGTAGCCGAGCATGAACGAAATGACCTGCCCCGCATCCAGTCGCTGCAGGGCGGCAGTCAGTGGCTCGGGGAGGTAAGCCA
>DASVWA010000353.1:0-8414 GCA_036389855.1 Pseudonocardiaceae bacterium
TTGAGGTGAGGTGCTCCCCAAAGCGCGCAGGCATCGGTTATCGGTCGGACTGCGACAACGTCCGGGGCTGTGAGCAACCGTTCGACCGTGACGGTGTCCCCCGTGTGAGGTGATTCCTATGGCATCAGCTACGCCGAGCCCGGTATGTAAAGATGGGCAATCCCGCGGCCTCCGCACTGTGGTGCTGCCTGTTTTGGCGCAGCGCTACGAGCTTGGCCCGGTATTGGGCGAGGGTGGGTCCGCGCAAGTGCACTGGGCGTGGGACCAGAAGCTGAACCGAGCTGTTGCGGTCAAGCTGTTCGCCCCTGGAGTGGCTGGAGCGGATCGGCACCGGCAGGACCGCGAGCTGGCCGCGTTGACCCGGCTAACCCATCCTGGATTAGTGGAGCTATACGACACCGGCACCGACCACGGTCGGGCTTATCTGGTCATGCGCCTAGCGCAAGGCCCATCATTGGCCGACCGATTGCACGAGGCCACGCTAGGCGTGTCCACGGTCGCTCAATTGGGCGCTCAGCTGGCCAACGCCTTGACCTACGTCCACGCCCAAGGGGTCACCCACCGCGACATCAAGCCCGCAAACGTGCTCTTTGACGAGCATAACCACCCGTTGCTCACCGACTTCGGGATCGCGTTGCTTGTCGACACCACCCGAATCACCCTTACCGGCGCGGTGATCGGCACTGCGGCCTACATGGCGCCCGAGCAGGTCCGCGGCGAACTGGTCGGTCCCCCCGCTGATGTCTACTCCCTGGGTCTTGTCCTACTCGAGGCGCTCACCAGCCGCCGTGAATACCCCGGAACCAGCGTGGAGAGCGCCTGCGCCCGATTGCACCGGCCCGCAGAGGTGCCTGTAAACCTGCCAGGCGAGCTCACCGACACCCTGCGCCGAATGACCGCCATCGAACCCACCGAACGCCCGAGCTCGGCAGCGGCCGCCCACGCGCTGCACGCCGCAGCAACCGAGTTCCACAGCGGCACAACCGTCGAGTACACCACCACTCTGACGGAGCTATTGGACCAACCCGCGCAGACGGATGGCATAACCAGGCGGCGGAGACACGTCATGTTCGCCGGCGTAGCCTCCAGCGTCGCGCTCACGGCTGGACTGCTCGGCCTGACAGCCCTCAACCCCACCCACCGCACCACCGGGGTACCCAGCCCACCATCACCCACCGCCGCCGCTTCGCTCCCAGCCCCTCCAACCGGCCCCGCGGCACCCCCAACGGCCCCGTCGATTTCACCGGTACCAGCGCAGCCGGCGGGTAACCCGCCAGCACCGAAAGCACCGGCTCCAACCTCGCCAGCGGTAGCACCAGAAAAACCAGTACCGCCACCCCCTCTGGCAACACCCACGCAAGTGATACCCCCGCCAGCGACAGACCCCCAGAGCGCCCGCTCCCGCACGCCCCAATCCGACATCCAGAGCAGCCACGGCAGCAACATTTTCGATGGGTCCGGCAATAGCAGTAGTGACGTTACTGTGCCTCCTCTAACAGCAGCCACCGATGACAAACGGCCCATCACCAGTGCACGGTCATGGATCATAGAATTCCCAAGATCCCAAAAGAGGTAATCTTCGATCAAGCAAGACTTCAGGAATCACCGACGAATGTCGGACAGAAATCTCACTGAGCGTGCGAAACAACGTTTTCCCTGTCTACGCATCGTTACATCCCGCACTTTGTGCAGCGGCGTCAGGCACGCGCGTCGTGCCACACACGTGCCACAAGTGAGGGTCAGCAACGGTCAACCGGGGTCACCCATGATTACGACTGGCCGCAGGCCAAGGACTGGGCCAGGGCAGCACTATAGAGTTCCCAAGCTCTAGACGCGGGTTCGATTCCCGTCACCCGCTCCACCATAAATGCACCAGTTCAGAGTCATCCTGCTCCTTTGTTATCGTCGGTGTTGAAAGTTCGCGTGCCACTCACTCAACGGGACGAGAACACTGGACGAGTCGTCGTAGCCATCATCATCCTTATCCAGAACTCCGCTTCATCGGCGTCATAAGACTCGGTGCAGTGCGCGTCGACTAAACCGCTGAGTCGGTCCGCGATCGTCCGATTGTATTCGGGCTAAGAACACCTACCTGGCCACCGTCACTCTGCACCCACGCCGCAAACAACGGGCCTACGGCCCGACAAGGCCCGCCGGGTCACCTCATTCACACCTCAGCATCAAGGCGCCGCCTGCGGCGCGTCCCATCACAGCCCGAACGTTACCCACGCCGGCCCGAACCACGACACTGCGCGCGGCCTGACGGCCGTGCTCGGTCTCGGCGGGTCGGCCGGCCGCCATTGGTGCTCGGATGTGCGCCGCCAGTCATTGGGTAGATCGCACCACAGCCGCGGGCACCACGCCCGAAATCCTCCGGCGGCCCAACGCCGTCTCGCAGCTGTGGCTAGATCGCCTACTTGATCCCGACAACCATCGAGTCGGGCCCAACGAGATGCTCGACGTAGCTGTCGCGAAAACCCGCCTCCTGCATCCAGGCACGGCAATCGGCGCCTGTGTAGTCGAACCCTCCGGCTGTCTCGATGAGCATGTTGAGGCTCATCAGCAGGCCGAATGCGTTGCTGCGCCGCTCGTCGTCGATGATCGCATCGTAGACGATCAGCGCGCCGCCCTCGGGCAGGGCGTTGTAGGCCTTACGCACCAACAGGCGTTTTTCGTCGAGGTCCCAGTCGTGCAGGATGTGGCCCATCACGAGAACATCCGCCTGAGGCAGTGGGTCGGTGAAGAAGTCGCCGGCGGTGAAGCCCAGCCGCTCGCCGAGCCCGAAGCCAGCTACGTAAGCGTCGAAGATCGACCCGAGCGCGGGCAAGTCGAAACCGCCGCCGGTGATGTGCTCATGCGCGAGGGCGATCTGAACCGGCACGGCTCCCTCGGCGCAGCCAATGTCGATCACGCTGCGGTGCTCTTGCCAGGGGAACTTCGCCGCGATCGCTCTCGCTGTGTCGGCGCTGATTGCGCTCATCGCGCGGGCGAACTGCGCCAACTTCACCGGGTCGGGGTAAATCACCTCGAACAGGTTCTTGCCGCCGCCCTTGGCCTCGTTTTGCGGGAGTCCGGTTCGCAGACCCTCCGTCAGAGACCCCCAAAAGCCGTAGAGACGCGCGTTGGCCATTTCCAGGATGCCACCCATGTAGGAGGTCTTGGCCCGATCGAGGAACAAGTCGGTGGCCGGCGTGTTGGCGTAGCGGCCGTCCTCGCGCTCGAGCATGCCCAGCGCGACCAACGCGTCAAAGAAGTCCCTCGTGCTGCGCGGGTGCAGGCCCAACCGCTCGCGCAGCGTGTCGGCATCCAGCGCGCCCGCGCTCGCCAGCTCCGAGAATACCCCCAGCTCGACGGCGCTCAGTAACGTCTTCGAGCCCCAAAACGCCATCCCGAGTTGCATAATCGCAGCGGGCGTCACCTCGGTATCCTGCTCGACCGCCGACGCTTGTACTTCGCTCACCAACGCACCTCATTTCCCGAGAACATGTCTGTCGGCTGGCTAGCCTACGATCGCCACCGCGACCTGCACATCGTCAAAAGGAGGCCGCTTAAACAGCGTCAAGGGTGATCGGACCAGGCCCGATTCTCCGAGTAGTTGGCGGCTCACGCAGTGCTCTTCGATCGTGACGCCGAAGACCTACACCGACGACCCCACATATGCCCAGTTCGGTAACCGTGCGGAAAGGCCGTGATGGATCAAGGACCCAAGCCCAGCGTGCAGCGACAGGTTCCCCGGCAGCAGGTGGCCGTGGTCTGGGCTGCACCGAACGGACTCCAGCCGGCAGGCCGGTGAGTGGTGCGGCAGGCGCGCTGTTCACCCGCACCGACGCCACCCGCACGTAGACAGACCCGAATGTCCATGATCTCACCCCGGGCATTACCCGATCTACCAGGGAATTACCGTGGATAGCGTTTGATCGACTAATTGCTCGGTCGGGATGGAGGCACGTGTGGCGGATGAAATTCGCATCTTGCGGTTCGGGATCACGATCGACGGCAAACGCGCGCGGTGGTGGCGCCTGCGGTCCGGCGCTAAGAGCGCCGAGTTGTACCTCGAAGCCTCAACCGCTGGCGTCAGCACTGCACGTAACAGTCGGCACGACTTGGCTGCGATCATGTGGGCAACACCCCGCTCCAGCCTGCACCAAGCCGTTGAGGATCGCTTCGTGTGCCCGCGACCGTCGTGAGCCCTTCACCACTGCGGAACACGTACCGCACTAAACTGGGCACAATCCTGCACTAAGGAAGCGGTGGTGGAGTTGGCTAGAACCGACGCCCGCGCCCGAGGCGGCGGAGCTGGACTGTTCAACGTGATCAGCGTCGTGATCTTGGTCGTTGGTGTGGTGATTATCGGCATAACGGCCGCGCTGCTCGCCCGGACCCTGGCCACGGCGCAGAGCATCGACGACAAGGCGCAGGCTATTGCTAAAAATGCTGGCAACATCAACGTGGCGACCGACTCCGTTGTGTCATTGAATCGGACGAATGAGCTTGCCACATCGATCTTGCAAAGCGCCAAGCCGCTGCAGGGCCAGCTCAACACGGTTGCCGCCACTGCCCGTGACATCGCTGACGTGGCAAAGTCGATCAACGAGACGGCAGAAACCATCAACACCACGGCCGGCACCATCAACCACACGGCCGGCACCATCAATGACACCGCCAGGGACATCGCCACCAGCGTCGACACCATCAGCCGCACGGCCGGCACCATTGACAACACCACTGGGAACATCGCCGCCAACGTCGAAATCCAATGACTTGTTCCAGTTGGGCGCCATCCCCGGCAGGCAGGGACCATTCTGGGCACCCGGGACGAGATCATCTGTGCGCTCAGGGTGATGGCCGCAGACGGAGCCTTCATTGACGCCTGTTTTCGAGCCCGGAGGAGCGTCGCTGTAACCCTGAGCCGAGCCGATGTTCTCGACCACCGCATGAACGACGGCCTCCGGCGTCTCCAGTCCAAAGGAGTCGGGTTGCCCAGGTTCAACTTCAGGATGTGGTTTCTCTGAGCCTCCAGCTCCTTGCAGGGCTCAGCAGCCGGCCCGGCTTTCCGTGCCCTACACGTGCCCGAAGCGACGGCCAACCACGGGCAACAGCGGCCACCTGCGGTCAATCAATTGGCTGGCCAGCCCGGTCAGAGGCCCATCGCCATAGGCTCCCAAGCTTACGGTGAACCGTGGCCAGCGCGTGCTCGCATCTATGTGCCGGACAACTGGTTAGTGGCTTTGGGGTTGGAGGGAAACGAGTGATTCGAATCCTGATAGCTCGATGAGTCGGCGGGTGGGCGAGTCGAGTGGCACGATGAGTTTTAGGATGATCCGCAGCGGCTTGAGTCGAGATGCGAGGGTGAAGAGAATTCTTATTCCGGCGCTGTCCATGTAGGTGAGGTCGGTCAGGTCAACCGACACCGTTTTCGGTTGGTGGGAGATCGCTTCCCGGATCTGCTCCTCGACGGCTGCGGCGTTGGCGAGATCGATCTCGCCGCTGACAGCGATATGCATCGCCCCGTCCTCGGCGTGAGCCTCCACCCTCGCGGTCATCGAGGTGCCTGCTCGGTGAGGTGGCGTCGGATCACGACGGTGGTTCCGGTCCGGCCATGATCGACCCGAAGATCGTCGCTGCAGTTGCGCATGAACAGCGTCCCTCGTCCTCGGTCCACACCGTGGGGTGGGCGCCAACGGCCGGTATCGCGGACGGTGGCGAGCACATCGGGCGACTGGAGCTCCATGTGCACCGTCACGGTGCCGCCGTCAGGTCCGTAGGCGTGCTCCACGGCGTTGGTGGATGCTTCACCGACCGCGATGAGCAGGTCGGCGACCGTGCGCGGGGCGGCGCCGACAGCCGACAGCCAGCGGCGCACTGCAAGGCGGATATCTCTCAGCGACCAGGGCAGCGCCGGCTTGACGAGGTGCAATGGGCCGATCTCGCCGCTGTCTTGGCGGCGCACGGCAAGCAGTGCCACATCATCGCCAGGGGGATCATCACCAACGAGCTGGGCCATGACCTTCGCGCAGACGGAGTCCACCGGATCGGCCACGACCGACGCACACAGTCGTTCCAAGCCGGCGTCAAGCGAGGTGCCTCGGCGCTCAACCAAGCCGTCCGTATACAAGCAGAGCAGTGCACCCGGCGGCAGACTGATGGTCGTCGCTCGGCGTCGCAGCCCGCCGGGCACACCTATTGGAAGGTCGCTGGGCACCTTCAGCAGGGCCGCAGGTCGATCGGGCAGGGCCAGCACCGGTGGAGGATGGCCTGCCGAGGACAGGTGCAGTCGCTCAAACGATGGCTCGAATATCGCCAAGACCACCGTGGCCATCGTCTCGGGGTCAAAGTGCTGCACATGTTGGTCCAGCCGGCCCAGCACCTCGGCGGGATCACCGCCCAGCAGTGCGTAGGCGCGTAGCGCGCTGCGCAGCCGGCCCATCACGTCGGCGGCCACGAGGCCGCGTCCGACCACATCTCCGATCACGAGGCACAACCAGCCCGAGGGAAGGGTGAACACGTCATACCAGTCGCCGCCGACCCCGCCGCTCTCGGCCGGGACGTAGCGGGCGGCCAACTCAAGACCCGGCACCACTGGCAACCGCGGTGGCAACAGGCTGCGCTGAAGCACCGCCGCCGCAGTCCGTTCGACCTCCGTGCGTCGGGATTGGGTAGCGAAAGCGACCCGGTCGGCCACGATCTGCAACAGTCTGACGTCATCGTCGGTGAACCGGCGGAAGGCGAGGGTACCGACGTGCAGAACACCGGTGACCGTCCCGCCGATCAACAGCGGCACGCCGAGCAGGGAGTGAAGCCCGCGCTCCCGAAGGATCGGATTGAGCACGTTGGTGTGATCGACCTTCTCAATGATCACCGGCTGCTTCTCTGCCGCGATGCGACCGGCGAAAAAACCCTTTCCCACCGGAACCCGCACACCCTGACGGACCGCCGCTTCGATCCCCCTGGCAGCGGTAACCACAAGCTGCTGGGAGGAGGAATCGAGCAGCAACACGGCGGCGGTGTCGACCTCAAGGAGCTCTCGCACCCGATCAAGCAGCTCACTCAACAGGTCCTCGACGCCGAGGTGGGCCAGTGCCGCGTCGGTCACCGACTTGATCCGACGCAACTGGTAGTCATCGGCATCAGACATAAGTTTTACTGTTCATCCGGTGTCGACATGATCGGAGCGTAACGCACGTTTCGGACGACCCGACCTAGTTCGACCCAGGGTGATCAGACGGTTTCGAGCAGCTCAACTGTTCCTTCCCGCTCGCGCGTAAGCGCGTCAGTAAGTCGCCCGGGCTTGGGTTAGAAGACCACCGTGTGCGCCAAAGCCTCCGCATGCTCGCCCATGGGCGCCTCGGTGTCTCCGACGTCCTCGCCGAAGACCCTCTCCCGGGCAGCACGCCAAACGCCACAGCCGCATCGGTTGCATCACCGGCGCACTGACCATCACCGACTACCGTGACGAACTGGCTACGCTAGGGTTCCCGAGCGCTAGACGCGGATTCGATTCCCGTCACCCGCTCCGTCACAAAAGCCGAGGTCAATAGTATCCCCCTGTAGCGCTGGGGCCTTTGTAATTAATGGTCAACCATTCCCGGTAGAGAACAGTATTTGGCAGATGCGGCGGGCGGCGCGTCCATCTCGTCGTCGACCTTCACCAGCCGGTCACTGAACATCGGTCCCGGCGCTCGATCGCTGCGGAATCCTCGGGCAGGCTTAGACCAGCACGCCCATCCACGCGAACACCGGACCGACGCTAATCGGGATCGGCTTCACGACAGCGAGTGTCTCCCCCAGCAGCTGCGCGCCACGAGGACAGGCCCGCCTTGTTACCTCTCGCTCGACCGGTCTGAGTAAGCCGCTCCCACGCCCGCAGCAGCGCCGGCGCGGCAGCGAGCGCCGCCAGGTCAAACCATCCGTAGCCGCCGGCGACACCTGAGGGCGGGTTCCCGATCCCGATCAGCCCGGTTGGGTCAAGCGGTTGCCACTCCCAGACACCGAGCCAGGTGCCCAGCAGCTCAAGGTAGGTGACGGTCGCGAACAACCCCACGTAGAGCAGCCGCGACCGCTTCAGCGTGAGGAACACCGCCAGGCAGCCGAACCACAACGCCCCGAGCACGTCGACGCGGTCGGTGCCAAGCAAGCCCCACAGGGCATACGCGGCTCCAGCAGCGAGCGTGAGGGCGACCAGCGAGACACGCCAGCGGCGTACCACCGGCGACCGTCCCAGGGCCAGTGCGCACAGGTACACCAGGCCGTGCCCGGGTGAGACGAACGCCGGGACGTTGTCGAGCCGGTAGACGTAAACCTCAAGCCACAGCGAGAAGGTGTATTCCACTGCCGTCGCGAACACCACAACCACCGCGACCTGGGTGCGCACCAGCGGGGGCTCCGCGCGCAACAGCCACAGCAGGACTCCCCAC
>DASVWA010000354.1:0-14861 GCA_036389855.1 Pseudonocardiaceae bacterium
TATGCAGCGGTTCGACTACTTAGAGGAGAACCGTGGTGACGCACGATGACCGCGCGCCGTCGTAGGAAGCCGGGCTCCGGGCCCTCTGCGACTGCCTTGATTGCCTGGGTCGGTGGCACTTCGATGGTGGCGGACGTCTCCGCCGGTACGGCGGATTCCGGGGCGGGGCACGCCTGGTCTCCCACTCGGATGCCCGGCGGCCGGGCGGTCCTCGTTGGCCGCGCCTGCGGCCTGGCTGCGGGCACTGTGCTGGCCTGCGGTTCGGTGTTGGCCAGTGCAGTAGACGTCGGTGACGGTTCACTCACTCGAGAGGATGCGGCCCTACCCAGCTATATTCCAGCCGGTCCAGATGCTCAATCCGGTACTCCAGCTGGATACCCGGGGATGGCAGCTGCGCAGCGCCCACCGGCCGCGCCGGACGCCGTGCGTGCTCAGGCAGTCGCTCGAACGATCCCGGAGCTACGCCAGCAGCGTGCACGAGTGCACCGGAACAACCCGATGTCCATCACCGCGCCAGCTGAACGCGGCACGGCTACGTCGCCCACCACGCAGGCCCCTTGGCGCTCACCGGCGTCGTCGGCTGACCCCGCTCCCAGCGGCCCGATCGCCCCGGTGGATCCCGTGCTTGATCCCGCCGCGTCGGGGGTTGGTCGGGTCGCCCCGGTGGCTGGCGTGTTGCAGCCGGGAGTCAACCGTGAGGATCAGCCTGCCCCCGCCAGTACGCAGGCAGTGGTGGCCGGAACGCGGGCCGCTGCGCCGCTCCTCAAGGAGGCGACTCAGCCGGCGATGACGATGCTGGGTGCATTGCTGCCGATGAGCTGATCGTTCAACGGACCACGACGGTGTGGGACGTACGGCGGCGTGGCGTGCGTGCACAGCGATCCGGGTTTGGATCAGTCGTAGAGTTGAGCCAGTCTAAGCACTGCCTGGTCGTACCTGCCCTGGGCCTCTGCGGGGAGTCCGTTGCGCACCACCAAGCTCTCCAACACGGCGAATAGGTCAAGCGATGACGTCCCGCTCGCAGATGTTCAGCTGAGTGGACCGTATCCTCGCCTGTGCGAGTGCAGGCGCAGGGAGTTCAGCCGAGGCGGCGGCCTCCAGATTTACTTCGGGTATGAACCACATCAGAGGCCTCCTGGACTCTCGTGCCGCGAGCGTCGCGCTGGCAGCAGGCAGCCTTGCCTCGTCCCTCAAATGTATGGTCCCCAACCAAGGGTCCAACCGCCGAGGTTGCTCGTCCGCATTTGTGGGGGTTACACAGGAAATCTTCCTGTTCCTCGATAGCATCGGCAGCCGAACCACTCCGCTGCCGCCAAGGAGTTCTTGTGCCCGCGCCGTCCCAGGCCGTTCCGACTGCCCCGCTAACCGGCGTTGCAACGGTGCAGCGGGATGCGGACTACACAGCCCCCGAGCGCGAGATTCCCGAGTTCGAGCAGCAGTCCAAGGCCCAGGACGGAGTCGGCGCGCCGGACGGGTGGCAGCGGCTGTGGACACCACATCGGATGGCCTACATCAAGGGCGAGGGCAAATCCGAATCTGAGGCCGCGGGACAGTGCCCGTTCTGCCGGATCATCACGATGGACGACGCGGAAGGCCTGGTGATCGCCCGTGGCAACACTGTCTATGCCGTGCTGAACCTCTATCCCTATAACCCCGGCCATCTGATGGTGGTGCCCTACCGGCACGTCGCCGACTACCCGGATCTGACTACTGAGGAGACCGCTGAACTGGCCCAGTTCACCCAGCGGGCCATGCTCGCAGCTCGCCGCGCGGCCGCGCCCCATGGCTTCAACATTGGCATCAACCAGGGCGCCATCGGTGGTGCCGGCATCGCCGCGCACCTGCATCAACACGTGGTGCCCAGGTGGGGCGGTGACGTCAATTTCATGCCGGTCATCGCGGGGACCAAGGTGTTGCCGCAGCTGTTATCGGAGACCCGCACGCTGCTGGTGGACGCGTGGAAAGAGCTGTCCTGAACGCCCGAGTGGTCGACCGGCGGCGCGTGGGCTCCACCGGTGGCAGCGCCGATCGCGCCGACGACCTCCACCCTCTTCCCGAATAATCGCAGGTGCGCGATGCTCAACATCTTTGCCCGTGCGTCCGTCGCCAAGTTCGTGGACCCAGTGGGTAGCTGGTTGTCCAGGGCCGGTATCGGACCTGATGCCATCACACTGACCGGCACATTGGGAACGGTCGCGTCGGCACTGTGGTTCTTCCCGCGCGATCAGCTGTTCGCCGGCACTATCGCGGTGACTGTCTTCGTGCTGTTCGACATGCTCGATGGGGCAGTCGCCCGGGCCCGCGGGCAGGGCACCCCGCTTGGCGCCGTGCTGGACGCCGCCTGCGACCGAGTCGCCGACGGCGCGCTGTTCGCCGGGCTGACCTGGTGGTGCTTCGAGGTCGCTGACGACCGTCCGCTGGCTGCGGCAGCGTTGTTCTGCCTGGTCACTGCCCAGGTGATTTCCTATATCAAGGCGCGCGCGGAAGCCAATGGCCTGTCCGCGGACGGTGGGATGGTCGAGCGCGCGGAGCGCTTCATCATCGCACTGGTGGGGGCCGGGCTGACCGGACTCGGCGTGCCCTTCGCGCTGGATATCGCGCTGTGGTTGCTTGCTGGGTTGCAACTGGTGACGGTGTTCCAACGGATGCTCGCCGTGCGGCGCAGCGCCCAGGAGCGGGAGATGAGGTGAGCCGTCTCGCCGAGCTAGGGTATGCAGCAGGGTGGCGGTTGGCCCGAGTGGCGCCGGGAGCAGTGGCTACCCGGATATTTCGAGCCGGTGCGGACTTGGCCGCACGCCGGGACGGCCCCCGCGCCCGTCAGCTGCGCCGCAACCTCGCCCGGGTGGTTCCCGACGCCACCTCTGCAGGACTTGACGCGCTGGTCCGAGAGGGGTTGCGCTCCTATGCCCGGTACTGGCAGGAGACCTTCACGCTGCCCTACGCCGACCATGACGCCCTGTTGGATCGGCTGGATGGCGCCATGGAAGGGGTCGAGCGCCTGAACGACGCACTGGCACGCGGTCGCGGCGTAGTAGTAGTGCTGCCACACAGCGGCAACTGGGACATGGCCGGCTTGTGGTTCGTCAGGCACCACGGTGTGTTCAGCACCGTTGTCGAGCGGCTGCACCCGGAGGCGCTGTACCAGCGCTTCGTCGACTATCGCGCCTCGTTGGGTTTCGACATCGTCCCGCTGACCGGGGCAGGGAATCCGACGCCACGCTTGCTACGCAGGCTGCGTGCGGGTGGAGTGGTATGCCTGCTCGCCGACCGGGATCTCACCGGTGCCGGGGCTGCCGTGCAGTTCTTTGGCGGCCCCGCGCGGATGCCGCTTGGGCCGGCTCGGCTGGCTGCGGTCACCGGCGCGACCTTGCTGGTTATCGGCTGCTGGTTCACCCCCGACGGCTGGGGCATTCGCTTTCACCCCCCGGTGCCCACGCGGAAGCGATCAGCGGTGGAAGCGACCCAGGCGGTGGCAGATTGCTTTGCCGCCGACATCGCGGCGCATCCGCAGGACTGGCACATGCTGCAGCCGCTGTGGATCGACGACCTGCCGGTCGCTGCGCTGCGCAACGCGGGATAGTGGGGCCTGTGCGGATCGGGATGGTGTGCCCGTACTCCATCGCTACCCGGGGAGGGGTGCAGGCGCACGTACTGGGCCTGGCCAGAGGCTTGCGTGGCCTCGGTCATCAGGTGGAGGTGCTCGCCCCCGGCGCGGCAGACGACCCGGTGCCGGAGTTCGTCACCGCTGCAGGGCGTGCCGTGGGCGTGCCCTACAACGGCTCCATCGCGCCGCTGTCGTTCGGACCGGTCGCGGCCACCCGGGTCCGGCGCTGGCTGCGTGACCATGACTTCGACGTGCTGCACCTGCACGAACCGACCGCGCCGAGCCTGTCGTTGATCGCCCTGGCGCTTGCTGACCGGCCTGTCGTGGTGACCTTTCACATTGCCACGGCACGCTCGTGGGCGCTGGCGGCGGCGCACGGCCTGCTGCAGCCTTCGATGGAGAAAGTCACCGCCCGGATCGCGGTCTCTCCACTGGCTCGACGTGTACAGGTGAAGTATCTCGGGGGGGACGCCGTGGAGATCCCCAACGGTGTCGACGTGGCGCAGTTCGCCGCCGCGCGGCCACTGAAGGGTTACCCGCGCTCCAGCGGCACGGTGGGCTTCGTGGGCCGCTACGACGAGGCCCGCAAGGGCATGCCGGTACTGCTGGCGGCGCTACGCACGCTGGATCAGACCCGGCCAGGCGTGCATCTGCTGGTGGTCGGTGACGGGGACGACTCCGCACTGCTGCGCGCTGCGGGTCCGGCCCTGGCATCCCGGATCCAGGTGCTGGGCGGGCTGGGAGAGGAAGGCAAGGCGGCAATACTGGCGAGCGTGGACGTGCTGTGCGCGCCGGCCATCGGAGGGGAGAGCTTCGGCATCGTGCTGATCGAGGCGATGGCCGCCGGCACCCCGGTAGTGGCCAGCGATCTCGACGCCTTCCGCATGGTGCTCGATGATGGGCAGGCCGGCGTGCTCGTCCCCCCCGGAGCACCGGCGGCGCTGGCCGAGGCGCTTGATGACCTGCTCGACGATCCGGGCCGGCGCGCCGACCTGGCTGCCACCGGCCGGCGACGCTCGATGATGTGGGACTGGCCGGGGGTGGCACGGCGGGTGGTTCAGGTCTACGAGACGGCGGTTGCCGCCGATCCGCGCCGCTTACCGGCTGGGGCCCGGCTCACCCGCTACGGCTCCTCTAGGGTCACACGATGAGAGTTGCCGGGGCGATGGCTACCGGGCTACTGGTCGCTGCAGTAAGCGCCCTCGGCGCGATGCACGCGGCCACCCGATTGGACCGATTGCACGTGCGGACCGACGCGGCGTGGGCTGCTCTGGACGCGGCGTTGCGTCGCCGTGTGCTCATGGTCGGTGAGTTGGATGGGGCCGCCGCGATGAACAGTGCCGCTGCGATGAACGGTGCCGCCGATGTGGCCCTTCGGGCCGGTGCCGATGTGGCCCTTCGGGCCGGGGCACACGCGGCCCGGGAGGAGATGGAGAACGAGGTGAGCCGGGCCCTAGCGGCACTGGACTGCGCCGACCTCGACCCAGCTCGCGCCAGCCAGCTGGCCGACGCACAGCAGCGGGTGGTGATCGCCCGACGGGTCTACAATGACGCGGTACGCGACACTCTGGCATTGCGCTCCCATCGGACGGTGCGCTGGCTGCGACTAGCCGGTAGAGCCCCGCTACCGCGCTATTTCGAGATCGCCGAACCCGCGCTGACCGGCTATGGGCTCGAGCTCGACGGCGCTGGGGCGTAGCGGCAGAAGCGCCGGGTGAAACTGGCGGTGCCCGACGTCAGGCCGCGTAGGTCGACGGCGTAGCGGAGCAGCTCGGCTGCTGGCACCTCAGCGCGCACCAGCATCTGGCCGGTCTGATCGGTCTCGGTGCCCAGCACCCGACCGCGCCGGCCGGACAGATCTCCCAGCACGGTTCCCAAATGCTCCTCGGGCATCCGCACTTCCACCTCGTCCAGCGGCTCCAACGTGACGACGTTGCCCTTTTCCGCGGCGTCCTTGAGCGCCAGCGCTCCCGCCATCTGGAAGGCCGCATCGGAGGAGTCCACGCTGTGCGCCTTGCCGTCGACCAGCGTGACCCGGATGTCCACCAGCGGGAGACCGCTGTTGCCCAGGCCGCGTTCCATCTGCGTCCGGACACCTTTCTCCACGCTCGGGATGAACTGGTGCGGCACCGCCCCGCCGACTACCTTGTCCAGAAATTCGAACCCGCTCCCTCGGGGCAGCGGCTCCACCTCGATGTCGCACACCGCGTACTGACCGTGCCCGCCGGATTGCTTGACGTGCCGTCCGTGGCCTTTGCTGGGGCCACCGAAGGTCTCTCGCAGCGGCACCACGACCGGCTCGGTGTCCACGTCGGCGCCGCCCGCGCGTAGCCGGGACAGCACGACGTCGGCGTGCGCCTCGCCCATGCACCACAGCACCATCTGGTGAGTCTCGGCGTTGCGCTCCAGCCGCAGGGTCGGGTCCGCAGCCACCAACCGGCCCAACCCACGGGCCAACGCGTCTTCGTCGCTGCGGCTGCGGCCCACCACAGCGACCGGCAGCAACGGCTCCGGCATGGTCCACGGCGTGACCAGCAGTGGATTGCTGGGCGTGGACAGGGTGTCCCCGGTCTCCGCGGAGACCACCTTGGTCACCGCACAGAGGTCTCCGGCCACACAGTGGGGTACTTCGCTGAGCGTGCCGCCCAGCGGCGTGTAGACGTGTGCCACCCGCTCGTCGACGTCGTGGTCGGCGTGCCCCCGGTCGGCTAGCCCGTGCCCGGAGACGTGCACCGGACGGTCTGGGTGCAACGTTCCAGAGAACACCCGGACCAGCGAGACCCGGCCCTGATAGGGGTCGACCGTGGTGCGGACAACCTCCGCCACCAGCGCGGCGGCGGGGTCCACGTCCACCATGGGGTGCGTCGATCCATCGGGGCGGGTCACTGGGGGAGGGGTGTGCTTACTGGGAGCAGGAAACGCGCTGGTGAGCACCTCAAGCAGCTCAGCGAGCCCCACTCCGGTGCTGGCGCACGCCGGGATGACCGGGTGAAAAGAACCGCGCGTGACCGCGGTCTCCAAGTCTGCAATCAGCGCCTCGACGTCGAGATCCTCGCCGCCGAGGTAGCTGTCCATGAGCGACTCGTCCTCGCTCTCGGCGATGATTCCCTCGATGAGTTCATTGCGGGCCACGGTGAACTCGTCGGCATCCACGGCACTGCCCACCGGGCTGGTGTCGCCTTCCACCGGCGGGTATCCACCGCGATAGTCAAACAGTCGCTGCGACAGCAGCCCCACCAAACCGGTCACCGCGCCGGTCTCGTCGCGGACCGGCAGATACAGCGGCAGCACGCCGTCGCCGAAGGCAGCCCGGCAGGCGACGATCTCACCATCCAGATCAGCCCGTGGGTGATCCAGCCGGCTCACCACCACCGCTCGAGGCATCCCGGCATCCGCGCACTCCTTCCAGAGCGCAACCGTGGCGGGGTCGACGCCTTCCCCAGCGGAGACCACGAACAGCACTGCGTCGGCCGCCCGCAGCCCCGCCCGCAACTCGCCCACGAAGTCGGCGTAACCGGGGGTGTCCACAAGATTGATCTTGATGCCGGCGTGCTGCAGCGGCGCGATGGCCAGCGTGACCGACCGTTGCTGGCGCACCGCGGCCGGGTCGTGGTCGCACACCGTGGTGCCCTCGGTGACCGTGCCCGCGCGGCTGATCACACCGGTGGCCGCCAGCAGCGCCTCCGCCAACGTCGTCTTCCCCGCCCCGGACGGCCCGACCAGGGCCACATTGCGGATCCGAGACGGGTCCTGCGCCGCTACCGCGGGATCAGGACGCTCACCGTTGCCTTTCGTGCCCATGGCACCCACCCTCGGCTATGCGGACCGTGTGGTCGATCTCACACCGGTCTGCCGGGTCGAGGCAACCCCCAGCAGCCTGGAACCCGCGACGTTGTCAGCGGCCCCGACGTACGATCGGTGACTGGGTCCAAGTACTCGAGGCCCAGTACTGCTGCCCTAAGGAGCGAACCGCCGTGCTGGCCGAGAACATCAACACCAAGCGTCAGATCGGTACCGCACTGGTCAAGCGCGGGATGGCCGAGATGCTCAAGGGCGGTGTGATCATGGACGTGGTCACGCCGGAGCAGGCCAAGATCGCCGAAGACGCCGGTGCGGTGGCCGTCATGGCGCTGGAGCGGGTCCCCGCCGACATCCGCGCGCAGGGCGGTGTGGCCCGGATGAGTGATCCGGACATGATCACCGAAATCATCGAGGCGGTGTCCATCCCGGTTATGGCCAAGGCCCGGATCGGGCATTTCGTCGAGGCACAGGTGTTGCAAGCGATCGGCGTGGATTATGTCGACGAGTCCGAGGTGCTGACTCCGGCTGATGAAGCCCACCACATCGACAAGTTCGCTTTCACCGTGCCGTTCGTCTGCGGCGCTACCAACCTGGGTGAGGCGTTGCGCCGGATCTCTGAGGGTGCGGCCATGATCCGTTCCAAGGGTGAAGCCGGGACCGGCAATGTCGTCGAGGCGACCCGGCACATGCGCTCGATCCGCGCGAGCATCCGCGCCCTGGCGGCGATGTCACCCGAGGAGCTGTTCGCGGCAGCCAAGGAGCTGGCGGCCCCCGTCGAGCTGGTTCGCGAGGTCGCCGAAGCCGGCTCCCTGCCGGTGGTGCTGTTCACCGCTGGTGGTATCGCCACGCCCGCTGACGCGGCGATGATGATGCAGCTGGGCGCCGAAGGCGTGTTCGTCGGCTCGGGCATCTTCAAGTCCGGTGACCCCGCCAAGCGTGCGGAGGCGATCGTCAAGGCCACCACGTTCCACGATGATCCAGAGATGGTGGCGAAGGTGTCCCGGGGACTGGGCGAGGCGATGGTAGGGATCAACCTCGGCGAGTTGCCCGACGGGCAGCGCCTGGCTCAGCGCGGCTGGTGACCCCCGGCAAAGGTGTCACCGACGCCAGCGCGCTGCTGCTGTCTTCAGCCGCTGGAGCGCGGCTGCGCACTCCGGGGCCTGAAGCCGGAGCCGGCCGTCGTTCCCGAATCAGCCCCGGCACCGTGCTGGTCCACGCTGACCTGCACAATCATACGTTGCTTTCCGACGGTGCCGGCGACCCCGAAGCGGCGTTCCCCTCGATGCGCGATGCCGGCCTGGACGTCGCAGCACTGACCGATCATGCGATCCGCGGCGCCACGGTCGAGGGCACTGGGCTAGGCGGCACGCCGTGGATCGGGCTGGACCGGGCCGGTTGGCGGCGCACCGGGAAGCTCGCCGACACCTACGACCGGCCCGGCGAGTTCACCGCGATCCGCGGCTTCGAGTGGTCGCATCCTCATCTTGGGCACGTCAATGCATGGTTCACCGATGACTTCACCGACGTGGCGACGCATGGGGCGATGGCCGAGCTGTACGCCTGGCTGACCCGGTTCGGCCGTCGCAACGGCGCGCACCCTCCAGCTGGGCTTGCCGGCTTCAACCATCCCTGCCGGGAAAAGGGCGCCTTCGCGGGCTTTGGCTATACGGCCGCAGCCGCCGAACAGATGGTCAGCCTGGAGATGTTCAACCGCTGCGATGACTACCTTTTCCAGGGTTTCGTGGCGGGCGGCACCTCTCCGTTGGTGGCATGTCTGGACGCTGGTTGGCGGACTGGGCTGCTCGGGGTCAGCGACGAGCACGGCACCGACTGGGGCTTGCCGGAGGGTCGGGGACGGGCCGGGCTGTGGGTTGCAGAGCACAGCCGGGCCGGGGTGGCGGAGGCGTTGCGGGCTCGGCGGTTTTTCGCTACCCGAGTCCCAGGACTGCGGGTGGACGCGACCGCGACTGAGGTTCGCATGGGTTCGGTGCTGCGGCACCGCCATGGCTGCGTGGCATTCGCACTCGACGTCGATGGTGGGCCTTCCTGGCTCGGCCGCCCGCTGCAGGTCCAAGTGCTGCGTCCAGGCACGCCGGCGCCCGCAGTGGCCGATGTCATCGAGATGCGCTGCGGTGACGTTGCCCGCTTCACCGTGCCGCTGGATATCGAGCAGGGGCATTGGGTGGTGCTGCGGCTGGCTGATCCCGAAATTCTTAACGGCACGCAAGGTCCGCCTGGCCACCCTGCGAACAACCACGCGGTTGCCTACACCAGCCCGTGGTTCCTCGAGCCCTGACTGCGGTCACGCTCTCCTGCTTTCCGGCTTCCACATGGTGGCGACTTTGCGATTAGGTGATATTCACAATCCTCGACGGCATATCAGTGCCGAACGGACGGTTGAACACTCGCATATCGTTGCGGCTCGTCTTTGTTCAGGCGTACGAACCATGCCGCCACCGTCCAGCGCAGACAGGGGTGTTGCCTTCAGGCGAGCAGGGCGTCACCCAGGAACCGGTTGCGGCTTGGCGCCCCGGGAAGGGCGAAGAAGAACCCGCCGCCCACTGCCATGATGTACTCCTCCAACGGTTCCCCCGACAACCGCTCCTGGACGGTCAGGAAGCCCTTGCGCAGGCTGCGCTGGTAGCAGACGAACGCCAGGCCCTGGTCGAGCTGACCGCTACTGTCGAAGCCGCGGCTGAATGAGAAGCCCCGGCGCAGGATGAGGTTCTCGTCGGTGGCCGGGGTGCGCGGGTTGGCCAGCCGGATATGCGCTGTCAACGGGACGACCAGCCCGGCGGGGTCCTGGCCGTATGAAGGAGTGTCATGCTCGGAGGCCAGTCCCAGGACGGCGCCGCTTGCCTTCTGCCGTCCGATCAGCGCTTCCTGTTCCCGCAGCGGCGTGCGGTCCCAGAACTCGACGAACATCCTGATGGTGCGCGCCACGTGGTAGGAACCGCCGGTTGCCCAATCAGGTTCCGGATCGCTGGCAGCGACCCACACGTAACGGTCCATCACGGCGTCGTCGTCCTGCCGGAGGTTGGCTGTGCCGTCCTTGAAGCCGAGCAGGTTGCGTGGTGTGCCACCGCTGGCTGCGTTCACCGAGCCGCGCGTGTAGCCCTCGATCATCCAGCGCAGCACGAGATCGCTGCGGGTGCGGCGCATCAGCTGGCGCAGCGCGAACTGGATGGTGTCGGGGTGGTGGGCCTCGAGGGTGAGTAACAGGTCGCCGTGCGAGCGAGCCGGGTCGAGGCGATCGTTGGCCAAAAAAGGCATCTCGACGAGCTCGATGGGCTTGCGGTCGGCCAGCCCGAACCGGGCGTCGAACAGGCTGGAGCCGACGCTGACCACAACGGATAGGTCGTCAGCCGGTGGGGACGTCCCGAGGATGCCGGAGTCCAGCGGTGGGTACGTCGGGTCACGCTGCTGGATTGGCCGCCCCGCCATCAGGCCGCGGATCTCCTCGGTGAGCTCGGTGAATAGTCGACGCAGGCCTGCCCGGTCGCTGGCCTGGACGGAGAACGCGGCCATCAGGCTCCGCGCGGGCACCGGGACGGCAGTGATCCCGGTCTGGTGCGTTCCCTCGAACGGCACGTAACGCGGGTCCTGCAGCTGGCCGCCGGTGTCGCTGGAGCTGGCACAGCTGGCCAGCGCCCCCGCGCCCACGACGGCGGCACCCGTCCCCAGACCACCGGCCAAAAACGCCCGCCGGGAGAGTCCGCACCGCCGCGCTGCGCCGACCATTGACTAGCCCAGCCCGAGCGCGCCGGCGATCTGCGAGGTCTTCTCCGACAGGCCGGCGAGCTGCGCTTTGAGGGTATTCACCAGCTCCGGCGAAACCGTCACCGCAGGGCAACGCGGGGAGGGGAACTGGTCGTCCTGCAGGCAGTAAAGCACCCATCCATCACCTCTGCGCAGCGGCGCCAGCGTGGCGTCCAGCTCGGCGAATCTCCTGTTGATGTCGGCCAGCAGCGCCGGATCAGCCGCCTGCAGCGCCGGCGTCAGCGCCTCCACCACCGCTTTGGACCCTTCGAGGTTGCCGTTGAAGTCCCACAGGTCGGTCTTGGCGTAGCGATCCTCCTCGCCGGTGATCTTGCCAAGGGAAACTTCCTCGATCAGCTCCGAGGCACCCACGGCGACCTCGACCGGCGGGATCTCCACGGTCGCGAACTCGGTTTTGAGGGTGCGCAGATCGGCGTCGAGCTGATCGGCGAACGGCGCGGCACCCTCCGTGGTGCTCTGCGCGAACAGCAGGTACTCCAGCCGGTGCCACCCGGTGAACGTGGGATCGTCGACGCCCGCGAAATCGTCGACCCGGGCGTCGACCTTGCCGTCGATCTCCTCCACGAGCCCGGCGATCGGCTCGATCCGCTCCCACGGCACCCGCGACGGCGCGTAAGCCGCCTGGGCGGCGGCGAGATCACCGGCGCGGACGGCGTCGGTCAACACCTTCGCCCTCGTCACCGTCTCGTCGATCTGACCGTCCACATAGGTCCTGTAGACCGCGATGGCCTGCTGGACTTGCGGGGTGGCGGCCGTGCCGGTGGGCGGGGTCGCACCCTGCGTAGAGGTGGCCGGTCCTTGATTGGGGGAGCACGCCGGGATGACAACCAGCCCGGCGGCGGCGATGAGGCACGTGAGCTTGCGCATAGTGAGGCTTACCTTATATACGACCCGAGTGGGGGACAACAGCCTTGTGCTGATCTGCTCCAATCGCTGCCTACGCTGGAGTCTGTGACTGAGCAGGAGCCGGTTGTGGGGGTCTTGGCGCTGCAGGGTGATGTGCGTGAGCATCAGCGCGCCCTGGCTGGGTGCGGGCTGCGGAACACGCTGGTCCGCCGTCCTGCAGAGCTCGCCGAGGTGGACGCACTCATCCTTCCTGGCGGTGAGTCCACCACGATGAGCCGGTTGCTGCTGGCATTCGACCTGATGCAACCGCTGCGGGCTCGGCTGGCGGCTGGCATGCCGGCCTACGGCTCGTGCGCGGGGATGATCTTGCTGGGCCGGGAGATCCTCGACGGCAGGCCGGACCAACAGCAACTCGCGGCGCTGGACGCGGTGGTGCGCCGCAACGCCTTCGGCCGGCAGGTCGACTCCTTCGAGGCTGACCTGGACTTTGTCGGCGTGCGCGGCGCCCCGGTGCGGGCGGTGTTCATCCGCGCCCCGTGGGTCGAGCGGGCCGGAGCCGGCGTCGAGGTGCTGGCCAGGGTGCCCGACATCCCAGCTGCCGGCCGCGCCGCCGGTAGGATCGTGGCGGTCCGGCAAGGCTCCGTGCTGGCCACCGCGTTTCATCCGGAGCTGACCGGCGATCATCGCGTGCACCAGCTCTTCGGCGAGATGGTCCAGCGGTCGAGCGCAGCCCGGGTGAGCCCATCCGGGTGAGACTGGCAAACCGAGAAAGAGCAGGTATGAGCGGCCATTCGAAATGGGCGACCACCAAGCACAAGAAGGCCGTGGTCGACGCCAAGCGGGGTAAACTCTTCGCGAAACTGATCAAGAACATCGAGGTGGCCGCCCGCACCGGTGGGGGCGATCCAGACGGCAACCCGACGCTGTACGACGCGATTCAGAAGGCCCGCAAGAGTTCGGTGCCCACCGAAAACATCGACCGGGCCGTCAAGCGAGGTTCGGGTGCCGATGCCGGCGGTGCCGAGTATCAGACGATCATGTACGAGGGGTATGGACCTGGCGGGGTGGCCCTGCTGGTCGAGTGCCTCACCGACAACCGCAACCGAGCGGCCTCCGAAGTCCGCACCGCGATGACCCGTAACGGCGGCACGATGGCCGACCCCGGGTCGGTGTCATTCCTGTTCAGCCGCAAAGGCGTGGTGATCGTCCCGAAGCAGGCGGGTGTCTCGGAGGACGACGTGCTGGCCGCAGTGCTGGAGGCCGGTGCCGAGGAGGTCAACGACCTCGGTGAATCGTTCGAGGTAGTCTCCGAGGCAACCGACCTTGTCGCGGTGCGCACTGCGCTACAGCGCAGCGGCATCGACTACGACTCCGCCGACGCCAGCTTCCTGCCCTCGGCGAGCGCCCCGCTGGACGCTGACACCGCCCGCAAGGTGTTCAAGCTGATCGACGCGTTGGAGGACTGCGACGACGTGCAGAACGTCTACGCCAACTTCGACGTCCCCGACGATGTGTTAGCCGAAGTGGGCTGAAACGCCCGTTAGCCCGCTGAATGCGGTTCAACGGCGGGAGGCGCTGTCACCTGGAGCACGGTCATGGGTGGTCACCTTTCTGATGGGCAGGCAAGGCGCTACCGCTTCTAGGCGGTTCCTGAGACCCGTCTTCCGTAGGGGCTGCCGCGGGCAGCGTGGGCTCGTCCAGGAGCGTCGCCTCATCGAATGGATTCGCGCCGTCGAGCACCCTGCGGGCCTGGTCAGCGTCGAACTCCCTGGTCCACGAGCCGATCAGCACGATGGCGACCGCGTTGCCGGCGAAGTTGGTCAGTGCTCGCGCCTCGGACATGAACCGGTCGATGCCCAGGATGAGACCGACTCCATCAACCAGTTCCGGCCGGTGCGACTGCAGCCCGCCGGCGAGCGTGGCGATTCCAGCGCCGCTGACCCCAGCGGCACCCTTTGACGCGATAACCATGAACACCAACAGGGAGATCTGCTCCCCAGCCGAGAGCGGCAGATCCTGCGCCGCGGCGATGAACAGGGTGGCCATCGTCAGGTAGATCGCGGTGCCGTCGAGGTTGAACGAGTAGCCGGTCGGCACCACGATGCCGGCGACGGGCTGGCTGACGCCGGCGTGCTTCATCTTGGCGATCAGACGCGGCAGCGCCGTCTCCGACGACGACGTCGAGAGGATCAGCAGGAACTCGCGGCCGAGGTAGCGCAGCAGCGTGAAGATGTTGACCTTCGAGACGAACCGCAGGATCAGCCCGAGGATGACGAAGACGAAGATCGCGCAGGTGATGTAGAAGCCGATCATGATGACGGCGAGGCTCTTCAGCGCCTCCCAGCCCGTCTCGCCGACCACCGCCGCGATCGCGCCGAACGCGCCGATCGGGGCCAGCCACATGATCATCGCGAGGATGCGGAAGACCAGCTTCTGCAGGTGGCCGATGCCGCGCAGGATCGGCTCGCCGGCCGCGCCCAGCGCCTGGATGGCGAAGCCGACGAGCAGGGTGACGAGCAGCGCCTGCAGCACCGAGCCGTCGGTCAGCGCCGACACCAGCGTCGTCGGGATGAGGCCCAGCAGGAAGTCGACGGTGCCGCCGCTCTCCGCCGCGGTCGAGGCGAGCTCTTTGCCGCGGCCGGCGAGCTCCTGCGACAGCTGCAGCCCCTCGCCGGGGTGCAGCAGGTTACCCACGACGAGGCCGATGGTCAGTGCGACCGTCGACATGATCAGGAAGTAGCCCAGCGCGAGCCCGCCGATCCGGCCCACGCTGGCCGCCTTCCGGAGAGCGCCGATGCCCAGGACGATCGTGCAGAAGATGACCGGGGCG
>DASVWA010000355.1:0-2103 GCA_036389855.1 Pseudonocardiaceae bacterium
CGAAATGCGACTATTTGGAAGATCCGGTCTTCGGGACTGCAGGGCTCGCAGTGGTAGCAGACTTCTCGGATCATGTACTGCGAAACCCGGTCGGCCGCACGGAACACATTGCAGAACTTGTACTCTTGCAGGATGGGGTCCTCGGTCCATGGAGATAGTTCGCCAGCCACTCTGCGCTCGAAGGTGGCCTGTCGTTCCGAGGCGAAACGCCAGTAAATGTTATGAATCCGAGAACGAGGAATCGGTGGACGTTTCATCTGGTCCCTCTTTCCTTCTCCATTAGCGCTGACGGTAGAACACTCCGGTGCCGTGCAGGTGCAAGTAGCGCGAGTCGTCAAGGAGCGGATATCCAGCGATCCGCTCGCCGAGGGTATATCGGAATCGATCAACGCCTGTGAAGGTAGCTATTCAGCTGGGGTTGCTGTGACTGGTGGGACTGGCGGGACTCTTTGCGGCGTGTCGGGTTGATCTTGTGGTGGTATTGGGCAGGGTGCCGTTGTGCCTGGCACGCCGTCCTATGAAGAGCTTGCTGCGGAGAACGCCGCGCTAAAGCGTGTGGTTGCGGAGCTGTCGGATCGGATCGGTGCGCTGGAGCGTCGCCTGTCAGCGGATTCGTCGAACTCCTCGCGCCCACCATCGTCGGATGCGCCGTGGGACAAGAAGCCAGCGAAGAAGCGTTCGTCGCGGACCGCAGCGGGACGTAAGCCTGGCAAGCAGCCGGGTGCGCCCTCGGTCTCGCGCAGCCTGGTGGATGACCCCGATGACACGATGGTCATCCAGCCGGATCGTTGCGGTCGCTGCGAGGCCTCGTTGGCGGGAGCCGAAGAACACAGCCGGCAGCGGCGCCAGGTCGTTGATGTTCGCCCGTCACCGCCGCCGGAGATCATCGAGTATCAGCGGGTGTTGAAGGTGTGTCCGTGCTGCGGGGGGTCACCACCCCGGGCTGGGACGATGACGCTGTGCCGGTCGAGCACGCCGGTACCGTTGCGGCGCCGGGCTCGCCGGTGCGGATCGGCCCGGAAACCATGGCCCGCGCGGCGTTGTTGACGTGTGCGCACTACCTGCCGGTCGGGCGCGCCCGGGAGCTGCTGGAGACGTTGACCGCGATCGATGTCTCCATCGGATTCCTGGCCGGGATCCGCGGCCGCGCGGCCCGGCAGCTGGAGAAGAAGTTCCTCGGCCACCTGAACAAACTGCTGGCCTCTGCGCCGGTGCTGCACGCTGACGAGACCGCCGGCCGTGCCGCCGGTGCCCTGTCTTATGTACATGTGGCGTGCACCGAGTACCTGACGTTGATGCACGTCGCAGACCGCAGCGCCGCCACGATCGACGCCGGCGGGGTACTCGGCGAGTTCACCGGGGTGCTGGTCCGCGACGGCTACATCGGCTATTCCCACCTACCGGCGGTGCATGCCTGGTGCGGTGCTCATCTCCTCAGGGACCTACGGTCGATCTCCGATGCCGACCCCGACGGTCAGCTCTGGGCGGCCGCGATGGCCAGCACCTTGGCCCAAGCCCACCACGCCGCCATCGAGGCCCGCGAGCGCGGCGCCGAGGCGCTCGACCAGGCCACGCTCACACAGATCCGCAGCCACTACCACGGCGCACTCGCGCGAGGACACGACGACAACCAGGGCCAACACACCACGCTCGCGGACAAGGCCCGCACCCTCATCAACCGCTTCAGACGGTTCGAAGACATGATCTTGAGGTTCGCGACTGACCTTTCGGTGGCCATCACCAACAATGCAGCCGAGAGAGCTGTCCGGCCTGTCAAGGCCCAACAGCGCACCTCTGGAGGTTGCTGGCGCACCGTGCAAGGCCTCACCGACTTCGCGATCGTCCAGTCCTACCTGGACACCGCCACCAAATGGGGACTCGACAATCTCGACGCCCTCCGCATGCTCTTCACCACCGGCGCGTGAATACCCCCAACACTCACACCAGCTGAATAGCTACTCCCAGCCCGTCATCAGCTGACGACAGCGGTGACGACAACGCAGACGACAACCTGGCACCACAAGCACAGTGCGGACCCGGGTCGCGATGCAGATCGGGGGTCGGGTGAGCGGTTGCGCGTTCCTGGGGGTCAAGGGGTCGAAG
>DASVWA010000356.1:0-6480 GCA_036389855.1 Pseudonocardiaceae bacterium
GTGCTCGGTGGACAGGGCGGCGTCGTACACAAGCGAGACGTGGGCGTCGGTCGTGCGGTGAGTGACCTCGATGGCGGCGGCGCCGGTGGCCCCTGCTCCGTGGAAGGAAGGCCGTCGTCGTACACCAAAGATTCTGATGCCTCTGGCGCGGCGCTCACGGGGCGATGAAACTGGTGGGGCGTCGCCCGCTGACGTCGTTGTGTCTTGGCGCCGGTTGAGCCCGCGCCAAAGATTGACGCTGGAGCCCGCCCCGGTTGGGTACTCCGGGTTGCCGCCTGTTCAAGCGCGAGTCTCAGACTCTTGATCTTCATGCGGGTTCCGCGGTCGACGCGCCGTAGTGGCTGTTCGGAAGGGGCCCATCGTGGAGATCGTGTATGACCGAGTCGCTGCGATCGACGTTGGAAAGAAGATTATCGCGGTGGCGGTACGCACCCCGGGTGAGCGAGCGGGGAAGCGTCGCCAGCAGGTGCGCAAGTACAACACCTTTCACCAGACGCTGACTGAGATGGTGGCCTGGCTGACCTCCGAGGGCGTCACGCACGTGACGATGGAAGCCACGGGGATCTATTGGAAGCCGATCTTTCACGCTTTGTGCGGGGCTGAGCAGCCGATAGAGGTGTTGTTGGTCAACGCGCGGCATGTCAAGAACGTCCCTGGTCGCAAGAGCGATGTCCTCGACGCGGTGTGGTTGGCGGAGTTGACCGAGTGCGGGCTGTTGCGGGGCAGCTTCATCCCGCCGCCGCAGATCGCCGCGATCCGGGAGTTGACCCGCTATCGCAAAAAGCTCATCGAGCAACGCACCAGCGAGCTGCAGCGCCTGGCGAAGGTTCTCGAGGACAGCGGGATCAAGATTGACTCGGTGGCCTCGGCGCTGACCACGCTGTCGGCCCGGGACATGATCGAGGCACTGATCGCAGGGGAACGCGACCCCGCCGTGCTGGCGGATCTGGCTCGCGGGGTCATGCGCAAGAAGATCCCGGACTTGATGCTGGCCTGCGCGGGGCGGTTCGGTGACCAGCACGCGCTGATGTGCACGCTGCATCTGGAGCACATCGACCACCTCGCCGACATGATCGCCCGGCTGGATACCCGCATCGATGAGGCGAGCCTGCCTTTCGCCCAGCACAGCGCACTGCTGGCGACGATCCCGGGGATCGGTGAGCGTGCCGCCCAGGTCATCATCTCCGAAATCGGTGTCGAGATGTCGCGGTTTCCCACTGCGGCGCACCTGGCCTCATGGGCCGGGTTGTGCCCGGGTAACAACGAATCCGCCGGGCGGCACCATTCGGGCAAGACCCGCAAGGGCAACACCGAGCTCTGCGCGGTCCTCACCGAGTGCGCCTGGTCCGCCGGGCGCACCAGCACCTATGTCGGTGCCCAGTTCCGCCGCTTCCACCGCCGATTCGGCAAAAAGGGCGGCCCGAAGGCCGCTATCGCTACTGCGCATACCCTGATCGTGATCATCTGGCATGTGCTTGCCAACACCACCGCCTACCGCGACCTCGGCGCCGACTACTTCACCCGCCGCGTCGACAACCCCCAAGCCCGCAAGCGCCGCCTCATCCGCGAACTCGAAGCCCTCGGAAACAAAGTCACCATCAAACCCACCGCCGCGTAGCCGGTCACCAGCATCGATCACCGACCAACCCGACATCCAGCCGGGTCACAACCCCCGCGCCCACAACGTGCCTGGTCACCACAGTTACGTCTCAGACACCGGGATGCGCAACCTGCCCTTCCACGACCTGGCGCAGAATCGGATCTGGCTTGAGATCACTGCTTTGGCCACCGACCTGCTCGCCTGGACCCAGCGCCTCGCTTTCACCGGGCCCGCCGCAAGCTATGAACCCAAACGCCTGCGGCTGCGCATCCTCGCCGTCGCCGGGCGCATCGTGCGCACCGGACGACGCCAACTCCTCAAGATCGACCCGGCCTGGCCCTGGGCGCGCGAGATCACTACCGCCCACACTCGCCTGACCGCCTTCGCTGCGCACTGACCCCCACCACCCAACCCCACGAGCAAGGACCCGGAGCACTGGCCAGCACCGCAGGGCCGGAAATAACCCCTGCCCACCAACCGAATCGGCACTCGGCAAGATCATCAGCGAAAGCCAAGATCACCTTATGGCTGGCATGAAACATCGAGGTTAGGGGTTCGAGTCCCTTTGAGCGCGCATTTCGCTACACTGGCTTGTTCCAGTCTCCTCATCCTTCCGCAGGGCCACTTGCCAGTCCTCGAACAGCAACTCGTACTGACCGGAGATCAACGAGAGGAACGCTCTTATCGCCGGGCCGGCAGACATGTCAAAGGAATCGGGGAAAAGGGGGTGTTCGTAGTCATCGAAAACAAGGATTCCTCTGGGTCGCACCAGCCGCCAGCACATCACGGCGTCCTGCAGCACGTCCCAGGTCATATGCGATCCGTCGACGTAGATAAAGTCGAACGACTCCGCGGCGAGGAACGGCAACACCTGCTGAGAACGACCACGCAGTTTAACGATCTTGTCCGCGCACCCAGCTACGCGGGTGTTGTAATCGAAGTTCCGCTCTTGTCCTTCGTATTCTTGAAAAGGTTCAACGCAGATCAACCGGCTGTCCTTACCTGTAAGCAGGTGCTGCATGATCCAACACGCTGAGCGGCCCTCATAGGACCCGATCTCCACGGCTTGCAGACCGGGCCTCCCGGCTAGGTGCCCGAAATGCTCTAGCCAGTGCGCTTCGTGATACGAAAACCAGTCCTGGGTGTATCGGCCCGGCAAACTCAGCAGTACCCGCTCGAAGGAGTCGATGATCAGATGACGAATCCGGCTCTTCGTGGTCGCGGAGACCGAGTACTGTGTAATCACCTGCTCCAATAGGAAACGGATCTGCTCACGGCCATATGCCAGTCCGGCCTCAGTGATCCCGCCGGAGCAGTGCCGGGCTTTCAAACCCTCCAACTCCGCTACCGCGGCGTCCAGGATTGCGGGCACGTCCTTATCGTCGACAGCCTGAGCGCGTAGACACCTGAACCATGCCAGATACGAAGCGCGGAATGACTCGCTCAGCACTGCCACCCGTTGTCGTATCCACTCCGCCCGCGGCGACGATGTTCCCGGGTCCCGGTTGCCTGTGCGGTCTGGCTGCGGCACGCAATCGTCGGCCGTGGTCATCACCGCATCGTCTCCTCGATGAGAAATGGAGCGGCTCCAGCGGAGCTTGCTTGACGTAATGATCGACGAGTCCACCGTGACGACCCAACCCAGTCTAACGGCCGTGCTGGCATCCCGCTCACATCAGCCCGACCGCTACGCGGGCGCCCGAGCCGTAAGAGCCACGCCGGCACAGCCCCATCATCCGCGCCTCCCGGGAGAGAAAACCGTGCTAGCCAGACGAAGCTGTGCCGCAGCTCGCCGAGCGTCCCGTCCTTGGCTACCAAGCTTGTGGCTCGGCCACTACTGGGAAACCGTACGTGTGAGCGGCTGGTGATGGCTTCGGCGCACGGTCAAGGGCAGCTGAGCTTGCTCACGGCGTCGTTTGGTCCTACCGGCTGCGGGAACCCCGTGCTATGCGCATCGTCATCACGGCGCCACTGGCAACGTCGGCACGAGCATGATCGAGTCTCTCGCCAGGGATGCGGCGTGACTTCGATGCTTGGCCTTGCTCGGCGGCTGCCAAAGTGGCAGGCGCCTAAGACGGACTGGGTGCAGGGGACGTCACTCACGACGAATTGGTTCCGCACCTGCAGCTGGTCAAGGAGGCAGTTATGCGAGCGATGGTGTACCGGGGGCCGTACAAAGTCCGGGTCGAGGAGAAGGACGTCCCTCCGATCGAGCACCCCAACGACGCGATTGTGCGCGTCACCCTAGCGGCCGTCTGCGGCTCGGACCTCCACCTGTACCACGGGATGATGCCGGACACGCGAGTTGGCCATACATTCGGCCACGAGTTCATCGGCGTGGTG
The DNA here is from genome assembly GCA_036389855.1 of Pseudonocardiaceae bacterium. Lineage (GTDB taxonomy): Bacteria > Actinomycetota > Actinomycetes > Mycobacteriales > Pseudonocardiaceae. Next base: position 3,944 of record DASVWA010000356.1, read on the forward strand.
GAAGAGGTGGGGCCGTCGGTGCAGAACCTCAAGCGCGGCGACCGGGTGATGGTTCCGTTCAACGTCTTTTGCGGGTCGTGCTTCTTTTGCGCCCGCGGCCTCTACTCCAACTGCCACAACGTCAACCCCAACGCCACCGCGGTGGGCGGCATTTACGGCTACTCGCATACCTGCGGGGGCTACGACGGTGGCCAGGCCGAGTTCGTGCGAGTCCCGTTCGCCGACGTCGGGCCCAGCCTCATCCCGGAGTGGATGGACGACGAGGACGCGGTGCTGCTCACCGACGCGCTTCCGACCGGCTACTTCGGGGCGCAGCTCAGCGACATCGTCGAAGGCGACGTCGTGGTCGTGTTCGGGGCCGGACCGGTGGGGCTCTTCGCCGCCAAGTCAGCGTGGTTTATGGGGGCCGGGCGTGTCATCGTCATCGACCACCTGGAGTACCGACTGGAGAAGGCGCGGACGTTCGCCCACGCCGAGACGTACAACTTCACCGAGTACGACGACATCATCGTGCATATGAAGAAGATCACCGATCATCTGGGCGCAGACGTGGCCATCGACGCTGCCGGCGCCGAAGCGGATGGCAACTTTCTGCAGCATGTGACCGGGGCCAAGCTCAAGCTGCAGGGCGGCTCGCCCGTCGCGCTCAACTGGGCGATCGACTCCGTGCGCAAGGGCGGCACCGTCTCGGTGATGGGCGCGTACGGCCCGATCTTCAGCGCTGTGAAGTTCGGCGACGCCTTCAACAAGGGCCTCACCCTGCGGATGAACCAGTGCCCGGTGAAGCGGCAGTGGCCGCGCCTGTTCGAGCACGTGCGCAACGGCTACCTCAAGCCAAGCGACATCGTCACCCACCGCATCCCCCTCGAGCACATCGCCGAGGGCTACTACATGTTCTCGGCGAAGCTAGACGGCTGCATCAAGCCGCTCGTCGTCCCCAACGGCGCCTGAGGAAGAGAGGAAGAGGCGACATGGCGTACACGGCAGACAAGCCGGCTCTTGCGGAATCAAGCGACGAACTCCGCGCTCGAATTCCCGGTTGGGGCGTCGACCTAGATCCGAAGGACCGCCCGTCGGTGCCGCGGGAGCGGTTCGACCCCAACCTGAGCGGCGCACACTGGGACTTCCCCGAGAACCAGCCGGAGAAGTGGCCACGCGAGAGGTCGATCGAGCACAAGTTCCTCACCCCGGTCTTCGGCACGTCCTGCCCGCCGAAGGGCGTGTCCGGGATGATGCGGAAGTACGCCTACAGGAGGTTCAGCGAGGGGCGTGCAGCGCACTGGTTGATTCTGGTGGTGGCCGACCGGGTGGATTCGCTCGGAAGTCACCTCCAGTCGCTCCTGACCCTACGCCCGGACAACCCCATCACCGAGACCGGCGTACTCAGCGAGTTCACTCGCCACGGGATCGCCTCGCGGGTGGGCAAGAAGCGCGCCGACCTCGTCCACCAGCCGCTCGACGTGATCATCATCGCGGCTCCTTGGGTAGTCGCCGGTGGGGCGATCTACCGGGTGCTCAAACGTCTGCGGAAGACCGTTGTGAGGGCTGGCCGCTACTGAACAACCCCAACCTCCAGCGCCGGGCGACGGGGTACCCGCAAGCGGTGGCTCCATCTGGACACCTGCCCCTGGCCTGCTCCAAAGCAAACTCGCCGACGCGACGGGATACCCACTTTGGCCCCGCTCGTCCTGTGTCAGGCCGACCCCCGACTACATCCATCGTTACATCAACGGCCACGGACGGCGGGGAACGTCCTTGGACCCGGATCGAGGATGAGGTCACATCCTGGACGACGGTAGGTGGTGGTGAGGCATCGCCTATGACTACGGAACAGAAGGCTTCGTCCCCGTCTCCCTGTCCGGTCCGAGCGGCACGTGCGTGAGCCGCGGTGGATCGTGGTCTCATCTTTGGTCTCATCCGTCTACGTTCGCCGAGGTTCATTGGTATTCAAATCAATACAGCCATGCAGGTCGTGGCTAGGTCGAGCCAGGCTCAGCGCAAGGGGTCAAAATTTGGGCGGGGCGACACGAGGTCAGTTTTCAGGCGGCGTCGACATTCCAAGCTGGCCATGTGGGTCCGGTTCCGTCGTCCGATTCACTTATTGCTACGTCGCGACGTCAGGCCCGACCGAACGCGACGGATGCTGTTAACTAGTGGAGGGCTGGGATCCGAAGGGAACCTGAGGGGCTTCCACGTCGGTTTGAGTGAGCGGATCGTTGATGTGCTCGTCTTCGGCGCTGTCGGCAGCGATCTCTGGCTCTTTGTGGTGTTCATCATCTCGCGCTTCGGTCACGTTTACCTCCAGGCGCAATCAGGTGCATGCTAGGGCCGCGTCCGGCAGAAGCAGGGTTGAGTTTGCCAGAGCCACGACAGCCAAGGGGCAAAGCCACACGGCGCACGCACCGGTTCTGCGTTCAAGTTTCCGGACTGGGGCCGTCTGTGCGGTGTCTCAGCGGATGCAACGACGTTCGATAACGAGATACAGCGCTGACCAACGATAAGTAATCTTCGCTGGCCAGCGCTGCTCTTGGGGTTGC
>DASVWA010000357.1:0-22300 GCA_036389855.1 Pseudonocardiaceae bacterium
CCTCCAGCGCCGATGGTACTGCACCCGCCAGGGTGTGGGAGAGTAGGACACCGCCGAACACAAACCCCCACACAAGGGGCCCCCAACCACCCGGGGGCCCCTTAGTTTTGTGAGCGATGAGAGGATTTGTCCCCGTGCCAGTTGGAATGAATCTGACTCCAGGTGCGGGCCGGGACCGTGAGGCGCGCCGTGGGCGCGACCCTGGTGGGGACAGGGGCCGCGTGGGAAATCGGGGAGGCCGACCCGAGGACGGTGGCCGTGCGCCGTCTCGGCGCCGCGACGAAGAAGTCAACCCACCCCGTCCGGAACTTCCCGCAGACGCAGAAGCTAGCGAGTTGGATCGGGAGGTCCGCCAGGAACTGTTGACCCTGCCGAAAGGGTTGGCCGACCTTGTCGGAAGCCACCTGGTGGCGGCCGGTCGTGCGCTGGACGAGGACCCGCAGCTGGCCTTGGCGCACGCCCGGTTTGCCCGTAGCCGAGCCGGTCGGGTCGCCGCAGTCCGGGAGGCGGCAGGTCTGGCTGCCTACCATGCGGGTGAATGGTCAGAGGCGTTAGCCGAGCTTCGCGCTGCGCGCCGGCTGGGTGGCGGTCCGGGGCTGCTGGCGGTGCTGGCCGACTGCGAGCGCGCGCTGGGACGTCCAGAGCGCGCATTGGAAATTGCCCGCAGCCCAGAAGCAGCGGAGCTCAGCACTGATGAGGCCGTCGAACTGCGGATGGTCGCCGCCGGAGCGCGGCGCGATCTTGGACAGTTCGAGGCTGCGGTTGTTGCACTGCAGGGTCCGGAGCTGGAAGTGGCAGGACCGGAGCCGTGGCGGGCCAGGCTGCGCTATGCATATGCGGATAATCTGCTGGCTGCCGGGCGCGAGCAGGATGCGATCCGCTGGTTCCTGGCCGCCGCTGAGGTCGATGCCGAAGACGCTACCGATGCCGGGGAGCGGGCCATCGAGCTCAGCGAGCGCTCGGATCCGCAGTGAGCGCTCCGCTGGAGGGTTACGACGCCGTACTTCTCGATCTCGACGGCACCGTTGTGCGAGGAGCCGAGGTTGTGCCGGAGGCGCCGGCCGTGGTTGACGAGCTGCGCCAGGCCGGTCGAGCGGTGCTTTTTATGACCAACAACGCATCTCGCGGGCTCGACGAGGTCGCCGAGCACCTCACGGCGCTGGGCATCCCGGCGGTGCCGGATGACGTCATTACCAGCGGTCAGGCCGCGGTGAGCATGCTGGCGGCCGAGCTGCCGCCGGGTGCCGCCGTCCTGGTTGTCGGCTCCGAGGCGCTGGTCACCGCGGTGCGGTCGGCCGGGCTACGGCCGGTGGCTGTGGCATCCGAGCGGCCTGCCGCGGTCGTGCAGGGTCATTCCACAGACACCGGGTGGTCGCAGCTGGCGGAGGCATGCCTGGCGATCCGCGGCGGCGCGATGTGGATCGCATGCAATATGGACCGCACGCTGCCTACCGAGCGGGGCTTGCTGCCCGGCAACGGTGCCATGGTGGCCGCGTTGCAGACCGCGACCGAGCGAGAGCCGATCGTAGCCGGCAAGCCGGCGCGTCCGCTGCTTGACACAGCCGTGGACCGTACCGGTGCCCAGCGTCCGCTGGTAGTCGGTGACCGCTTGGACACCGACATCGCTGGAGCTCGCGCCGCCGGGCTTGATTCGTTGCTCGTCTTGTCTGGAGTTGCTGACGCCGTCGCATTGCTCGCGGCTCCACCAGAGCAACGGCCAATCCACGTGGGAGCCGATCTCCGGGCGCTGCGAGGGTCTCTCGACAAGACCCGGATCCGAGCGCAGCCCGGTTGGCGCGTCGATTCAGCCGGCTGCAGCCTGTTGCTGCACCGCGACGGGGACGGCGGTGACCCACTCGACGCGCTGCGGGCGCTGTGCGCTGCCTGGTGGGCTGAACACGCCGGACCAGTGGGAGTTCGCGGCTGCGACGCTGCAGCTGCAGCAGCACTGGTCGCCCTGGGCTTGCGCGATGCCTCTCGGTAGCGTGGCGGGGACCCGGCGGCCCCGGAGACAGGCCCAGGAGACAGCTACATGACATTCCAGCCACTCCCTTGCGATACTGGCATCGCCGACGCGCTCGCCGGCCTGCAAGACCTTGATGAGCTTGCGACCGCAGACCACGTTGCCCGGTTCAACGCCGTACACGACTCGCTCACCGCGGCCCTGTCCAGCATCGACGAGGTTTAGGTGGTCCGCAGGGCCCGGCTCGACGTAGAGCTGGTACGGCGCGGTCTGGCCCGATCTCGCGACCACGCCGCCGAACTCGTGGCACAGCGGCGGGTCCGGATTCACGGAGTGACCGCTACCAAGCCAGCCACCGGGGTCGATCCGGATACCCCGTTGCTGGTCCGAGCAGAGGGAAACGAACCCGTGTGGGTGTCGCGGGGCGCCCGAAAGCTGCTCGGTGCACTGGATGCCCTCATCGGGGGAGGACCGACCGTGGCTGGCCGGCGTTGCCTGGATGCTGGCGCGTCCACCGGCGGCTTCACCGACGTGTTGCTGCATCGTGACGCCCGTGAGGTGGTTGCCGTCGACGTCGGCTACGGGCAGCTCGCCTGGTCGTTGCGAACTGACCCACGGGTTCGGGTGCATGATCGAACGAACGTGCGGACACTGCAGGCCGAGGACATCGGTGGCGCCGTTGATCTGACCGTGGCTGACCTGTCGTTCATTTCACTGCGCCTGGTGCTGCCCGCGCTGGCCGCGTGTACCAAACCCGACGGCGACTTGCTTCCGATGGTGAAACCCCAGTTCGAGGTGGGCCGCGACAACCTGGGGGCCGGCGGTGTGGTCCGTGACCCGGTGCTGCGCGCGCAGGCCATGCTGGGCGTGGTAGCGGTCGCCATCGATCTCGGGCTCTGTCTGGTCGACGCCACGGCGAGCCCACTGCCAGGGCCGTCGGGCAACGTTGAATATTTCTTATGGTTTCGCGGCGGTCCGGCCGATTCGCGGCGTGGCGCCGAAGAATTGGTCCATACCGCTGTGCAGGAGGGTCCGCCATGAAGTCCGGAGGCGAGGTCCTTCTGGTACTGCACACCGGGCATCCCGAGAACCTGCGTCTCGTAGAAAAGGTCGCAAACCGGCTGGCCACGGCCGGAATTGAATTGCGGGTGCTCGCCGAGGAAGCCACCCATCTCGATCCCGCGCTGTGCGGCCACGAGATGCCCACCGGTCCGGACGCCGCCGCTGGCGCGGATCTCGTCATGGTGCTCGGCGGCGACGGTACGCTGCTACGAGCTGCCGAACTGGCCCGACCGTGCGGCGTTCCGTTGCTCGGGGTGAACCTGGGCAGGGTCGGTTTCCTCGCCGAGGCCGAGCTCGACTCCCTTGACGAGGCAATGGACGCCATCATCACCGGCAACTATCTGGTCGACGAGCGGATGACCGTCGAGGTCATCGCCACCCTCAACGGTTCCACGCTGGCCCGAACCTGGGCGCTTAACGAGGCCAGCGTCGAGAAGAGCCGCCAGGAACGGATCCTCGACGTGGTACTCGAGGTGGACCGCAGGCCGGTCTCCGGGTTCGGCTGCGACGGAGTGCTCTGCGCCACCCCCACCGGCTCCACCGCCTATGCCTTCTCCGCCGGTGGGCCGGTGGTGTGGCCGGACGTCGATGCGCTCGTCGTGGTGCCTAGCAATGCCCATGCGCTGTTCGCCCGCCCGCTGGTGGTGTCGCCGGACTCGGTGGTGGCCGTCGAGACCGATCCGGACGGCCATGCCGCGGTGCTGTGCTGCGACGGACGGCGCACCTTCGAGCTGCCGGCGGGCGCTCGGGTCGAGGTGATCCGTGGCGCCACGCCGATCCGGCTGGTGCGTCTGCACGATTTTCCGTTCACCGACCGCTTGGTGCGCAAGTTCGAATTGCCGGTGCACGGTTGGCGGGGGCCCAAATCGGGTTGACTGCCTAGGTTGACCGCCCGCGCTGACCGCTAGGGGGCGGGCGGCGCGCTAGGGTGCGGCCCGTGCTCACCGAGATGCGCATAGAGGGCCTCGGTGTGATCGACGAGGCCACCCTGGAGCTGCACCCCGGCCTGACCGTGGTAACCGGTGAGACCGGAGCAGGCAAAACGATGGTGGTCACCGGACTGCACCTGCTCGCAGGTGGGCGGGCCGACGCCTCGCGGGTGCGCCGGGGCGCCGACCGTGCCGTCGTGGAGGGCCGTTTCCGGCCTCCCAAGGGCAGCCCGGCGGCGGACCTGGCGAAAGAGGTGGGTGCCCGGACCGATGAGGACGGCAGCCTCATCGCCAGCCGCACCCTTACCGCAGACGGTCGCTCCCGGGCCCACCTCGGTGGCCGCTCTGTCCCGGCTGGGGTACTGGCCGACCTGGCCGACGGCATGCTCGCGGTACACGGTCAGAACGATCAACTCAGGCTGCTGCGGCCCGGTGAGCAACGGGCCGTGCTCGATCGCTTCGCCGGCGATGTGGTGTTCGGGCCGCTGGACGCCTACCGCCGCGTTCGGCAGGAGTGGCTGCAGTGCTGCGCCGAGCTCACCACCCGGCGGGAGCGTTCTCGGGAGCTGGCCCGGGAAGCAGATCTGCTCGGTCACGGGCTCGCCGAGATCACAGCCATCGACCCCCAGCCAGGGGAGGACGGCGCCTTGATTGCCGAGGCTCGGCGGCTCGCCGACGCCGATCAGCTCCGGGAGACCGCCGTCATCGCACAGTCCGCGATCAGCGGTGCATCGGATCCGGACCTCGATCAGCCGGGCGCGATCGGACTGGTCGGGCAGGCCCGCCGCCGGCTGCAGACGGTGCAGGACCCTGCGCTGGAAACGCTAGCCGTTTCCCTGGGAGAGGCCGCGGCGCTGCTCGGTGATGTCGACGCCGAACTCGGCAGCTACCTCGATGCGCTGGACGCCGACCCGGCCCGGCTGGAACAGGTGCTGACCCGCCAGGCCGAGCTCAAGGGGCTCACCCGCAAGTACGCCGCCGACGTTGACGGTGTGCTTGCCTGGGCTCGCCACGCCCGCCAGCGCCTAGCTGGTCTGGACACTTCCGAAGCAGCCATGGCGACGCTGACGGCCCGGCGTGACGAACTGGCTGACGAGCTGGCCCGGCATGCCGCCGCCCTCACTGCGGCGAGGACGGCGGCCGCCCGAGAGCTCTCCGATGCCGTCACCGCCGAGCTCATGGGGCTGGCGATGAGCCAGGCGCAACTGTCCGTGGCGGTCCAGCCGATCCTGGCCGGCGACGGTGACGCCGCCGGGCTGACCGTGGCCGGGACGTGGTTGCGGGCTGGGCCGGATGGCACCGACGAGGTGGAGTTGCGGCTGGCACCCCACCGCGGCGCCGAGGCCCTGCCGGTGCACAAGGGTGCGTCCGGGGGAGAGCTGTCCAGGGTGATGCTGGCACTGGAGGTGGTGCTCGTCGACGCCGATCCGGTACCGACGATGGTGTTCGACGAGGTCGACGCCGGGGTCGGCGGACGCGCCGCAGTGGAGATCGGACGGCGGCTGGCCCGGCTGGCCCGCAGCCATCAAGTCGTGGTCGTCACCCACCTGCCCCAGGTTGCCGCCTACGCCGACCGGCATCTCGTGGTGGACAAGGCGGCCTACGCCACCGGCCTGACCCGTAGCGGGGTCCGGGAGCTCGAGGGAGTGGCCCGGATCAGCGAGCTGGCGAGGATGTTGGCCGGACTGGATGACACCGACACCGGGCGGGCCCACGCCGAGGAGCTGCTCTTGTCCGCGACAGCGGACAAGAGCAAGCTCGTGAGTGCGTAACAGTGTTAGAACACTGTTACGCACTCACGAGGGTTGGCTGGCCCCGGCGCGCCTCCCCGGTCAGCGACGCAGGTTTTGCCACCATCACCGGCATGAGAATCTCCGGTCTGCTCAACCGACCCGGCCATGAGCTGCCCGGCGTCAGTGGGCTGGCCAAGGTGGATCGCCGCGCCGACGCGCTGGTACGCCGCGTCGGCCCCGGCGACATCGCGGTGCTCGACCAGGTCGATCTGGACCGCAGAACCGCCGATGCGCTGGTGGCTGCCGGCGTTGCCGGGGTGGTCAATGCCGCTCCGTCGATCTCCGGCCGATTCCCGAACCTGGGTCCGGAGATCCTGGTGGCGGCGGGCATCGTCCTCGTCGACGGGGTCGGTCCGGAGGTGATGCGGATCAAAGACGGTACCCGGTTGCGGCTGCACGAGGGCGGGGTGTACGTCGGGGATACCGAGCGTGCCCGCGGCATCGAGCAGACCGCCGACTCGATCGCCGACCTGATGATCGAAGCCAAGTCCGGCCTATCCGCCCAGCTGGAGGCGTTCTCCGCGAACACCATCGAATTTCTCAGACACGAGCGTGCCTTGATCATCGACCGGGTCGGCGTACCCGACGTCGAGGTATCCATCCACGGCCGGGACGTGCTGGTCGTGGCCGCGGGATACAACCACACCGCCGACTTGGCCGCACTCAGGCACTTCATTCACGAATACCACCCGGTGTTGATCGGCGTCGAAGCAGGTGCCGACGCACTGCACGCCGCCGGGCATCGGCCGCATCTCATCGTCGGCGATCCGCGCCAGGTCAAGACCAGCACGCTCAAGGCGGCCCAAGAGGTTGTGGTACCCGCCCAACCTGATGGCTTCGCCCCGGGGCTCGAGCGAATCCAGGACCTCGGGATCGGCGCGGTGACCTTTCCGGCAATGAGCAACCCGGAGGATCTCGCTCTGCTGCTGGCCGAGGCGCACGGTGCCGCACTCGTGATCACCGTCGGGTTTCAGGCCACCCTGCACGAGTTTCTCGACCGGGGCCGGTCCGGATCCAACCCATCTACCTTTCTCACCCGGCTGAGGCTGGGCAGCAAACTTGTCGATGGTCATGCCGTCGCTGCCCTGTACCGCAGCCGGGTGTCGGCCGGGGCGGTGCTGCTCATCGTGCTCGCCGCCTTTCTCGCGGTCGCTGCAGCGCTGCTGGTCTCCAACATCGGAGGCGCCTACAGCGTGCTGGTCAGCGATACCTGGAACGACGTCGTCTCTTGGGTCAAGGGGTTGGGATAGTCCGTGATCTCACTGCGGTACCACGTGATCTCCATCGCCGCCGTTTTTCTTGCCCTGGCCCTGGGGGTGGTGCTCGGATCCACCGCGATCAGCGACCGGCTGCTGTCCGGGCTCAGCTCCAACCGCGATCAATTGGGCCGCCAGGTCAGCGACCTGGAGACGCAGAGCAATGCGCTGCGCGCCCGGTTGGCGGATGCCGACGTCTTCGGCGCCGCGGTCGGTCCTCGCGCGGTTGCCGGCACCTTGCGTGGTCGCACCGTGGTGCTTGTCACTACTGCGGACGCCGATCCGGCTGACCGGGACGCCGTGACCGTGCTGCTGGGAAACGCCGGCGCCACTGTCACCGGTGAACTGCAGCTGACCGAGGCGTTCACCGACCCGTCGCGCTCGGATCAGCTCAGCGAACTCACCACCCGACTGCTGCCGGCCGGGCTGCGACTGCCCACCGCGCCGGACGCCGGGACACTGTCCGGCGGACTGCTCGGCTCGCTGCTGCTGACCAACCCACAGAACGGGAAAGCGCAGGCTACGCCCGCTGAGACCACTGCAGTCATCGCCGGGCTCGGTGACGGTGGTTTTGTCCGGGTCGGTCCGCAGCCTCAGCCGGCTCAGCTTGCGGTGGTGCTCACCGGGGGCGCGAGTCGCGGCGACGGCAGCGGTGACCGGGCCGGCATCCTGGCCCGCTTCGCGACCCAGCTCGACCGTTCCGGCGCGGGCGCGGTGCTCGCCGGCAGGCCTGGTTCGGGTGAGGGCAACGGTCCGATCGGCGTGGTGCGAGCCGATACCGCGGCGACCTCGGTGCTGTCCACCGTCGACGACGTCAGCACGTCGGCTGGGCGGGTAGTGACGGTCCTCGCGCTGGCCGAGCAGACGGAGGGTCGGGCCGGGCGGTACGGTACCGGCGGCAACGCGCAGGCTGTGATTCCCGCCATCCAGGGTTGATCGCGCGTTGGCTCCGCGGAACGGAGCGGACGCTGTCAGGGTTACCGTGAGGCCCAGTGGTTACCTTGAGGGACAGTGTTACCGTGAGGCTCCGTGGTCGGTGGTGTGCCGCCAGGTGGTCGGTGGCGTGCCGCCAGCTACCGCATAACCGGTCATCGATGGAAAGGGCCGGTCCGGACCACGGGAGACGGTCTTGGCGAAGCACGCCCGTCCAACCAGGTACCTGTTCGTCACCGGAGGCGTCGCCTCCTCGCTGGGCAAGGGGCTCACCGCGTCGAGCCTTGGCCAGCTGCTGACCGCTCGCGGCCTGCGGGTGACCATGCAGAAACTCGATCCCTATCTCAACGTCGATCCCGGGACGATGAACCCGTTCCAGCACGGTGAGGTGTTCGTCACCGAGGACGGTGCCGAGACCGACCTGGACATCGGGCACTACGAACGGTTCCTGGACCGCGACCTTGGTTGCAATGCCAACGTCACAACGGGTCAGGTCTACTCGGCGGTGATCGCCAAGGAGCGCCGGGGGCAATACCTCGGCGACACCGTGCAGGTGATTCCGCACATCACTGACGAGATCAAGTCTCGGATCATGGCCATGTCCGAGCCCGGCGACGATGGCCGTCCACCGGATGTGGTGATCACCGAGATTGGTGGGACGGTGGGTGACATCGAGTCGCTACCGTTCCTGGAAGCCGCTCGCCAGGTGCGCCACGACGTCGGCCGGGACAACTGCTTTTTCCTGCACGTCTCGCTGGTGCCCTACCTTGCTCCGTCCGGTGAGCTGAAGACCAAGCCGACCCAGCACTCCGTGGCGACCTTGCGCAGCATCGGTATCCAGCCTGATGCGCTGGTCTGCCGCGCCGATCGGGAGATCCCGGAAGGGCTCAAGAGCAAGATCGCGGCGATGTGCGACGTAGACATCGACGGAGTGGTCGCAGCGCCGGACGCACCGTCGATCTACGACATTCCCAAGGTGTTGCACTCCGAGGGTCTGGATGCCTATGTGGTGCGCCGGCTCGGGTTGCCCTTCCGCGACGTGGACTGGAGGGAATGGGGTGACCTGCTGGATCGGGTGCATGCTCCAACGGAGCTGGTCCGGATCGCCCTGGTGGGCAAGTACGTCGACCTACCGGATGCTTACCTGTCGGTGATCGAGGCGCTGCGAGCCGGGGGGTTCGCGCACCGGGCCAAGGTCGAGATCCACTGGGTGCCTTCGGACACCTGCGAGACTCCAGCCGGCGCGCAGACCGCCCTGCACGGGATGGACGGGGTGTTGGTGCCCGGCGGGTTCGGGATCCGTGGGATCGAGGGCAAGATCGGGGCCATCCATCATGCGCGCGCCCGCGGCATCCCCGCGCTGGGGCTGTGCCTGGGCCTGCAGTGCATGGTGATCGAAGCCGCCCGGAACCTGGCCGGGCTCGACGGCGCGGGCTCGACCGAGTTCGACGAGGCCAGCCCGCATGCGGTGATCTCCACGATGCCTGATCAAACCGACGTGGTGGCCGGCGAGCGTGACATGGGCGGCACCATGCGACTGGGCGCCTACCCGGCGTCGCTGGTGCCGAACTCCGTGGTGGCCACGGCGTACGGGGTGACCGAGGTCTCCGAGCGGCACCGGCACCGCTATGAGGTGAACAACGCCTACCGGGACAAGCTTGCCGCTGCGGGCCTGGTAATCAGCGGAACGTCTCCCGATGGCCATCTGGTCGAGTTCGTCGAGTTGCCCGCGTCCAGGCATCCGTTTTTCGTTGGTACCCAGGCTCACCCGGAGCTGATCAGTCGCCCCACCCGTCCGCATCCGCTGTTCGTGGCGTTCGTCCAGGCAGCACTGAACTACCGGACGGCCGACCGGTTGCCGGTCGAGCTGCCGGACGGGCCGCGGTGACTTCGCCGCACGAGTTCGCGGTGTTGAGCAGCGACACCTTGTACGCCGGCCGGGTCGTCGCGCTGCGACTGGATCAGGTGCTGATGCCCGGTGGGCGGACCGCTGGACGCGAGGTTGTCGAGCACCCCGGTTCGGTGGCAATTCTGCCGTTGCATGACGACGACTCAGTCGTGATGATCGACCAGTACCGGCATCCGGTGGGCCGCCGGATTCGAGAGCTGCCCGCCGGACTGCTCGACGCCCCGGGCGAGGATCCGGTGACGACCGCCCGCCGTGAGCTGGTGGAGGAGGTCGGCTACACCGCGCGGAACTGGTCGGTGCTCGTCGAGATGGTGGCTTCGCCAGGATTCAGCGACGAGGCGGTGCGGGTGTTCCTGGCCTGCGGGCTGACCGAGGTCGGCCGGCCCACGGGTGACGACGACGAGGAGGCCGACCTGCACGTGGTCCGGCTGCCGATGGCCGAAGCGGTGCGTCAGGTGCTGGCAGGCGAGATCGTCAGTGCGCCGACGGTCGCCGGTCTGCTCGCCCTGAAAGCGAGGCTGGCTGACGGCGTGGCGCCGCGGCCGGTCGACGCACCGTGGCCAGATCGGCCGACCCGGTTCGCCGTGCGCTCCCACTGATCCGATGCCCGGTGTTAATTCCTGAGTTGCAGGCCTTGCCGGTCGGTGCCGCCCTGGGCAAGGATCACAACGCCGTCGACGATGCACCAGATGACGCCGACCCACATCAGTGAGAGGAACAGTTGCGCGACCGCCATTCCGATATGACCGGTATAGAATCGCCCGATCCCGAATGGAAGCAGTATCTGCAGCAGGCCAGCGGCTAGCTTCGACTTCTGGGACAGCGGCCGGTTGATGTCGTAACCATATAGCGGTGGGCGCACGAATTGAGCAGTGGGAGAGCCAGGCGGCTGCGGCTGCTGCACTGCAGGCGGTGACGCTGGTGGGCGGTAGTGGGGAGCGGGCAGGTCGGCGAACAACTCGTCAAGCTCAGCGACAGTGCGCGCGGTTGCCGCCCGGTCGATCCGCTCGGTGTACTCCTCGACCTCCAGGTGCCCGGTCTCCAGGTGTGTGCCCAACGCATTCATCGCAGCCTCGCGGTCCACGGTACCCACGCGAATCCGACCGTCCGGTTGTTCAGCCACGGCGTTACGATAACGCGGCGACTCGACAGATCATGGCAGCATTCGCGGCGGATTTACCGATCCGGTTCGCCGATCACCGCGGCTGAGGTCGCCTGTCCCGGGCTGGCTACGCTAGCCGGATGTCCGCCGAGCTGATCCGGCGGTGGGAGGTGGTGCCCGGTGAGCGGCGAGGACTGCCTTCCCCCGCAGGGCGGGTCCTCGGCTCAGCCCGCCGCTGAGGGCGAGATGTCCACCCGGATACGGGCATTGGACTGGTCTGGCACACCGGTCGGACCGATCCAGGGCTGGCCGCAGAACCTGTGCACCGCCGTGGGAATCATGCTCGAGTCCCGACACCCCATGCTGATCTGGTGGGGGCCCGAGTTCACGATGTTCTACAACGATGCCTTCATGGCACTGGCCGGCAGCAAGCATCCAGCGGGTCTGGGTGCGCCCGGCTGGGAGATGTTCGCCGACATCTGGCCGACCATCGGGCCGATGCTCAACGGGGTGCTGTCCACCGGTGCGGCGACCTGGGTCGATGACCAGCTGTTAGTGATGAACCGGCGCGGCCTGGAGGAGGAGACGTACTGGACTTACTCCTACAGCCCGATCCGCGACATTGACGGACGGGTCGACGGGATATTCACGGCCACGACTGACACTACGGCCCGGGTGCTGGGCGAGCGTCGATTGCGGACATTGCGTGAGTTGGGAGAAATCGCCGCTGTAGATGCGGCAACCGTCGAGCACGCCTGCACCGCGGCGCTACGCGTACTGGCCCGCAACCGCGCCGACGTGCCGTACGCGCTGGCCTACGTGCTCGACGACGACGCGGCGAGCGCCCGCCTGGTTGCCTCCTTCGGTCTGCGCGCCGGTAGCCCCACGGTGCCTGCATCGTTACCGGACCCGCGGTATGGCGCCGACATCTGGACGGTAGCGACCACAGGCCAAACCACGCTGAGCAGCGACCTCAATCACGCAACGTTTTTCGGCGGGAACGGTACAATTGGTACGGTCTTGCCCCGCGCTGCGGTGGTGTTGCCGCTGGTGGCAGGTGGCCGGCCGACGGGGGCGTTGGTCGCAGGTGTGAGCCCATACCGGGCGCTGGACGACGACTACCGGTCGTTCTTCGACTTGGTGGCGGGTCAAGTCTCGACGGTGGTGGCCGACGTACAGGCCTACCAAGCCGAGCGGTGGCGGGCGGAGGCGCTGGCGCAGCTGGACCGGGCGAAGACCGAGTTTTTCGCCAACATCAGCCACGAGTTCCGGACTCCGCTGACATTGATAATGGGTCCGCTCGCGGAGCTGCGTGCCGCGCCGGCGGTGGCCACGGACGCCCGGTCACGCGAGAACGTGGAAGTGGTCCACCGCAATGGGTTGCGGCTGGGCAAACTGGTGAACAGCTTGCTGGACTTCTCCCGCATCCAGGCCAGTCGGCTGGAGGCTGCCTATGAGCCGGTGGACCTCGCCGCTCTCACGTTGGAGTTGGCCAGCGTGTTCCGGGCAGCGGTGGAGCGGGCGGGGTTGGTGTTCGAGCTGGACTGCCCTGCACTTGGCGAGGCGGTGCACGTCGACCGGGACATGTGGGAGAAGATCGTCCTGAACCTGCTGTCCAACGCACTGAAATTCACCTTCGATGGGCGCATCACCGTGTCATTGCGGGCGCAAACCCCCTCGGCAGGGCCCCGAGTGGCGGTGTTGCGGGTGACCGACACCGGAACCGGTGTCGCGAAAGAAGATCTGTCGCGGCTGTTCGAGCGTTTCTACCGCGCGGAGCATGCCAAATCGCGTTCCGTGGAGGGCAGCGGGATTGGCTTGGCCCTGGTGCGGGAACTGGTCGAGCTGCACGGAGGCACGATCACGGTGGAATCCACGGTAGGGGTGGGTACGACATTCACCGTCACGTTGCCGTTGGGATGCGAACACCTGCCCGCCACGCAGCTGCGGGCGGCTGCGGCCGAGGCCGCCCCGTCACCGCAGGTCGAACCGTTCGTCGCCGAGGCGCTGCGCTGGCTACCGCCGGTGGACGCAGCGCCAACTGGGGCTGCGTCGGATATCGCCCAGCCGGGAGGATCGCAGCAGGTGCTCGTCGTCGACGACAACGCCGACATGCGCGAGTACTTGCAGCGGCTGCTGTCGCCGCGCTACCGGGTGCACGCGGTCGGTGATGGGCTCACCGCATTGGCGGCGGCTCGCGAGCAGCCACCTGATTTGATCATTAGTGACGTGATGATGCCGAACCTGGACGGCTTGGGGTTGATCCCTGCGTTGCGGGCGGATGCACGCACCGCTCAGGTGCCGGTGCTGCTGCTGTCGGCGCGGGCCGGGCAGGAGGCCGCGGTCGAGGGATTGGGCTGCGGCGCAGATGATTACCTGGTCAAGCCCTTCTTCGCCGAGGAACTGCTGGCCCGGGTGCGCTCGAACCTGGAACTGGCCAAGCTGCGCACCCAGGAGTCGACATGGCGGTCCACCCTGATCAGCGCGATGCAGGACGGCATGTTCGTCGCTGATCCGGACGGCACTATCGTCGAGCTCAATGACGCGTTCGCCGATATCCTCGGCTACGGCGCTGAAGACCTACCGTATGTTCCGCCGTACCCGTGGTGGCCCGACCCGGTCCAGGAGCCCGAGGAATTCGCGCAGGTTCAGGCCGCCTCCGAGACCGCGATGCGGTCTGGCAGCGATGGCCGGTGGGTGTTGCCGATGCGGCATGGCGTGGACGGCCGGCGGGTCTGGCTCTCGATCGCCAGCGGCGTAGTCACCCGTCCTGACGGCACCATCCAGGCTTTTGTGGGCACGGTGCGCGACGTCACCGCCGAACACCTCACTGCGCGCCGCGACGCGGCCGTGGCCCGGCTCACCGGGCGGTTGGGCGAAGCCAGCGACGTGCGCGGCGTGTTGACCGCGGGGTTGGCCGAACTGGCTGCCAACTGGGTCACCCGCTGCGCACTGATGCTCACGTGGGATACCGCCGACAAGGTATCGGCGATCGGTACCGGCACATCGTGGGCGGCGCTGCGACCGGCGACCAGGGCCTCGATCACTCAGATCCGCACCACCGGGCGAGTGCACTGGCAGCTGGGTGACCGGTCAGCGGATCCACCTGCACCCACCGTGGTGGGTGCCCCAGTTCCCTGCGGCACCCAGGTCAACGTGGTCTGGCTCGAGTTGGAGCCGGTCTGGCCTTTCGATAGCGAGGACGCCGCGCTGCTGTCCGACCTCGCTGGTCACCTCGGTCACGCGCTGACCAGGGCACAGCTGTTCGACGAACAACGCGCTGCGTCACTCACCTTGCAACGCGCCATCCTCGGGCCCACCGTGCTGCCGGCCGGTTTCGCGGTGCGCTATGAGCCTGCGATCAGCCAGCTGGCGGTCGGGGGTGACTGGTACGACATCGTCGAGCTGGGCGCGGATCGGGTGGGTGTGGCCGTCGGCGACTGCGTCGGCCACGGGTTGGCCGCCGCTGCCGTGATGGGGCAGCTTCGCACCGCGTGCCGCACCCTGTTGCTGCAACATCACACCGCCGCACAGGTGCTGGCGGCGATGGATCACGTTGCTGCGTTGATCCCGGACGCGGTCTGCACCACCCTGTTGTGCGCCATCATCGATCGCACCACCGGCACTATGATCTACAGCTGCGCCGGCCACCCGCCGGCCATTGTGGCCAGAGCCGATGGCCGCACCGAGCTGCTTGATGGCGCCCGCAGCGTTCCCTTGGCCACTGTGGACGTTGCGCGACCGGAGGCCACCGCCGTCCTGGCTACGGGTGACACCGTGCTGCTCTACACCGATGGGTTGGTCGAGCGGCGCAACATCATCCTCGATACCGGCATCGGCCGCGCTCGAGATCTGCTGGCCCAGACCCATCACCTGGCGCCCGCTGAGATCGCCGACTGTCTCGCCGAAAAGCTCCTCGGCGATGGCCACGACGATGACGTCGCCTACCTGCTCTACCAGCACCCGCTTGGGGTGGGCCGCACAGTCACCGCCACGGTGCCGGCTCGCCTCGAGCAGCTTGCGCCCCTGCGCCGCACGCTGCGCCAATGGCTGACCGCGACCGCCGTCGACCAGCACACCGCCCAAGAGTTGGTGCTCGCCGCCGGCGAAGCTGTCACCAACGCCGTTGAACACGCTTACCTGGACAGCGAGCCCGGCAGCGTTGAGCTCACCGTCAGCCGCGACGCCGAGGAGCTCCACCTCGAGGTCCGCGACCACGGCCGCTGGCGCACCATCCCGGCCCCCGGCCCACGCGGCCGCGGTCTCAAGATGATGGACAAACTCACCGATGCCGTCACTGTGGACATCGATGACCACGGCACCACCGTCCGACTGCGCAAGAGGCTGCCGCTGTGAAGATCGGCGTTCCGCGGGAGTTGAAGATTCACGAGTACCGCGTTGCGATGACGCCCGCTGGCGTCCTCGAGCTCACCCGTCGCGGGCATGAGGTGATCGTGGAACGTGGCGCCGGTGCCGGCTGCGCATTCCCCGACGAAACCTACCTGGCCGCGGGCGCCCGGATCGTCCCACTGGCCGATGACGTGTGGGCGCAGGCGCAGCTGGTGCTCAAGGTGAAGGAACCGGTGCCCGAGGAGTACCACCGGATGCGCAAGGGCCAGATCCTGTTCACCTACCTGCACCTGGCCGCGTCGGTGGAGTGCACGAATGCACTGATCGACGCCGCGATCGACGCCATCGCCTATGAGACGGTGCAACTGCCGGACGGCTCATTGCCGCTGCTGGCCCCGATGAGCGAGGTCGCCGGGCGGATGGCCCCTCAGGTGGGGGCGCACTGCCTGGAGCGCATGCAGGGTGGGCGCGGAGTGCTGCTTGGCGGTGTCTCCGGCGTGCCGGCCGGCAAGGTGGCAGTGATCGGCGCCGGGGTGGTGGGAATGAACGCCGCCGCCATCGCGCTGGGGATGCAGGCCGAAGTCGTGGTGCTCGACGCCAACATCAACCGGTTACGAGAGATCGATTTCGTCTACCGCGGCCACCTGCAGACCATCGCGTCGAATGCTTATGAGGTAGAGAAGGCCTGCCTGTGGGCGGACCTGGTGATCGGGTCGGTACTGGTGCCCGGCGCCAAGGCGCCCACCCTGGTCAGTCACGACCTGGTCGGTCGGATGCGCCCGGGATCGGTACTGGTGGACATCGCCATCGACCAGGGTGGCTGCTTCGCCGACTCCCGGCCCACCACGCACGCCGATCCCACCTTCACCGTGCACGAGTCGGTGTTCTACTGCGTGGCCAACATGCCCGGCGCGGTACCGCACACCTCCACCTATGCGTTGACCAACGTCACGCTGCCCTACGTGTGCGCGCTGGCCGACAAGGGACTGCGGCGGGCGGTGGACGACGACCCGGTGCTGGCCCGAGGAGTCAATGTGCTGGCCGGTGCCGTGGTACTCGCCGAGGTCGCCAGCGCACACCGCCTTGACTACGTGCCGCTGGCTGAGGCGCTCGGGTGAGCGCGGGCCTGCCGCCCGTGCTGGCCACCGTGATCTCCGGCTACCTGGACCACCTCGCGGTGGAACGCGGTACGTCGCCCAACACGCTGGACTCCTACGCCCGCGACCTGCGCCGCTACGGCGCCTACTTGGATTCACTCGGTGTCGCTGAACTCGCCGAAGTCAGTGAGGAACAGGTGAACGGGTTCCTTGCGGCGCTGCGCGACGGGGCCGGTGGGCACCGGCCGCTGGCCCCGTCCTCCGCGGCGCGGGCACTGGTCGCGGCTCGCGGGTTGCACCGCTTCGCCATGTGGGAGGGCCTGGTGCCCACCGATGTCGCGGCCGACGTGCACCCTCCGAGCCCGCCGAAACGGCTGCCCAAAGCGTTGGGGCTGCATGAGGTACTGCGGCTGCTGGAGGTGTTCTCCACCGACGGGGGGCCCCGTGCGCTGCGCGACCGGGCGCTGCTGGAAATGCTCTATTCCACCGGCGCGCGGATCTCCGAAGCGGTCGGGCTGGACCGTGACGACATCGATGCCCCGGCTCGCACCGTGTTGCTGCGCGGCAAGGGTGGCAAGCAGCGGCTGGTGCCGGTCGGTCGCCCGGCGCTTGCCGAGCTGGATGCCTATCTGGTCCGCGGCCGTCCGGCCTTGGCCGCCCGCGGACGGGGCAATCCCGCGGTGTTTCTCAACGCCCGCGGCGCCCGGCTGTCCCGACAGAGTGCCTGGGCAGTGCTGCAAGAGGCTGCCGCCCGGACCGGGATCACCGCTGCGGTGTCACCCCACACCCTGCGGCATTCTTTCGCCACCCACCTCCTCGAGGGCGGTGCGGACGTGCGGGTGGTGCAGGAACTGCTCGGGCACGCCTCGGTGACCACCACACAGGTCTACACACTGGTGACGGTGGACACCCTGCGTGAGGTCTATGCAACCGCGCATCCGCGGGCTCGTGGCTGAGGCGCGTTGAAGGCGTTTTCGGCAGCGGAATAGTCTCCCCGAGGATCGCACCGCGCTGGAAGGGGTTCCATGTCGACCTGGGCGTCCGCGCAGCAGCCGCTGGCTGTGCCGACCCCGCCGATCTCGTATGACGACGGGGCCGTCGACGACGGGATCGATCCTGCCGGCCGTCCACGCCGTACGGTGCCGCAGCCTCCCCCGCTGGACCGGCACGGACCGGCTCGGGTGGTAGCGATTTGCAACCAGAAGGGCGGTGTCGGCAAGACCACCTCGACGATCAACCTCGGCGCCGCGCTGGCCGAGTACGGCCGCCGGGTGCTACTGGTCGATTTCGACCCGCAGGGAGCGCTGTCGGTTGGGCTCGGAGTGGCCTCCCACCAACTGGACCGCACCATCTACAACGTGATCATGGAACAGGGTGTCCCGGTACAGGACGTGGTGCAGACCACCTCGGTACCGGGTATGGACCTGCTGCCGAGCAACATCGACCTGTCCGCCGCGGAAGTGCAACTGGTGACCGAGGTGGGTCGGGAACAGACGCTGGGCCGGACCCTGCGGCCGCTGTTACCGCACTATGACTTCATCCTGGTCGACTGCCAGCCATCGCTTGGCCTGCTCACCATCAATGCACTGGCGTGTGCCGATGGCGTGGTGATCCCGTTGGAGTGTGAGTTCTTCAGCCTACGTGGGGTGGCGCTGCTCATCGACACCATCGACAAGGTGCGCGAGCGGCTCAATCCCAAGCTGGCGATTACCGGGATCCTCGCTACGATGTACGACCCGCGTACGCTGCACGCCCGTGAGGTGATGGCCCGGGTGGTGGAGGCTTTCGGCGACACCGTGTTCGACGCCGTGATCAACCGAACGGTCAGGTTCCCGGAGACCACCGTCGCTGGCGAGCCGATCACTCGGTGGGCACCGAAGTCGGCCGGGGCAAAGGCCTATCGCACCCTGGCTCGCGAGGTGATCGCGCGATGAGATCTGCCTGCAGGGCCGAATCACCAACCATGAGACCTGCTTGCAGGGTCGAACCATCAGATCCGACAGCGGTGCAGGATGCGGGATTGGCGGGTAGTGATGGCACGCCCGGTCGCTTCACCGTGCGGCTGGACAACTTCGAGGGGCCGTTCGATCTGCTGCTGCAGCTGATCTCGCAGCAGCAGATGGACGTGACCGAGGTCGCTCTGCACCGGGTGACCGACGAATTCATCGCACACATCCGCTTGCTGGGTGACTCTTTCGACCTGGATGAGACCACCGAGTTCCTGGTTGTCGCGGCGACCTTGCTGGATCTCAAAGCGGCGAGGTTGCTGCCGTCGGCACAGGTCGAGGATGAGGAGGACCTCGCGCTGCTGGAGGCGCGCGACCTGCTGTTCGCGCGGTTGCTGCAGTACCAGGCGTACAAGCAGGTGGCAACGCTGTTCGCTGAGCTGGAGTCCGCAGCGCTGCGCCGCTACCCACGATCGGTGGCGCTCGACGAACGATTCGCCGATTTGCTGCCCGAGGTGCTGCTCGGCGTCGACGCTGCCCGTTTCGCCGAGACCGCGGCCGC
This sequence comes from Pseudonocardiaceae bacterium, assembly GCA_036389855.1. Lineage (GTDB taxonomy): Bacteria > Actinomycetota > Actinomycetes > Mycobacteriales > Pseudonocardiaceae. The sequence continues at coordinate 18,903 of DASVWA010000357.1, forward strand.
GGTGTTTCGGTCAAAGCCGCCACCGCCTACGGTGTCGCTGGAGCATCTGCACGCGCCCCGGGTGTCGGTGCATGAGCACGCGGCCCTACTGCGTAGCCGGCTGGCCCGCGACGGCCAGGCAAGCTTCCGCAGCCTGGTCGCGGACTGTGTGCACACGGCAGAGGTGGTCGCCCGCTTCCTGGCGTTGCTGGATCTGTACCGTGCCGCGGTGGTGGTGTTCGACCAGATCGATCCACTGGGTGACTTGCACATCCGGTGGACGGGTGGCGCCGAGCAGGCCACCGAGGTAGCGGTGGAGTCAGACGAGGATGAGGATTATCGGTGAGCGAATCCCCACCCGTCGTGATCTGCGACGGCGCTGAAGGTCTACCCCGGCTTTCCAGCGACGGCGAGCTCGACGCTGCCCTGGAAGCATTGCTGCTGGTGGTCGACTCCCCGGTGGATGAGGACGTGTTGGCCAGCGCAGTGGATCAGCCGGTACAGCGGGTGGCCGAAGCGTTGCATCGGTTGCGCGACGGCTATGCCGTCGGTGGCCGCGGTATCGACTTGCGCCAGGTGGCGCAGGGATGGCGGTTGTACACCCGCGATGTGTATGCAGGGTTCGTGGAACGGCTGTTGCTGGATGGCCAACGTGCCAAGCTCACCCGGGCCGCCCTGGAGACCCTCGCCGTGGTGGCCTACCGCCAGCCGATCACCCGCTCGAGGGTTGCCGCGGTGCGCGGGGTGAATGTCGACGGGGTGATGCGCACCCTGCTGGCCCGCGGTTTGGTAGCGGAAATCGGAGCTGACCCAGAGACCCACGGCACGCTGTACTGCACGACGGAGCTCTTCCTCGAGCGGCTCGGGTTGTCCTCGTTGGACGACCTTCCGCCGATCGCGCCGCTGCTGCCCGACATCGACAGTATCGATGATGTCCCGTCCTGAGGTGGAGTCGCAGTCGCTGCCAAGGCTGCACAAGGTGCTCGCCCAGGCGGGGGTGGCCTCCCGGCGTGCTGCCGAGGAGATGATCGCCCGGGGCCGGGTGCAGGTGGATGGGGCCGTCGTGCGCGAGATGGGGGTGCGAGTCGACCCGGAGCAGGCGGTCATCCATGTCGATGGCATGCGCCTGGAACTGCGCTCCGACGTGGAACACCTGGCGTTGAACAAGCCCCGTGGCGTGCACTCGACGATGTCCGATGACCGCGGCCGGCCGTGTGTGGGTGATTACGTGGCCGACCGGGCACAGCGCCTGTTCCACGTCGGCCGTCTCGACGCTGACACCGAGGGTCTGCTGCTACTCACCAATGACGGAGAGCTTGCCCACCGGCTGATGCACCCCTCCTACCGGGTGCTCAAGACGTATCTCGCGGAGGTGCCCGGTCCGGTGTCTCGAACGGTGGGCCGGACCTTGCGCGCCGGAGTGGAGTTCGACGACGGCGTGGTGGCGGTGGATGGATTCCGGGTCGTGCAGTCGCTGCCGGGCAAGGCACTGGTCGAGATGGTGCTGCACGAGGGTCGCAAGCACATCGTGCGCCGGTTGCTTGCTGAAGTCGGCCATCCGGTGCAACGCCTGGTGCGTACCGCGATTGCTGACGTGCGCCTCGGGGAGCAGCGTCCCGGGACGGTGCGGGTGCTGTCCCGCCCCGAGGTTGGCGCCCTCAACCGGGCGGTCGGCCGGTAGCGCTGGCGCCACCCATTGGTTGTGATGGGCAGAATAGAACCGTCAGCGAGCCGGGAGGTCAGTCGGGTGCAGCAAGGCGACGGGTTGCGCGGCGTGGTGGCGGTAGACGGACCTGCGGGTACCGGAAAGTCCACCGTGGCTCGCCGGCTGGCGGCGTCGCTGGGCGCCCAGTACTTGGACACCGGTGCGATGTATCGGGCCGCCGCGCTGGGTGTGTTGCGAGCTGGTGCCGACCCCTGCGAGCCGGACGCCGTGTACGAGGTGGTGGCGCGGTGCCACATCGAGGTGGGTACCAATCCGGATCACCCACGGGTGCTGCTGGACGGCGAGGATGTCGCGGGGGAGATCCGGGGGCCGGCGGTGACCACTGCGGTGAGTCCGGTCTCGGCGATGCCCGAGGTACGTCGCCTGCTCGTCGACCAGCAGCGCCAGATCATCTCCGACGCCACCCCCGGCGGCGGGATCATCGTCGAGGGGCGTGACATCGGCACCGTGGTGGTGCCCGACGCTCCGCTGAAAATCTTTCTCACCGCGGACGCGGGACAGCGGGCCGCGCGGCGGGCAGCCCAGGACGGGGTCGAGGATGTGGGGGAGATCCATCGCGACGTCGAGCGCCGCGACCGGTTTGACTCCAGCCGGGTGACGTCGCCGATGCGTGCTGCCGAGGATGCCGTCGAGCTGGACACCACCGCGCTGGACGTCGACGCCGTCGTGAGTCGGCTCCAGGAGCTGGTGATCGACCGCGGGTTGGTTGCGATGGTCGTTTGGGGACGGCAGTGACTCCCGACGCGCCTGAAGGCACCTGGTTGTGGTTGCGGGACTTGACGCGCTGGATCGGGACCTGGTGCTTTTTCGTCGGTTACCGGCTCCACGTGCGCCACCGGGATCGGATGCCGGCCAGCGGACCCGTCGTGGTGGTCGCCAACCACAGCGCGATAGTCGACGGCCCGCTGCTGTACGGGGTGCTGGGACGGCCGACGTCGTTCCTGGTCAAGCAGGAGATGTTCCGCGGCCCGCTGGGCTGGATACTGCCGCGGCTTGGCCAGCTGGCCGTGCGCCGCGGTGAGGCCGACCGTGCACCGCTATTCACTGCCGTCCGGCTGCTGCGGCACGGCGGTGTGGTGGTGGTGTTCCCGGAGGGCACTCGAGGCGAGGGCGACGTGGACAACGCGCACCAGGGCGCCGTGTGGCTGGCCCGGACCGGTGGGGCGAGGCTGCTGCCGGTGGCGATCCGCGGGACCCGGCGGCCGCCGCGGAGCAACCAGCGGTTCCGACCGCGCGTCGACGTCCTGGTCGGCGAGCCCTTCGCGGTGTCCTCAGGCCGGGGGCGAGCGGCACTGGTTGCCGCCACCAACGAGATGCGAGACCGGCTGGCAACGCTGGTCGCTGAGCTGGACCGGATCCGCGGCCTCGGCTTGCCGCGCGCGATACGGCCAACGGGGGCGTGATGAGCAATTCTGTGCGCGGTGATGGGACCTGGTCTGACGAAGCCGAATGGGCGGCCCCGGGAGACGTGGAGGGCAGCGACGTCGAGCCGGATGTGGCACTCGAACAACCCGTGCTCGCGGTGGTGGGCCGCCCCAACGTGGGCAAATCGACGCTGGTCAACCGGATCCTGGGGCGCCGCGAGGCGGTGGTGCAAGACGTACCGGGGGTGACCAGGGATCGGGTGGCCTACGACGCGTTGTGGAATGGGCGCCGGTTCACCGTGGTGGACACCGGAGGATGGCAGCCCGAC
>DASVWA010000358.1:0-4589 GCA_036389855.1 Pseudonocardiaceae bacterium
GAGGTGTGAAACAGATGCGCCCCGTAGCGGTGCACCTCGATCCCGGTCTCGGGTTCGGTTTCGGAGTAGGCGTTGCCCCCGATGTGGTGGCGGCGATCCAGCACGAGGACCCGCCGGTCCAGCTGGCTGGCGACCCGCTCGGCCACGGTGAGACCGAAGAATCCGGAACCGACCACGATCAGATCGGGTTGGGGGCTACTCACGGGCGTGAGGGTAGTCGCCCAGCGTGCACGGCGAGACGGTAACCCCACCCGCACCTACCCTGCTACCCTGCGCCACCCCTCTCCACGGCGGTCCAGGAGCGCAGATGGCCAATGACGACACGTGGGTGATCATTCCGGTGTACAACGAGGTCAACGTGATCGCCCAAGTCGTCGCCGACCTGCAGGCGACATTTCGCAACATCGTCTGCGTGGACGACGGCAGCACCGATGGGTCCGCGGCGCAGATCGCCACGACCGCCGCACACCTGGTTCGGCACCCGATCAACCTGGGACAGGGTGCGGCCTTGCAGACCGGGTTGTGCTACGCGTTGGGCCGTCCAGGCGGCCGGTTCTTCGTGACCTTCGACGCGGACGGCCAGCACAGGGTTGCCGATGCCGGCCACATGGTGGACACAGCCCGCAGCGGACTCGCAGACGTCGTCCTGGGCTCCCGTTTCCTCGGCCAGCACGATGGTCGGCGACACCGGGTGCCGCTGCTCAAGCGCGCCGTGCTGCGCATGGTGGTGGCGCTGAGCCCGGCGGCGCGCAATATGCACCTCACCGATGCACACAACGGGCTACGGGTCTTCAACCGCGCGGTGGCGGCGCAGCTGCGCATCAGGATGAACGGCATGGCCCATGCATCGGAGATCGTCTCGCTGCTGGCGCGGTCGTCATGGGCAGTGCGGGAGCTCCCGGTGACGATTCGTTACACCGAGTACTCGATGAGCAAGGGCCAGTCCCTCTTCAACGGAATCAACATCCTGTTCGACCTGGCCGTGCGCAACCACGGGTGAGGGTGCCATGATCGCGCAGATCGTTCTCGTCCTCGCCGCGCTGGGCGCGCTGGCCTATTTCGTACGCCGGGCGCACAACGTCCGCATCCGCGCTAGCAAACGGATCGCGTTCTTCGCGTTCATCGTGGTGAACATCTACGCGGTGCTGCGGCCCGACGATATGACCGGGATCGCGCAGCAGGTTGGCGTCGGACGCGGCACCGATCTGGTGGTCTACCTCCTCGTGGTCGCCTTCGTATTCGGCATGCTCAACACCTACCTTCGCCAGCGCGAGATCAGTAACCACCTGACCGATCTGGCTCGCACGGTGGCGTTGCGGGACGCCGAGTCAGCCAACCACGACCGCCGAGACCGTGCAGATCGCCAGCTCTGAGCTCCCGGAAGCTCGGCATCGGATTCGACTTGGCGCAGTGGGGGCACTCCAGGCAAGGTGCTCTATCCTGCGGCCGTGACACCGCCCTCAGGCAACCTTGCCGCTGTCCATTTTGTCATCCCCTTTTACGGCGCAGATCATTACTTGTTCGCCACGATCGCGAGCGCTCAACGACTCAATCGGGCTGACTGGACGATGACCGTCATCGATGACTGCAACCCGGACACAAAGGTCGCCGACCACATCGACCAGCTCGATGACGGCCGTATACGATATATAAGAAACGAAGGCAATCTGGGCGTAGCAGGCAACCTATACCGGGCACTCCAAGTTGGGGCTGAGAGCTCAGCCCGCTACGTCACCAGCCTGGGCGCAGACGATTTACTTCTCCCCAACTACATCGATGTGATCGACAGAGCATTTCGAGACTATCCGAGTGCTATCATCGTGCAACCCGGCGTCGCGATCATCGGCGAGTACGAGCAGCCCATTGTCCCACTCGCGGATCGAGTCAAACGGGCTGCTTCGTGGTCTGCACGTCGCCGTGGCGAGATCGGCGGCGAGGATGCCGTCGCCAGCTTGCTGCGAGGAAACTGGACGTACCTCCCCTCCCTGGCTTTTCGCCGAGACGTCATCGAGCGGACCCGCGCGCGCCGCGATATCGATGCGATCTCAGACCTCAGCCACACGATCGATATGCTCTTGGCTGGAGGCACCATCGCACTTCCTGCGGAAATCGCTTTTTACTACCGTCGACATGCAGGAAACGACTCATCGACTAGAGCACGCTCCGGCCGGCGCTTCGACGAAGAACGCCGATACTACCAGGAGATCAGCGCAGAACTTACCCGTCGAGGATGGACCAGGGCGGCCCGCGCAGCCGATAGGCACCTGATGTCCCGTCTACACGAGATCGTGGCGACGTACGGCCGAAATGAAAGGCGACCGCTCAGGTTGAAGAGTAGGTGAAGTCACCCCAATTGCTGCTCGGCCGTTCGGCGGCGGGCCCATTCCACGGTGCGCGCGAGCCCTTCAGGCAGCGGCGTGGGTGGTAGCAGGCCCAGATCGCATCGGGCGCGGGTGACGTCGAGGCAGCTGCGAAGAAGTTCACCGGGGCGGGCCGGGGCGAAGTCGGGTTGGAAGTCCGCCGGATCGACTCCCGCCGCCGACGCAACGGCTTGGACAAGCTGCAGCACGGTGACCTCCGCGCCGGCTCCAACGTTGTATTCGCGATGCGCCGGTTCAACAGCCCGGGCCGCGGCCAGGTTGGCTGCCACGATGTCGCCGACGAACACGTAGTCGCGGGTCTGCCGCCCGTCGCCGTAAACGATTGGTCTGCACCCACCGAGCACCCGATCGCAGAAGATCGCGATGACACCGGCATCACCGCGGGGATCCTGGCGCGGGCCGTAGACGTTGCCGTACCGCAACGTCACCACGTCCAGCCCGCGCCACCGGTGAAACCAGCGAGCGTAGCGCTCGGCGGTGAGTTTGCTCAGTCCGTAGGCCGACACGGGGTCGGCGGGAACGGCTTCCGAGGTAGGCACCACCTCGGACTCCCCGTAGATCGCACCGCCGGTTGAGGTGTTCACCACCCGGCGCGTGGCGACGGCGTGCGCGGCGGAGAACACGTTTACCGACCCGAGCACGTTGACGGCCGCATCGCGCGCCGGGTCGTCCATCGAGATCCGGACGTCGATCTGGGCCGCAAGGTGGAACACCAGCTCGGGTCGGAAGGATTGGAACGCTTCGATGACCGCCAGACCGTCCCGGACATCCAGCTCGACCAGGCGGGCGCCACGGCGCAGTGCGGGCTCGAGGTTGGTCAACATGCCGCGGCTCAGATCGTCGACGACAAGCACCTCAGCGCCGGCATGGACTAACGCGTCGACGAGGTGCGAACCGATGAAGCCGGCTCCCCCGGTCACCACCGCCCGCTGGGCGTGCACGCTGTTCACTACCGCTGGCCTACGTGGGCCCCGGAAGCGCCCGCAGGACGCCGAGGTCGAGGGAGTAGACGGTGACCGAGCCGCTGGTGAAGACGGGAACCAGCCCGGGTAGTCCGCTGAGGTCAGCAAGGCCCGGGGCCACGGTGAAACCGGCGTTGCCGGCCCAACCCTCGGGCGAGCCGCTGGCACCGATCATGGGCGCCTGGGAGTCGACGTACACCCAGGCCACGTTGAACTGCAGCAGGACGTCGCGCAGCTGCTGGTCGGTTGGGTAGGAGCGGAACGACTCCAGGAGCCGGTAGCTGTAGGGCACGGAGTCCAGTCCCAGGGTCGCCACGTTGAGCATCGGGATGCCACGCTCGACGTACAGGTAGGTGGAGCCGTCGTTGGGTGAGTTGAGGACCCGCTGGCCAGGGCGGATGTGTCGCGCTAGCCAGCTGATGGCGCGCTGGTCATCGGCGTCCACCCGGACGAAGTCGGGGCTGCGGTAGCGCGACGCCACCGCGGTCGTGTTGGTGTCGGCATACCGCCCGGCCGGTCCCACCAGGTAGGCCAGCCAGGCCAGCACCACCAGCAGGGCCGCCACCGGCCGGGCCGGGGCGCGGGAATGGCGACGCAACCAGACGGCACACCAGCATGCGGTGAGTACCACGCCAAGCCCGGCAAGGACCGGTGCCAGCAGCGACACGTGAGACCACACCCGCACCTGGGCGTTGTAGAAGAACCCGGTAATGAGGGAATCCAGCCCCGAACCCGGGCTCAGGAACGCACCGATCGTCACCAGGCTCCACGCAGACCAGGCCGTCACCGGGCCGAACCCGCGGCGCAGCGCGACCACCGCGACCACCCCGAGCGCGACGAGGACGACCGCGAAGACCTGGCCCAGGGACCGCTGTGGGTCGAGATGCCCGCCATAGGACAGCGCCAGTGTGCTACCCACGGCATCACCGAACGGGGTAGGAGGAATATCCGGCAGCCAACCGCCGGTTCGGCCACCGGAGGACACTGCCTCGGCGAGCGTTGCAGAACCGAGCGCTAGCGCCGTACCGGCTGCGATCAACAAGCCGATCAGATGGCTGCCCTGCTGGCCGCGCAGCTGTTGGCGGCCCTGGCGGGTCAGCGCCTGCCCCGCCCACCACGTGACGACCGTGAATCCCACCGAGATCGCGGCGCTGGGGTGGACGGACACCACGCCCGCGCATGCCGCCCCGACGGCTATCGCCGACGTGCGGGACAGGTAAGGCAACATCAGCACACCGGCGGCCAC
>DASVWA010000359.1:0-9347 GCA_036389855.1 Pseudonocardiaceae bacterium
CGTCTTCGACAGCGGGCTACGGACCCGTGACGTCAGCGCGGCAGTGACGGCCGTCCTCGAGCTGGAACAGGCGATCGTCGACTGGTCGGCCGACACCGAGGAGATGGACGGCGTCGAGGAGCCACGGGACATGCTTCGCCGGATGGTGACGCGATTGGCCGAACTCGCCGTGGTAGGTGCGAGAGATCCACGGGAGATCGTTGGGCCCTTCATCGACATACTGCTGGAGCTGCGAGAGCAAGCTCGGAAGCGAGGTTCGTGGACGCTCGCCGACACCGTGCGCGACCGGCTCACCGCGGCCGGGATCGAGGTGCGCGACACTCCCCAGGGTGCGGTCTGGCTGCTGACCGGGGATCAGCGCGGTGGTCCGGCTCGGGGATCGAGGTAACGCAGGTGGACGGCGTGCAGCACCTCGCCACGAGCTCGCCGGTGACACCGGCGAGCTCGTCGAGCAGGATGCCGGATAACGAGGACAGCCGGAAGATCATCTGGTCCAGCCCACGCAGCGGTTCCGCTGCGCCGACGCGTGCTCCTACATGTCGAGCAGCAGGAGCGGCACCGTGGCCAAGGCCAGGTTGCCCTGTTGGTCGTAGAGCTGCTTGAGCACCAGCCGCTGGCCCAGCGAGTCCGAAGCCAGCACCGACCAACCGGATCCCTGCACGCCCAATGCGTTCGCGGTGAAGTCCGGCGGAACCCGTCGAATCCGCCATGATTCCACCTGCCCTATTTCCATTAACCGCAACTGCATATTGACCGGAGGCGGGCGTGAATGCAATGACCGATCGCTGCGCTGGCGATTACGCGGTCCGGCGCTGCGCTGCGGCGCCACCCTCATGGTGAGCAGTCGGCCGTAGATCCGGTGGTAGGCCGCCGGCATCGGTCCCGATTACCGGATCCGCACGTTTGGATCGACCCGCCCACGGCGCCCCCAAGGCAGGGGCGCCAGGCACGGTGCCACCGGTGGGCCTCGGCAGCCGATCGAGCACTATCACCAGGATCAGGCCAGCCAGAACCAGGCCGTGTAAGACGAACCGTTCGGCATCGACCCGCCCCGCCATCACATCCAGCACCACCAGCGCTGCCAGTACCGCCACGAACGTCGTGAGCGTCGGCACCATCCCCGACGTCCGTGACGAGCGCCATGCAATCCACAGGAAACCGACGCCCAATGCCAGATTCCACGCGGCGCTCTCATGCGCGAAATGCGTGACCGAGGCGCCCTTCAGCACTATTCCCTGGGAGTCGTGCCCGCTGGTCTGAGCCGCGAGTACGCCGGATGCAGCGACGGCGATCTGAGCGAAGCCGACCAGGCCGAGTAGTACCCGCAAGGCAGTAGCCAGCCGCCAGCGAGGTGTTCGCGGGGCGGCCGCGAGGATCGCCTCAACGATGTCGGGCTCCGGGGCGGCCACGGCGGTCCGGGACAGCCGGGTGACATGCGCCGCGTCGTCGGCGAACCGGCGGCACGCCGCGCAGGTCTTCAGGTGCGCGTCGATCACGCTTTGTTCGCCCGCGCTGCCCTCACCATCCAGCCCAGCCGAGAGCGCTTCCCTACACTGAGTGCAATTCACATGACAATTGTCGCCCCTGCGAGCCCTGGGGTTCCCCTAAACTGTCAGTTACCCTTCCCGCATGGGTGACGCTCGATCTGAGGATGCACAGGTCACCGCGCTGGCCCTTTCGGCTGGCATCGGTAACCGCGCCGCCCTGGCGGCTTTCGTGCGCGTTACGCAGCGCGATGTGTACCGCTTCCTGAGCCATATCGCAGACCGCGGCGAGGCCGAGGATCTTACCCAGGAGACTTACTTGCGGGCCCTGCGATCGTTGCCGAGCTTCGCCGGCCGGTCCTCCGCACGCACCTGGCTGCTGTCCATCGCTCGCAGAGTCGCCGCCGACCACGTGCGTTGGACTGTGACGCGGCCGCGCACCACCGCGGTCGACGACTGGGACACCATCGTGGCGGCGAGTCCGACACAACGGCGGCCCGGTTTCGATGAGGGCGTTGTGCTCCGCGAACTGGTGGCCGGGCTGGAGCCGGACCGTCGGGACGCCTTCGTGCTGACTCAGGTGTTGGGTCTTGGCTACGCGGCCGCGGCGCAGGTGTGCGGCTGCCCCATCGGCACCATCCGGTCCCGGGTTGCCCGGGCGCGAGAAGACCTGGTGCGTGCGATGAACGCTCCCGGGCTGCCCGGACGAAGCGCTACCGGTCGCTGAGTTTCGAGGTCGCTGAGTTTCGAGGTCGCTGAGTTTCGAGGTCGCTGAGTTTCGAGGTCGCTGAGTTTCGAGGTCGCTGAGTCTCAATGGCGCTCCTCAAGACCGACAGCCTTGCGCAAGCGTTCCGCGGCGTCCCGGAGATGCGGATCGTTGCGCGCGTCTGAAGCCATCAGCTCGGCCACCGCCTCGGCGATGACATTGAGCTTCTCCTGCGCGGCCTCGTCCGTACGTCGACCGGCGTTCTCCAGTAACACCACCAGAAGCAGCGTGAGGACGCTCGCGACAGTATGAATTGCCGTCTGCCATTCCTTGAGGTCCGCCCACAGGGGCAAGCTGACCAACCAGGCCAGCACCATGCCGGTACATACGAAAAAGAACGGCGCCTGGCTGACCCGAACGTAAGCCGCCTGGACGAAGCGATCGAACAGCGAACGGCGATCTCCCCGGCTGCGGGTAGTCGCGGCATCGGTGCGCTCCACAACCATGGAGCCTAGCCACGAGCTGGGAACCCAAGGGTTCGCTGTGCGACCATTGTCACGTGGATTGTACAGAGAGTCGTGAGGCCGTCTCGGCTGAGCTGGACGGCGAGGGGAGCGCGGCGGAACGGGCGGTCATCGCCGCTCACCTGGCGACTTGTGTTGCATGTCAATGGTTCGCCGACGAGGCGGCGCACGTCACCAGGCTGGCTCGAACCGCCATTGTGGCCCAGCAGCCTGACGTCAGCTCAAAGCTGTTGTTCAGCCTTGGCGGGCTGGCCACGGTCCTGCAGGCGCTGACCGAACTCGATCGTGACTCGACCACCTGTGCTGCAGCGATGATGGCCCTCGATGGCGCCGACATGGCCAGCGCCACGCGGGCGGCACTTGACTGTGCCGACATTGCCGCGGCTGCGCAACGGGTGTTGTCCCGCCCCACCGCGACCGACGCTGGTGTCGTCAGGGCCGTCCTGGAGGCTGTGGCCACCGCCGCCGATCGCTGCGCGGCAGAGTGCGGTCAGCACGCCAGTCACCACGGTCACTGCCGCGTCCACTCCGAAAGCGCCCACCGCACTGCCAAGATCTGCCGATTGGAACTCCAGAACATCACTGGGTGAGTGCCGTGCCGAGAGGTGGGAACCGGCTACCGGCTGGACTTGACCACTACGGGCGGGCGGCGGTTAAGGAGAACGCCCGTGGGGCTGCGCGCGGCCGGACCAGGTAGTGCCGCCAGCTGGACGGGTACCGCGGGGGTCGCGACGGTTGCCATGGCGGCCTTCATGCTCGTTGGTCCCCGGCGGCCGCAACATCAGCCCGGGATAGGCGGTACTGCTGACGCCCAGCATCCGGCGACACTCGCCGCACCGTGCGTCGGAATACCGGCTCCCTGGTTGGGACGCCTAGCAGCGTGCGTGGTGTGCGTCCTGGCCTACCGGCACGGCATCCACCCTGCCAGGCCTCGCTCATTACCTGGCCGAGCACGGGCTGCAGACCGTCAAGCTCCCGAGCGGCTGGAAGTACTCGACGAGCTGCCGCTCAACCCGCGCAAACCAACCGCTCGGTATGCTGTGCACGGTATAGCGCACATGCATCAGCACGGTGTGACGCGATGCCGTGACGACACCGACTACGGGAGGCCATCGGATGAACCTTGACCACAGCGGCACCGGTCCGCCCCAGGCAACATCCCGCCGCCCGGCACGTCTTACGCTTGCTGGAGCAGCAGGTGAGCGCTGAGACCCACCGGTTCGCGCTCGACGCCCGCCGGCCCTCCGAGTTCGGCGGCGGAACGTGCACGGTGTTGGTGCGCCGGGTCAACAACACAGTGGAACTGCTGTTTCATGCCAGCCCGCAGACGGGCGCAGTCCTGACCCCGGCGCAGGCCATCCTGATAGCTCAGGCACTGACAACAGCCGCTGGCGACCGCCATTCGGCGCCAGACACCTGATGGCAATGGTTCAGAGCCGGGAAAGCGTGGTCCGATAAGGTAGGGCCCTGGTGCGCCGGGAAGCCTGGTCGGCAGTCCGCGACTGCTATGCACAAAGGAGAACCGGTGCCCCAGCCGTCTCCTCCCACCCGTCCTCGATTGCTCGACCGCGGATCCTGGCGCGAGGTCAGCCGCATCACCGACGTGCTGCGCACCGAGACCGTCGGCGGCACGCTGCTCGTCGCGACCGCGGCGGTCGCGCTGCTGTGGGCGAACTCCCCTTGGGCCACCGCGTATTTTGACCTCAGCGCCATCCGGGTCGGGCCCTCCCAGCTACATCTGGACCTGACCCTCGCGCGATGGGCCGCCGACGGGCTGCTTGCAGTCTTCTTCTTTGTTGCCGGCCTGGAACTCAAACGCGAGTTCGTCGCCGGGGATCTGCGCGATCCGCGCCGTGCGGCGCTGCCCATCGCCGCCGCCATGGGCGGGATGGTAGTACCCGCCCTGTTCTACGTCGTGATCAATCTCGCCGCCGAGGATGGCGATCTGTCCGGCTGGGCTATTCCCACTGCCACCGACATCGCCTTCGCGCTCGCCGTGCTGGCGGTGATCGGCACCCACCTGCCCGCGGCGCTGCGCACTTTCCTGCTCACCCTGGCGGTGGTCGACGATCTGGTCGCGATCACCATCATCGCCGTCGTCTACACCCAGTCGCTGAGCCTCGCTCCCCTCGCGCTGGCCGTCATCCCGCTGGCACTGTTCGGCATCCTTGTGCAGCGGCGGGTGCGCTCATGGTGGCTGCTGCTCCCGCTGGCCGTCACCACCTGGGCACTGGTCCATGAATCCGGCGTGCACGCCACCGTCGCCGGAGTACTTCTCGGGTTCCTCGTGCCCGTTGCACGTCGCAGCCACGGTCCCGGACCCGGCCTGGCCGAGCACTTCGAGCACCGCTGGCGGCCGGTGTCGGCCGGTGTCGCTGTCCTATCTTCGCGTTTTTCTCTGCCGGGGTCACCATCGGCGGCGCCAGTGGCCTCGGCGCCACCCTGCGCGACAGCGTCACCATCGGTGTCGTCGTCGGCCTGGTCGCCGGCAAGGTCCTTGGCGTCCTCAGCGCGACCTACCTCGTGCAGCGCTTCACCCGCGCCCAGCTCGCCGACGGCTTGGGTTGGTGGGACGTCCTGGGCCTCGCGCTGCTGGCAGGCATCGGATTTACCGTCTCCCTGCTCATCGGAGAACTTGCCTTCGGCACTGACAGCGCCCGCAACGGCAACGTCAAGGTCGGCGTGCTGCTCGGTTCACTATGCGCAGCGCTGCTGGCCAGCGTCGTGCTCCGCATCCGCAACACCGTCTACCGACGCGTCTGCGAGGCAGAGGAACGCGACGCCAACACCGACGGCATTCCCGATATCTACCAACACGGCTGTGAATGACCCTGGCACTAAGCGCTGTCGATCGCGGCGAGCAGGGCTCGTGACGCGCTGCAGCCAGACGGCGATTCGGACCGCGAGGGCAGGGTCGTCGAACACACCTGTGGTAGATCGAATACCTGATCTCGTCGGTGCTTTCAGCGGTGATCTTTTCGGCGCCTGCCGCGGTTGGTGGCATCCATTGCCGCCTGCATCATGCCGGCGACCGGCGTGAGCGTGCACCAGGTCGAAGGCATCTGCAGGTGGCTCGTCGGTCCTCAAGTCAGTTTCCGGACCTCGAGATTGTCGTCATCGAGCTTCTCGACAAAACGGGTGTCGAGATCGGGTCGCGCAAGGACACAACCCCGCCGCCCGACCCAGGCGCACAACCACTGGGTGATCGACCCCCCGGCGCCCACCTCAAGGCAGCGCCATCCTGCCTCGACCCCCGGTTGTCCCAGCCGCCGGATCGTCCCCGCGTCGTAGCACGAGAACCCGGCCGCGGGCCGTGACCAATTGGTTCCCGGACCAGCCCAGCCCCTACGATGCCCGCAGGTCTAGGAAAGGCATCGAACATGGCGAGAGCCGATTTGACGAGGGTGACGATCCTGGACTGGATCGTCGTCGGCGCGGGCTTGCTCGCGTACATCTCGAGTTTCCTTCCCTGGTACCGAGCCGACGTCTCAGTCCTGGGCATCGAGCAGTCGGCCACCGCGAACGCTTGGAATGCGGGTATCGGTGCGTGGTTGCCGGTGCTGTTGCTGGTAGTGGCCGGCGTGGTGGTGCTGGCGAGCACGACAGGCGTGCGACTACCAGCCTCGAAGTCCCTGATCACGCTGGGCCTGTCCATGCTGGCCGTTATCGCAATCCTCCTGCGGTGGATGACATTTCCGGACGCCACCGGCCGGCGCACGCTGGATATGGACAACGTCAAGGTGGAGGGCTTGCTTGCCGTGTCCAGTGGTGCCGACGTCGGCCTCTACATAGGGCTGATCGCGGCGATAGCGGCCGTTGTGGCCTCGTTTCTGACGTCTCGCGCCGCGGGCGCCATCCTCAGCTGACGCCCAGCGCCCCCAGCACTCGGTGACCGCGGGACGGGAATGTACGCGCTGATCGAAGCGTTCGGGCTATTTAGTTGAGCGGTCAACGTCAAGGAGGCGGTCATGCCCGCGGTCACCGTCGAGGACGTCACCAGGTTGGCCCGAATCCCAGAGCCCGGACCGGAGGCCGTGCACCGCCCGGTCCGGTCAGTAACCACCGCACCCTCTGGCTACGAGGGCGAGGGCTTCCCGGTGCGGCGCGCCTTCGCCGGCGTGGACCTGAGCGATCTGGACCCGTTCGTCCACATGGATCAGATGGGTGAGGTCGAGTACGCCCCGGGTGAGCCCAAGGGCACCGCCTGGCACCCGCACCGAGGGTTCGAGACCGTCACCTACATCATCGACGGCGTCTTCGAGCACGCCGACTCCCACGGCGGCGGCGGCGAGATCACCAACGGGGACACCCAGTGGATGACCGCGGGCGGCGGCGTACTGCACATCGAGCGGCCGCCGGAGCACCTGGTAGCCAGTGGCGGGCTGTTCCATGGCGTGCAGCTGTGGGTCAACCTCCCTGCTCACCTCAAGTGGGCCGAGCCCCGCTACCAGGACCTCCGAGCCGCGGAGTCCACGCTGCTCACCACGCCCGACGCCGGCGCGCTGGTCCGGATAATCGCCGGCGAGGTCGCTGGGCGCCACGGTCCCGGCTCCACCTACACCCCGATGGCGATGCTGCACGCCACGATCAGCCCCACAGCGACTCTGCGACTGCCCTGGCGGCCAGACTTCAACGCGCTGGTCTACGTGCTCTCCGGTGCCGGGACGGTGGGCGCTGAGGGTAGGCCGGTGCGGACTGGGCAGCTCGCGGTGTTCGGGCCCGGCGACATCATCACCGTCGCTGGGGCGGTTCGCCAGGAGTCGCGGCATTCAGCACTGGACGTCGTCGTCCTGGGCGGCGCTCCGATTCGCGAGCCGATCGCCTGGGGCGGACCGTTCGTGATGAACACCCGGGCGGAAGTCCTACAGGCCTTCGAGGACTTCCAGGCGGGGCGGCTGGGCACGATCCCCGCCGAGCACCTGCCGCACGCCGGGGTAGGCGGCGAGACACGCCAAGACGGCTGACGGATTCGCGTCACTCCGGCTGGTTGGCTGCGGCGCCTCCGACTGTGTACGGCGTGGTAACGCCCTCGTACATCAGGTGTGCCACCAACCCCTCGGCCGCGTGCGGCAGGTTGTGGCAGTGGTCCATCCACACCCCGGGGGCCGGCCAGGAAGGCGATCTCGTAGGGCTCGCCGTCGGCGACGTTGAGTGAGTCGACCCACCACGGGCTTCCGGCCGCAGCGACCCCGTCGCGGCTGAGCACGAGTGCGTGGTGACCGTGCAGGTGCATCGGGTGGACAAGACCATCAAGCCGTGACGTAGCGTTCGGGCGTGCGGATCCTGATCACCGGCGGCGCAGGCTTCATCGGTTCGCACGTGGCCGACCTGCTGGCCTCCCAGGGGCACTCGGCGGTGCTGCTGGACGCCTTCCTGCCGCAGGCCCACGGCTCGGGTCCACCGCCGCGGTGGTTGCGAGGCCACGAGCTGATTTCCGGCGACGTCCGGGACAGCGAGTTGCTGGGGCGCCTGCTGTCCAATGTGGACGCGGTCTGTCATCAGGCGGCGATGGTCGGGCACGGGCTGGATCCTTCCGACGCCCCGGGTTATACCGCCAACAACGACCTCGGCACCGCGATACTGCTGGCGGCGATGTACACCGCCGGAGTGTGCCGCCTAGTGCTGGCCAGCTCGATGGTCGTCTACGGGGAAGGCCGCTACGCCTGCCCGGAGCACGGCGTCGTGCCGGCACCACCACGACGGGCTGTGGACCTCGCCGCGGGCCGCTACGAGGTGCCGTGCCCGCATTGCGGCGCCGATCTGCAGCCGCTGTTGGTCGGCGAGGATGCCCCGCTGGATCCGCGCAGCACTTACGCCGCCACGAAATTGGCGCAGGAGCACCTCGCCGCGGCGTGGGCTCGGCAGACCGGTGGAGGGGTGTGGGCGCTGCGCTACCACAACGTCTACGGCTCCCGGATGCCCCGGGACACCCCGTATGCCGGGGTGGCGTCGATCTTCCGGTCCGCTCTGGCGCGTGGTACGGCACCACAGGTGATGGAGGATGGGCAGCAGCGCCGGGACTTCGTGCACGTGTCCGATGTCGCCCAGGCCAACGCGCTGGCCTTGGCCGCCGAGCCGCCGTTGCGGCGGTGCGAGCCGGTCAACGTCTGCTCCGGGCACCCGCATACGGTCGGCGAGCTGGCCGCCGAGCTGGCCCGCGCGATGAACGGACCGGACCCGCAGATTGTCGGTGGTGCCCGGCCCGGCGATGTGCGCCATGTGACGGCTGACCCTGCGCGGGCTACTGAGCTGCTCGGTTACCGGGCGCGAGTGGGTTTCGCCGAGGGCGTCACCCGGTTTGCCACCGATCCGCTGCGCGAGCCGGTCACCACGTCATCCTAAAACAACGGTGGGGCGGGTGGGTATGCCGATGGGTCGGCTCCAGGTGATCCCGCAGTGCTTAGCTGGCCCTGCTCGTCGGTAATCGCGAAGCGCCATTGGGCACCGTCGACAGTGGTGGTGGGGTCGCGTGCCAGCTCGGCATGCACGGGTCCCCAGCCGGGTACGGGTCGCCGGACTCGTCGACGCCACCTGCGGCGAGAAGTTGGCTGATGATTTCTGCGTCGTCGAGGCCGCTATAGGTGCCGTCGGTCATCCGAGAAACAGATCCGCCCCGATGTGATCGATCGGCCG
>DASVWA010000360.1:0-2485 GCA_036389855.1 Pseudonocardiaceae bacterium
CTCCTTGGCACAGGCGCGGCGGACGGCGAGAGCCGGCTGGTGCTGAAGCGTGGAGTCCGGCCCGGCGACGACGCCGTGGGCGCCGATCTCGGCGAGCCAGGTAATTCCCAGCTCCTCCGCCTTGGCCCGGCTCATGACGACGACGGCGGCGGCGCCGTCGGAGATTTGCGAAGCGGACCCGGCCGTGATCGTCCCGTCGGGCCGGAAGGCGGGCCGCAGCCGGGCGAGCGTCTCGACGGTGGTGTCGGGCCGGATGCCCTCGTCGTCCTTGAACTGCAGCGGGTCGCCCTTGCGCTGCGGCACGGTCACCGGAGTGATCTCCTCGGCAAACAGTCCACTGTCCACCGCACGCCCGGCCCGCTGATGCGACTGCGCGGCGAACTCCTCCTGCTCGACTCGGGTCAGCTGGTGACGTGCGTTGTGCTTCTCGGTAGAGGCACCCATCGAGACCTGGTCGAACGAGTCGTGCAGGCCGTCATAGGCCATGTGGTCGATCATGGTGACGTCGCCGTACTTGAACCCAGCGCGTGACTTGGGCAGCAGGTGCGGCGCCTGGGTCATCGACTCCTGCCCACCGGCCACGATGATGTCGAACTCGCCGGCCCGGATCAGCTGGTCGGCCATCGCGATGGCATTCAGCCCGGACAGGCATACCTTGTTGATGGTCAGGGCCGGCACGTCCATGCCGATGCCGGCGTTGACCGCCGCCTGACGCGCGGGGATCTGACCGGCGCCCGCGGTGAGCACCTGCCCCATGATCACGTATTGCACCTGCTCGGGCGCCACACCCGCGCGTTCCAGCGCGCTCTTGATCGCGAAACCGCCGAGCTGGGCGGCCGAGAAATCCTTGAGCTGACCGAGCAACCGCCCCATCGGGGTGCGGGCTCCGGCCACGATAACGGAACCGGTCATGGCGCAAACCTCCGGTGTGGCAGGGTTACCTCGACCTTACCGTGCGAACGGTCCTCGTACGGTGATGACAAAGGAGCAGATCCCGACCAGCCGTACGTACGCTGCACCCATGGCGCCACTCCCATCCTTCGTTACGGCAATCGACCACGTAGGCATCGCGGTGCCCGATTTCGACGCAGCCGTCGAGTTCCACCGGATGGCGTTCGGGTTGGAGCTGGTCCACGAGGAGGTCAACGAAGAGCAGGGAGTGCGCGAGGGCATGTTGCGCGCTCCCGGCGACTCCGGCACCGGTGCCGCGGTGCAGCTCCTGGCGCCACTAGGGCCGACCTCCACGATCGCCAAGTTCCTGGGCCGCAACGGCCCCGGGCTGCAACAGATGGCTTACCGGGTCACCGACATCGAAGCGGCCACGCAGGCGTTGCGCGCCACCGGCATACGGCTGCTGTACGAGACGGCTCGTCGCGGCACCGCCGGTTCCAGGATCAACTTCGTTCATCCCCAGGACGCCGGTGGCGTGCTGGTCGAGCTGGTGGAGCCGGCCGCAGCCGAGCATTAGTCGCTGTGCAAGCGTGCGAGTGATTCGCGCGGCTTTCGGAACCCCCCGAATTCCGCGTGGGAGACGGGGCGGTCTCTCTCACCCAGTCGGCGCGGTGGCGATTGATATACTGATCGCTAGCCTCAGCCTAGCTAGCCTTCCCAAGCGGAATGCGGGCACAGGGAAGGGACGACCGTGCAGAAGATTCTCGATGCCATCCTCAACGGCGACGTCGATACCATGGGCTCGCTGCCGGTGCCGGAAAGCTACCGGGGAATCACGGTCCACGCGGACGAGACCGACATGTTCGCCGGACTACCCAACCGGGACAAGGACCCACGCCAGTCCCTGCATCTGGATGACGTACCGGTCCCCGAGCTGGGGCCCGGCGAGGCCCTGGTTGCCGTCATGGCCAGCGCCATCAACTACAACACCGTGTGGACGTCGATCTTCGAGCCGCTGCCCACCTTCGGGTTTCTCAAGCGTTACGGCCGCACCTCCCCGCTGGCTTCCCGGCACGACCTGCCTTACCACGTGGTCGGGTCGGACCTGGCCGGCGTGGTGTTGCGCACCGGGGCCGGGGTGAACACCTGGAGACCCGGCGACGAGGTGGTCGCGCACTGCCTGTCCGTCGAGCTGGAGCATCCTGACGGACACAATGACACGATGCTCGACCCCGAACAGCGCATCTGGGGATTCGAGACGAACTTCGGCGGCCTCGCCGAGCTGGCGTTGGTCAAGTCCAACCAGCTGATGCCCAAACCCGGGCACCTCAGCTGGGAGGAGGCCGCGAGCCCGGGGTTGGTCAACTCCACCGCCTACCGGCAGCTGGTCTCCCGTAACGGCGCGGATATGAAGCAAGGTGACACGGTGCTGATCTGGGGCGCCTCGGGTGGGCTGGGCTCCTACGCCACTCAGATGGCGCTGGGCGGTGGCGCCACCCCGGTGTGCGTGGTCTCCAGCGCCCAGAAGGCCGAGATCTGCCGGCGGATGGGCGCCGAGCTGGTCATCGACCGCAGTGCCGAGGGCTACCGGTTC
>DASVWA010000361.1:0-5081 GCA_036389855.1 Pseudonocardiaceae bacterium
GCACCGTGGAGCTGTCGATTTTCCACAGACCGTCCTCAGCGACCAGTCCGTAACTGGTCTGCTCCTCGATGACCCTGCCGTCTTTGAAGAAGTATTCGACTGTCGCGTCCACCGTGCCGTCTTGTTTGGCGGAGACGTCAAAGACCTTGACTTGCTGCACCGGGTTCCAGAAGTTTTGATATCCGGTGTAGCCCCCGGAGTGGTTTCGCTGGTAGTTCGCAGTGAGCCGTTTCCAAGCCGTCGGCAGATTCTCGGGCATGAGCTCGTAATAGTCGGTAATCGCCTGCTGCAGCTGCTTCGGGGTGTCCTGCGGATTACCCGGGGTGGCCGGGGGGATGATCTGCGCCGGGTTGCGCGATCGTGATCGGGTTGGAAGAGCTGGGAGGCTTTCTGCCGGGGTGGCCGGGGGGATGATCTGCGCCGGGTTGCGCGATCGTGGTTGGATTGGAAGGGCTGGGAGGCTTTCGGCCGCGCCGCTCGAAGTGCTCGTAGGGGGTGCGGCGTCAACACCGGTGACCGTGCCGCCGGTGACCTTGCCATCGCTGATCAGCACGGTCGCTAGGACACCGGCAGCGAGCAGCACAACCGCCATGATGCCGGCGAGAAGTCTCCGGCGGCGTGGTGATCCATCGCGGTCATCCCCGGTCGGTGGCTGACCGACGGTGGCGTCCACCGTGGTGCGTGCCACCGTGGTGGTCGTCTCCTGCGGTGGTGGTGACTGGATAAGTGTCTGCGGCGTTGTCGGGACCGGTTTAACGGGCGGGTCGTTTCGGAATAGCGGACGCGTGGGGGCGGCCGAACCGCCTTGGGATCGGGCCAGGCTGGTGGCAAGGGTGGCCAGTGCATCGCGGGCCTGCGGCATGGTGGGGCGTTGTTCGGGGTTGCGCTGAAGCAGGCGCAGCAGCAGCGGGGTGAGCCGACCGGCCTGTCGGGGCGGGGTGATCTGGCCCATGGCCACCTGGTGCAGCAGGGCGATGGCGTTGTTGTTGAGTCCAAACGGCGGCGTGCCTTCAACGGCGGTGTACAGCGTGGAGCCCAGGGAGAATACGTCTGACGGGAAGCCAGCGCTGTTGCCCTGCGCGACCTCCGGGGACAAATAGGCTGGCGTCCCGGCTAGCATCCCGGTGGCGGTCACGGTGACGTCACCGACGGCGTGGGAGATGCCGAAGTCGGTGATCTTGGCGGTGCCGTCGTCGGCGAGCAGTACGTTGCCCGGTTTGATGTCTCGGTGGACGATGCCGACTTTGTGCGCGGCGGCCAACGCCGAGGCGATTTGGCTGCCGATTCTGGCGACTGTGTCGGGCGGTAGCACGCCCCGTCTGGACAGCACCGTTGCCAGGCTGCGGGACGGCAGATACTCCATGATCAGAAACGGCTGGCCCTCATACTCCACCACGTCAAAAACTGCGATCGCGTGCGGATGGTGCAACCGGGCGGTGATCCGCCCCTCCCGCATCGCCCGGCGGTTGGCCTCGTCGGCCTCGATGTCACTTAGCGTCGACGGCAACAACACCTGCTTGATGGCGACGGTGCGGTGGAGGCGCTCGTCGTGTGCTTGCCACACGACCCCCATCGCCCCACTGCCCAGGCGCGAGGCCAGGCGGTAGCGTCCAGCGATCAGCTTGCCCTCGTCGGTCACTGCCACTGCCACTCCCAAGGGGGTCTGATGCGTGCTTACCAGCCTGATGTGTTGCTCCGGCCAGAACCAGCATCGTCTCCATTGTCTACGCAGGATTAGCTGTAGCCGTACGGTTGCGCCCGCTGAGCGCTATGCAGTTCGACAAGATCGCAGGGCTGTCACCAGCCGCAGCCTGCGTCCACGCGCTGAAAGCGGTCGGCAGGCAGGTATCCGGCCAAGGGGGTGGTCCGCCCACCGACATTCCCACCGCTGTCTCCTGCGACCTACTGAATGCCCCGATTGTCGACTTCCCAAACGTCCCGTGAAAGAGACGCCGCATCCGATTCCACGACTTCGGGATGGTATTCAGGACGAGGAGCGCCTCGGGGCACTGGCGGACCACACGCCCTGCACGCGGGCACACGACCCGCACGTTGCCCGGTCACGCGCACGCCCAGTCGACATTACTTGGCGTGACAAGCCCTGCTCCACGTGCTGGGGGCAAGCGGGCTCCGCCTTGATCATCACGCAGGGGCGTCGAGCTGCCACCGCGTGACCGCAGTTCTGACCGTAACGAGCAGCACCGTGCCACACTCGGACACCACCTGGCGAACGTCACATGGCCACGTCGACGGTCCGATCAGGATCTGCATGTAACTGTTAGTCGCAGGGTTGTTGGTTCAAGTCCAACTCGGGGAGCCTCATCAGCTCCGCGTAGCTCCTGATTCCGTAAGGTCTGCCCCACTGCCCGTCGGAGCAAGGTGATCATCGAGCGGCATGTCGACCATGGCTGGTGGGCCCACCGCCCTGACCGGCGGCCGCTTCCATCGTGAAGTTCGTTCTGATCACGTTGGAGACCAACTCTCGAGGCTCTTCGAAGTAGTCCATCGCGATAATGCCGACGCGCCCTCGTGGGGATCCCGCAAGGTAGTCACTGAGACGTGGATTGATAAATCTAGCGTAACCACGCGCCTTCAGGTTGACGGCGCTGGAAAACGTAATGTACAGATCTTTGGGAGCGCGACGCCGCGCTTCCTCTATGTGCGATATGGCGAACTTGTACTTGCTGTTTTCCCCAGGTGCCAGATAGCGATCTTCGACGGCATAAATAAGACCTGTCGCACTTCTGAAGTGTCGATTTTCCGGCCAATAAGTAAGGTCGAAGCCAATGTGCTGACCACCTTGGAATCTACGCAACAAAACGATCTTACTGCGGATTTCCCCCAATGTCGTTTGAGACGTGAGCGCAGAACTGGCGGCCTGGGACCCAGGAAGAGGGATGGTGAGGTTGTAGAACAGCGACTCATCGTCGACTTGCTGCCACGTTCTCGCTTGGAACGCGTCTTCAAACGCGTTCGACCGCACCGCCCAGTTCGCCCGGTCTCCTCTGGATTTTCCAAAAACTTCGGAAGGGGCGAACCTGCCGAGGTTGCTATCGAAGCGCTCTTCGTCCTTGACGGACATTAGAATAGCTTCAGAAGGGTGGTCATTGAGGAAGTTGGTGCAAATGTCCAGAACATCTGCATAGCACTTCCCCATATGAACAACATCGTGGTGAACGAAGAGGTTATCCCGATAATGTGAAAGTCTGACGTCGAGAAAGCGTATTCCTGCGTTCAGCTGGTCGACCAGGTCAAGATTCTGGGTCTTGCCAAACCCGAGGAGGCCGTCGACGCTGCAAGTATCATGGGTTCCAGGAATGCTCAATCCCGTCACTCGAGCATCGTCGGGAATGTCGCGCATCCAGGAACTGTGCGCAATGAACTCTGCCATCGCTCCCCTCCGGTGGTCCGCCTCCGCGCCCGCCGCTCGCCACCCTACCTGCGACCGGCCGCGGCGGTCGTCGAAAGCGAAATACTGAGCGCCCGGCCTCATTGCCTGCGTAGTGCAGCGGCCTATGCAGCGATCTCGGACCCGCCGTTGCCAGGCCCACGGCGCTGTCTCAGCCAGATCATGGGCGCGGGTGCTGCTTATGCCGAGGCCGCGATCTCGAACCTCGGCTCCACGGCCTCCAACGCTGTTGTGATTGGCACCGACGGCTGCAGCAGCACTCGCACAGTGGTGTCGGTGTCGTTGTGAAACTCGATGCGGGTTATGTCAAGCGCGATGCACTCGCCGTGGACGGTGGCTTGCATGCGGACGAAGTGGCCGTCGACCAGGTGGGTCGCAGACAGCGAGTCGGTGATCAGGTTGGCAAGCGTCGGGCTCGGTGCACTGATGATCTGAGCGGCGACGGTGTCAACAGTCGGGGTCACGGGTGGCTCCTCTGGTTGGGTCGTGGCTCATCGGATGCCTTCGGCGGTGGTCACGCCTGACTCGCGGGTGCCACCTCGCCAGCCGCACACGGCTGTCCGCGATGCCGGTGGGGTCGTGCTGCCCACGAGGGGGACGGCACGCTCCCTTTCAGCGCGTCGAGGTACGCAGGCGGTGTGCGGAGCGATCGGGGCGACAGCTGTGGCAGGAGCGGCCGCCGTGGGGGCGGACACCACATCAGGGTGGCGGGGGAGTTGCCACTGCCACGCGTCGTTGGGTGGGGCCGGCAACAGAGCCGACTGCTCACCACTGATACCGCCACTGCTGAACATGCGCTGAAGCCGCTACTACCACCGCCGTTGTGACGGTGTAGCGACGCGTAGGGACCGTCTCGGCGGGTTGCACTCGTCGAGCGTAAGTCGGGGACGGCACCCAACCCGGGGCCTCGTGGTCTTGTTCAGCTGCTGTTTCCACGGCCGTCGGACGATTGCCGGCTCGCTGTACGGGGCCATGGCTTTGCCGTGAGGGGTCACCACAGGAGTGGGTGCTGCGCGATGGCCGGGATCGACTGAGCCCCTCAAGGGGCGAGGTCAGTGGGTGAGCTAGCCTCGGCAACCGTCCGGGGCGGTAGCTCAGCTGGTCAGAGCAGCGGACTCATAATCCGTCAGGTCGTGGGTTCGACTCCCACCCGCCCCACCGTTTCTACCAGTAGAAACAATCGGCACTCGCTCCCAGTAGATGACCCCTGGGCATGGATTTGGGCATGGGCTACGCTGTGGGCGTGACCGCAGCACGTGCCAGGCGTGGTAGCGAGCGGATCCAGGGCAACATCGAGGCTCGCGGCGACTCGCTGCGCATCCGCGTCTACGCCGGGCCCGACCCGGTGACCGGCAGACCGGTGTACCTGCGGGAGACGGTGCGCGGCACCGACGACGCGGCCCGGCGCACGGCGCGGCGGACCCTCAACCGCCTGGTTGCTGAAGCGGAGAAGGCGCGCCGGCCGTCCTCGGTGGTCTCCTTGGGTCACGTCATTGACGAGTGGCTGAGGGTTGTCGAGCACGAGGACAGCACCCGTGAGACCTATCTGGGCTACATCGAGCGCACGATCAAACCGACCCTCGGATCTATGTCGATCGCCAAGCTATCCGTACGCCATCTCGAAACCCTCTACGCGGAACTGCGGCGCTGCCGCCTCCGGTGTGACCGTAAG
>DASVWA010000362.1:0-9309 GCA_036389855.1 Pseudonocardiaceae bacterium
TTCGATGACCTGGGTGCGGACTCGATGGTGATGGCCCGATTCTGTGCCCGGGTCAGGAAGCGGGCGGACCTGCCGGCGGTGTCGATGCGGGACATCTACCGGCATCCCACGATCAGAAGCCTGGCGACGGCGTTCGCGGACCCCGCGCCCTCCCCTGTCGAGAGCAACCTCGCCGAGGTGCTGGCCGGCATCGTGGGTGTCGAGCGGGTGTCGGTCAATAGCCACTTCTTCGATGACCTGGGTGCGGACTCGATGGTGATGGCCCGATTCTGTGCCCGGGTCAGGAAGCGGGCGGACCTGCCGGCGGTGTCGATGCGGGACATCTACCGGCATCCCACGATCAGAAGCCTGGCGACGGCGTTCGCAGACCCCGCGCCTACCCCTGTCGAGTCGTCGGTCCCGGCGTCGACCGAGACGGCGACACGGGCCAGCGCGCTGCAGTACGTCCTCTGCGGAACGCTGCAGTTCCTGTTTTTCCTCGGGTATTCCTACCTCGTCGCGCTTGTCCTTGCCGGCGGCTACGAGTGGATCTCCGCCGGCTCAGGCGTGATCGACATCTACCTGCGGTCGGTGCTGTTCGGCGGCGTGAGCTTCCTGGGTCTGTGCACCCTTCCGATCGTGGCGAAGTGGATGCTCATGGGTCGGTGGAAGGCCCAGACGATCCGCATCTGGAGCCTGGCGTACGTGCGCTTCTGGGTCGTCAAGACGCTGATCCGGTCCAACCCGCTGGTCTTGTTCGTCGGTTCGCCGCTTTATGTGCTGTACCTGCGGGCGCTGGGCGCGAAGATCGGACGGGGCGTGGCGATCTTGTCCCGGACCGTGCCGGTGTGCACCGACCTGCTGAGCATCGGCGAGGGCACGGTCATCCGTAAAGACTCGTTCTTCACCTGCTACCGAGCCCACGCCGGTGTGATCCAGACCGGCCCGGTCACCCTCGGGAGGGACGTGCTCGTCGGCGAGGCGACGGTGCTCGACATCGAGGCCTCGCTGGGCGACGGGGCCCAACTCGGCCATTCCTCCTCGCTGCATGCCGGGCAGGCGGTGCCCGACGGTGAACGCTGGCACGGGTCCCCAGCGCGGCGAACCGAGGTGGACTACCGGGCGGTGGACCCCACCAAGTGCGGCACCCTGAGAAGGGTCGTCTTCTCCGTCGTGCAGCTGCTGAACCTGCTGGTTGTGTTCCTGCCGCTGGGGATCGGCGGGGTGGGTATGCTGCTGGCTGGAGTCCCACAGCTGGCCGCGCTGCTGGCTTCGGGGCCGGTGGCTTTCACGGGCTGGACATTTTACCGCGACGCCCTGGTCACCTCCTTCGTGCTGTTCTCCGGCTCGGTGCTTGCCGGGCTGCTCTTCGTGGTCACGGTCCCTCGCGTGTTTAACCTGGCCATCAAGCCGGGCAAGGTCTATCGCCTGTATGGCTTCCACTACTGGGTCTACCGGGCGATCGCGCGCATGACCAATAGCAAGTTCTTGATGCGCCTGTTCGGTGACAGCTCCTCCATCGTGCACTATTTGCGCTGCCTGGGGTACGACCTTTCCGAGGTCGAGCAGACCGGGTCGAACTTTGGCACGGAGGTCAAGCACGACACCCCGTATCTGAGCTCGGTTGGCAGCGGAACAATGGTCGCTGACGGGCTGTCGATCATCAATGCCGACTTCTCGAGCACGTCCTTCCGGGTGTCCCGAGTGTCGATCGGGCAACACAACTTCCTCGGGAACAGAATCGCATACCCCTCGCAAGGCAAAACGGGCGACAACTGCCTGCTCGCGACGAAGGTCATGGTTCCCCTTGACGGGGAGGTCCGCCAGGGTGTTGGACTTCTGGGCTCGCCCAGCTTCGAGATTCCGCGATCGGTCGAGCGTGACCGCACGTTCGACGACCTGACCAGCGGTGGCGGGCTTCGCCGCCGACTGGCCGCCAAGAACAAGCACAATGCCGTCACCATGGGGTTGTTCCTGCTGACGCGGTGGATCTTGTTCTTCGGGGTCACCCTGCTCGCTATGGGCTCCGCGGACCTCTATCACTTGTTCGGTGCGTCGGTGATCGCGCTGTTCAACGTCCTTACCTTCCTGTTCATCGTGGTCTACTTCCTGCTGGTCGAACGGGCCGTCACAGTATTGCCGGCTTTTAGGCTTCGGCCGCTGTTCTGCTCGATTTACGATCCCCGTTTCTGGCGGCGCGAACGTTACTGGAAGGTGCCCGCAGAGAAATACCTCGAGGTCTTCAACGGTACCCCGTTCAAGAACGCGATCTGGCGTGCGCTTGGTGTTCGGCTCGGCCGCCGAGTCTTCGACGACGGCTGCTATTTGACGGAGCGGACGCTCGTCACGATCGAAAACGACTGCACGCTCAACGCCGGCAGCGTCATCCAGTGCCACTCGCAGGAGGACGGCACCTTCAAGTCCGACCGCAGCACGATCGGTGCCGGTGCCACCCTCGGGGTCGGCGCTTTTGTCCACTACGGCGTGACGATGGGTGAGGGCGCAGTGCTCGCACCCGACTCTTTCCTCATGAAAGGCGAGGAGATCCCACAGCACGCGCGGTGGGGTGGAAATCCGGCCAGTGCCGAGAGAAACAACGACATCCGTGGCGCCGCTGCGGTCAGCGGCACATAGCAACCTGGCACCGGTGAGTGGAGGGGAAGATTCGATGGGAATGTTAGCGGAGAGCGGCCGGGAGTTCTGGCGTGGCGTGCTGGTGGCCGGCGGGTTCGCCGCGATCCCGCGTTGGACCCAGAATCCAGTGCCGGGCGTCGTCGAGCACGAGGCGACGATCCCTGAGGATCTGGTGGCGGCGTTGCGCCGGCTGGCGGGCGAGCTGGCGGTGCCGCTGAGCTCGGTGCTGCTGGCCGCGCACGCCAAGGTGCTGGCCGCGCTGTCCGGCGAGCGCGAGGTCGTGACCGGCTACGTCGCCGTTACGGGCGGCCAGCCCGGCAAAACACTGCCCTGCCGGCTGAGGACCGAACAGGACTCGTGGCGGACGTTGCTGCTGGACACCCATCGAGTCGAGTCAGAACTGCTGTGGCACAAGGACTTTCCGGTCGATGATCTCAGGCGCGAGCTGGATCTGACCGGACCGTCGTTTGAGACCGTGTTCGATCCGACCGGCGACGGGGGTGGTCTGGGGGAGGACACTGTGCTGGGGGTGGGAATCTCGCCCCACGGCGACCAGCTCGTACTACGGCTGCGGTACCGCAGCGACGTGCTCGACGGGGACTGCGCGGCCAGGATCGCCGGCTATCACCTCACCGCGCTCGCGCTGATCGCCGCGGATCCGGATGCCGAGCACGGGCGGTGCAGCCTGGTGTCCGCCGAGGAACTGCACTTCCAGCTTGAAGGGCTCGCCGGACGGCACCGGGAGCTGCCGGATCGCCGGGTGCACGAGCTGTTCGAGCAGCGGGTGCGGGCCCACCCGGACGCCGTCGCGGCCGTGCACGGCCAGGCGCAGTGGACCTACCAGCAGCTCAACGCTCGTGCCAATCGGCTGGGACGAGCCCTGTTGGCGCGGGGACTGCGTCGTGAAGGTGTCGTTGCGGTGGTGTTCGAGCGCAACCTGGACTGGATGGCCGCCGTTCTGGCGGTTTTCAAGGCCGGTGGCGTGTACCTGCCCATCGAGCCGCATTTCCCGGCCGATCGCATCGCGACCATGCTTTCCCGTGCCGAGTGCGGACTGGTGCTGACCGAGCTCGGCAGTACCGCCACGCTCGGGGCGGCCCTGGACTCACTGTCTGGAGTGCAGATGCTCTTCGTCGACGCGGCCTACGAGGAGGGCCATGCCGACGGTGATCTCGGGGTCGGCGTCGCGGCGGACCAGCTGGCCTACATCTATTTCACCTCCGGCTCCACTGGTGAGCCCAAGGGTGCGATGTGCGAGCACGCGGGCATGCTCAATCACCTCTACGCCAAGATCGACGATCTGGAGATCGCCGAGGGGCAGGTGGTCGCCCAGACCGCGCCTCAGTGCTTTGACATCTCGCTGTGGCAACTGGTGTCCGCGCTGCTGGTCGGTGGGACCACTCTGCTGGTCGAGCAGGAGGTGATCCTGGACGCCACGCGGTTCGTCGACAAGATCGTTGACGGCCGGGTCGCCGTGCTGCAAGTTGTGCCGTCCTACCTTGAAGTCGTGCTGTCCTATCTGGAGCAACACCCCCGCGAGCTGCCGGATCTGCGGTGTGTGTCGGTCACCGGCGAGGCGCTGAAAAGGGAGCTCACGCAGCGCTGGTTCGCGGCCGAGCCCGAGATCAAGCTGGTCAACGCCTACGGGCTGACCGAGACCTCGGACGACACCAACCACGAGGTCATGGACCGGGTGCCGGACCGGGTCCTGCTCGGTCCTCCCGTCAACAACGTGCACGTTTACATCGTCGACGAGCACCTGTCACCCGTGCCGCTGGGCGCCCCCGGTGTGATCGTCTTCTCCGGGGTCTGCGTGGGCCGCGGGTATGTCAACGACCCCGAGCGCACCCAGTCGGCCTACCTGGCTGATCCGCACCGCAACGGCCAGCGGCTCTACCGGGGCGGCGACTACGGCCGTTGGCAGCCCGGCGGCAAGCTGGAGTTCCTCGGCCGCCGGGATACCCAGGTCAAGATCCGTGGCTTCCGGATCGAGATCGGCGAGATCGAAAACACCCTGGTGAGGGTGCCCGGTGTCCGCGACGGCGCGGTGGTGGTCGCCGAGAAGGCGGATCAGAGCAAGCACCTACTGGCCTTCTACTCCGGCCAGCGACCACTGGACGTCGACCTCCTGCGCGACACCCTGGGTGAATCGCTGCCCGAGTACATGATCCCGTTGGCCTTCCACTGGCGGGAAACTCTGCCGCTGACCGCCAACGGCAAGATCGATAGAAAGTCACTGACGGGGCTGGCCAGAAAACTCGATGGCAGTGACCTCACTGGGCCGCAGTACCACGGGCCGAGTACGCCGACCGAGCAGCGGCTGGCGGCCGCATGGGCGAAGGTGCTCGGCATCCCGGCCGACCAGATCAGCCGGCGGGACCACTTCTTCGACCGGGGCGGCACGTCGCTGTCGGTGGTGAAACTGGCAATCATCCTGCACCGAGCGGTGTCCCTCAAAGACGTCACCCGGCACCCAATCCTCGCCGATCTGGCCGCGCTGGTCGAGGGCAGGTCCCAGCGGCGCTTGGCCGCTTCTTGATGGGCTTCTTTGTGACTAACACTGAAAGGAAATCGAGATGTCGTCCTCATCTCTGGCGTCATTGCTCGATGTGGAGCTGCAACCCGGCAAACCCCCGATCCTGCGGGCCGAGGCCACCGGCGACGTGCCGGGCTGGGCGGCCGAGCACCGGGACGCACTGCGCACCGTCATCGCCGAGCACGGTTCGGTCCTGGTTCGCGGCCTCGGGCTGCGCGACGCGGCCGAGGTCGGTGCGGTTTTTGCGCGGCTGGCCAGTGGTCTGATGGCCGAGAAGGAGGCCTTCGCATCCCGGCGGACCTACTCCGACGGCGTGTACTCCTCATCGACGTGGCCGGCTAATCAGCCGATGTGCATGCACCACGAGCTGAGCTACACGCTGGAGTTCCCCGGCCTGATGCTGTTCGCGTGCCTGCGCGCACCCACCGACGGCGGGGCGACCGCGGTGGCCGATTCACCGACCGTGCTTGACGCGCTGACCCCCGAGTTGGTCAAGCGGTT
This sequence comes from Pseudonocardiaceae bacterium, assembly GCA_036389855.1. GTDB lineage: Bacteria > Actinomycetota > Actinomycetes > Mycobacteriales > Pseudonocardiaceae. The sequence goes on from DASVWA010000362.1 coordinate 5,651, forward strand.
CGAGCGGCAGGGTTGGCTGCTGACCCGTACCTACAACGAGGAGATCGGGGCGTCGGTCGCTGAGGCGTTTGGCACCGACGACCGTGGCGCCGTCGAGCACTACTGCCACGCCAACGCGATCGAGTTCCAGTGGCAACCCGACGGTGGACTGCGCACCAGGCAGCGCCGCAGCGCGGTGGTGCGTCATCCCGTCACCGGGACGCGCTGCTGGTTTAACCAGATCGCATTCCTCAACGAGTGGACGATCGATCCCGAGGTGCGCGAGTTCCTGGTGGACGTCTACGGCAGTGATGGGCTGCCGTTCAATACCTACTTTGGCAACGGCGACCCGATTGGCGAGGACGTCGTGGCGCTGCTCAACAGCGCCTACGAGGCCAACACCGCACGCGAGCCGTGGCAGGCTGGTGACCTGATGCTCGTCGACAACGTCCGCACCGCGCACAGCAGGGAGCCCTTCACCGGACCGCGCGAAGTGCTCGTCGCGATGGCCGATGCGGTGCACCTGGCCGACTGTTCGCCGACGTCGACGTGACCGCGATGACCACCATCGGTTCCACCGCAGCGGGGTCCGCCATGTCCCAACCCCTCATGTCCCAGCCGCTCACCGTGCCACCGTTTGCGGTGATCTCCGGTGCCCAGGTCCACCACGTGCTGCAGGGGCGCGAGAAGCAGATCGTGGAGGTGGTCGAGGCCACCTACCGGCTGCACGGCGCCGGTGATTCGGTGAACCCGCCGTCGTATTTCCTGCGTTTTCCCGACCGCCCGTCCTCCCGGATCATCGCGCTGCCCGCATCGATCGGCGGGCAGGTGCGGGTGGATGGCCTGAAGTGGATCTCCAGTTTCCCGGAGAACGTGGCGGCCGGTATTCCGAGGGCCTCGGCCGTGCTGATCCTCAACGACCACGACACCGGCTACCCGTTCGCCTGCCTGGAAAGCTCGATCATCAGCGCCACCAGAACTGCCGCGTCGGCGGCATTAGCAGCTGACTGGCTGAGCCGCGGCCGGCGCCGCCCGGCGCGCGTCGGGTTCGTCGGGACCGGTCTGATCGCCCGCTACATTCACACCTTCCTGGCCGGCACCGGCTGGTCCTTCGACCAGGTCGGCGTGCACGACCTGTCCGCCCACAGCGCGGCCGGCTTCTGTGACTACCTGCGGCAGTCGGGCGCCACCAGCCGGATCACCGTGCACGACAGCACCGAGCAGTTGATCCGCTCCAGCGACCTGGTGATCTTCGCCACTGTCGCCGGTCAGCCGCATGTCAGCCACCCGTCCTGGTTTGACCACAACCCCTTGGTGCTGCACGTGTCACTGCGCGACCTCGCGCCGCAGATCGTGCTCGCCTGCACCAACATCGTCGACGACATCGAACACTGCCTCAAGGCCAACACCTCGCCACATCTGGCCGAACAACTCACGGGTAACCGGGACTTCCTGCAGGGCACGTTGGACGACGTGATGACCGGGCGGGTGACGGTGCCGGCGGACCGCCCCGTGGTGTTCTCGCCTTTCGGCCTTGGAGTGCTCGACCTCGCGGTAGGCAAGTACGTCTATGACGAGGTGGACCGCTGCGGCGAGCTGCACGTCGTCGACGACTTCTTCCACGAGCTGCGCCGGTACGGATGACCGACGAGGTTCAACGCTGCCTACCGGCGCCTCACCAAGATCAATAAGCTTATCGACCGACACTTGACATACAGAGGCGGGACCATCCGCGTGCCCTCTGGCGCGGAGCAGCTCTCAACGCGGGCGTGGCGGCGATGCCACAACTCTGCGCCGTCACTGTTGCGGCGGCCACAGCCGAGCCCTCACGGCCTCGTCCGGCGCAGGGCACCCGCCACCACTACCCCGCCGGCCCCGAGTAAACCGCCCAGCGCACCGGTTCCGGCTGCGATCAGCGGCTGCGGGCTCACTGGGTCGGGCAGCAAATAGGGTGGCGTTAACAGCTGGGCGTCCGGTCCCATCGGGCCGGTGAGCTTGGCCTCGTCAATCCGGGCCTGGATCGCCTTCTCCCGGTCCAAGGATGCGGCTCGCTGTGCCCGGGCTTCGTTGAGGGAACTCCGGGTGGCGGTTGCCGCCAACACCCCAGTGGTGAGTTCCTGCACCCGCGTTTGCAGCTGGGCAGTATTCTGGCGGGCGTCAGTGAGCTGGGTCTCAAGATCGCGCGCCGCTCCGCTGAGCTGGCCGGCGAGCGCCAGGTAGCCGTCCATCACAGCTTGTAGCGTTTGCATCGCGGCCAGCTCGGTGGAACCGTGGGCCTCGATCTGAATGACCTCGCTATTGTCCAGGACTTTCACGGTGACGTCCTTGTCGAGGTCCTCGAACTGCCGACCCTGCTTCTGGGCGACCGAGCCAAGCACGGCCGGGCTCTTCAGAAACACCAACTGGGTACTGAGCTGACGATCCTGCCGAAGCGGGTCACCGCCCTGGCCCTGACTGATGGGGTAAAGGATCTCCGTGCGTGCTCCATAAGTCTTGGGTAACACCAGCGCGCCAACCAGCCCGCCGGCAGTGCCAAGCACAACGATCGCCAACACCAGCAAGACCAAGCGCACCGTCAGCTGGCCGCCACCGCGGTCTTGGGCGAGACGGTCGATCCAACCCCCCGCCCGCTGCAACAGCAATTCGAAGGTCGCCGTGAGCTGGCGCAGCGCGAGGCGCAGATTGGCCGAGTACGCATGGTGCTTAGGGTGCTCAAGTGGGGTGGTGTTCACCGCACCGCCAGCAGCGGCAACCGCGTCATCCTGATCGGCCTGCTGACCGGCGTGCTCAAATCGGGTCTGTAGCACCAGACCGAGGTTTGACAGGTACACGGTGCGGTCGGGGTGGTCGGGTGGGGCGGTGTTGACCGCGTCGCGCCCGGCGGTAATGGCCTCGTCCAAGTCGGCTAGCTGGCCGGTGCACTCGAACCGGCTCCGCAGCGCAACCCCCAAGCTGAACAGGTACATGGGGCGATCGCGGTGATCGGGTGGGATGGTGGCCACCAAGTCGCGAAACGACTCGATCGCGGCGTTGAGCAGGTCCAGGCGACCGGTCCGCTGGTAGTCAGAGAACAGGTCCGTGGCTTGGCCGATCATCGCGACGCCGTCGTTCCCGATCGGCACCTACAGCGATAGGCGTATCCGCTCCGGACCACAGCGAGCAGTCGTTTGTTCATGGCCCCCCTTGTCGTCATCGGGTTCGCGCGTGACCCACCCGAAACTCAATGAAACCCGCGTGTGGCACCACCGCATTAAGGCGAACGGTGCCTCGTCATGCAGCAAAGTGGAGAGGCAGCCCCTGAATGCCTTCGAGACCGTAACAAACCGGCCGGTGAGCTTCGCGGTCCGTCCCTTCCGTCATCGCGTCTCCCAACCTCCAGATCGCAGCCATAGCCGATGCGGCGCCATGACCTGCAGGTTTTCCGGACGTGGCCTCATTTCCGACGGGTCAAGGACGATCCCTGCCTCTGCAGCCGTTAATGTAGCTATGGATATAGTCTCACCTCTTCGCAACTATCGGCTCGTCTGGATCCCCGTACAGAGCTCCACGTGGCCGCGCGCGCCTTGATGAGCCAACGGTTTCCTGGATCGGACGCGTTCAGCCACTACCCGTGGCACACGCTCCGGACCCGGCGTCAGGCCTCACAAGAGCTCGGCGCCTGCCTTGCGGGCGCTCTACAG
>DASVWA010000363.1:0-38771 GCA_036389855.1 Pseudonocardiaceae bacterium
TTTTCTGGCCGCGGACGCTGCGCTCGAGGCGATCGGGCTCGCCGGGCAGACCGGTGCTGCGTTCGGCGGGGTCGCGCTCGTCGTGCTCGGTGCCGGCCTCGCTTTCCTGGCCCTGACCTCCGTTGATCGGGTCCTGCAAGCCCGTCACAACCGGGCCGGGCCTGTGACGGGGTCTCCGGACGGCCAACGGCTCGCGCTGATGATCGCGATCGGAATCGGGCTGCACAACCTCGGTGAGGGGCTCGCCATCGGATCGGCCTACGCGATCGGCGCGCTGGCGATCGGCGGATCGCTGGTGATCGGATTCGCCATCCACAACACCACGGAGGGCCTGGCTGTGGTGGTGCCGCTGGCCGCGCAGCCGGTGTCGCTGCTGCGCCTTCTCGGGCTGGGTTTGCTGGCCGGTGCGCCCGCCGTGGCCGGGACGCTGATCGGTTCCACCGTGGTCAACGCCGAGCTGTCCGCGTTCCTGCTCGGGATCGGGGTCGGCGCGATCCTCCAGGTCATCGTGCAGATCGCACCCAGCCTGCGGGACCGGGTCAGCGGCCTGATCGATCCAGCCACCTACGGCGGCCTCGCCGCAGGGGCGTTGGTGATGTACGCCACCGGCCTACTCGTGGTTGTATAAGCGCAGCGGTATAGCGCAGCTCAGCCGATCGATGGGCCCAGACCCAAGGACTGCGGGGTGCTCGAGTCGGGAGACGGTTGCCGCAACCCCTCGTCCAGCGACCCGAACTCCGTCATCAGCGCCCTACTGCCGCCCCACGGGGTCTGCTCCTCAGCGACCAGGGAGTTGGTGGTGAGCAGCAGCCCGGCCACGGACGCACCGTTCTGCAGCGCCGCCCGAGCCACCCGCAGCGGGTCGATGATGCCCATCTCGATCATGTTGCCGAAGCGTCCCTCGAGGGCGTCGAATCCCTCGTCGACCTCAAGCTCGGCGATCCTGCTGACCACCTCCTGGCCCGAATAACCGGCGTTGCTGGCGATCAGGAAGGCCGGCTCGGTGAGCGAGCGGCGGACGATGTCGACTCCGATCGCGTAGTCGTCCTTCACGGCCAGGTCGTCCAGTGCCTGGTCGGCGTGCACCAGCGCGGCGCCGCCACCGGCCACGATGCCCTCGGCCATCGCGGCGCGCGTCGCGGACAGCGCGTCCTCCACCCGGTGCTGCAGCTCGGCGAGCTCCGCGTTCGTCGGGGCCCCCACGCTGATCACCGCGACCTTCCCGGACAGCGCACCGATTCGCTCGTTGAGTACGTCCTCGTCGACGCCGTAGGTTGCGCGTTCGCGTTCGGCGCGCATCTGGGCGAGCCGGAACTCGATGGCCTCGGCCGAACCGGCCCCGCCGACGATCGCGGTGCGGTCGGCGTTCACCCGCACCTGTGACGCCCGCCCAAGCTGATCGACCGTCATGGTCTCCAGGGTGAAGCCGGAGTGCTTGCTGTACACCTCGCCGCCGGTCATCGTGGCGATGTCCTCGAGCTTGCGGAGCCGGCGGTCGCCGAAACCAGGCGCCCGGACGGCGACGCACTGGAAGATGCCATTCACGTGGTTGTGCACCAGCATGCTCAGTGCCGTGCCCTCGACGTTCTCGGCGACGATCACCAGCGGGCGCGGATCCCGCATCACCTTGTCGAGCAGCGGCATGAGCTGCTGGACCTTCGTGATCTTCTCGCTGCACAGCAAGATGTACGGGTCGTCGATGATCGCTTCCAGGCTGGCCGGATTGGTCACCATGTACGGCGAAACGTACCCGTTATCCCACTCGAAGCCCTCGACGAAGTCGACGCTCATGCCGTGCACCGCGGACTCGGTCACCGTGACGATGCCGCCGTCGCCGACCGTGTGCAGCGCCTTGGCGATCACCTCTCCGACCATGTCGTCGTCATTGGCCGAGATCGCGGCCACCCGGGCGTAGTCGTGCTCGGTCACCACCGGGTGGGCCACACTCTGCAGGTGCTCCACCAGCCGTGCCACAGCGAGGTCGATGCCCCGCTTGATCAGCACCGGGTTGCCGCCCGAGTCAATCGCTTGCATGCCCTCGTGGACGATCGCCTGCGCGAGCACGGTTGCGGTTGTGGTGCCGTCGCCGACGATGTCGTTGGTCTTGATCGCCGCTTCCTTGACCAGCTGGGCGCCCATGTTCTCGAACTGGTCCTTGAGGTGGATCTCACGGGCGATCGTCACACCGTCGTTGGTGACCACCGGCGATCCGGTGATCTTTTCCAGGATGACGTTGCGTCCCTTGGGCCCGAGCGTCGACTTGACCGCCTCCGCCAGCTGGTCGACCCCGGCCAGCAGCAGGCCGCGGGCTTCCGCACCGAAACGTAGTTCCTTGGCCATCTGATCTCCCTCGGTGTGGTTGGAGAACTACGGGACGAGGATCGCGCGGCCGCGGACCCGGCCGTTGTCGAGGTCATCGAGGGCCTCAAGGGCAGAGTCGATCGGGTAGGTCTTGGTGTGCAGCGTGACCTTGCCGGCCTGGGCGAGGACCATCAGCTCGGCGAGATCGTTGTAGGTACCGACGATGTTGCCGATGATGTTGCGCTCGGTGGAGATGATGTCGAGGGTGGGAATCTGGACCTGGCCGCCGTAGCCGATCACGTAGTAGGAGCCGGCCCGGCGGGTCATTTCGAAGCCGTCGTGCTCGGCGCCCTGCTCGGCGACGAAGTCGAGCACCACTTCGGCGCCCGCCCCCCCGGTGAGGTCTTTCACCGCGTCCACCTGCTGGCCGTTGGCGACCACGGTGTGCTGTGCCCCCAGCTTCTCGGCGAGCTTGAGCGCATCCGGGTTCCGGTCGACCACGATGATGGTGGTCGCGGTCAACGCGGCGAGGCACTGGATGCCGATATGCCCGAGGCCGCCGGCACCGATCACCACACAGGTCGTCCCGGGATAGAGCAGCGGGATCGCCTTGCGCACCGCGTGGTAGGCAGTGATCCCGGCGTCGGCCAGCGCCGCAACGTCCGCCGGCTGGGTCGACGGGTCGAGCTTGACGCAGGCCCGGGCCGAGGTCAGCAGGAAGTCGGCCATCCCGCCGTCTCGGACCAGACCCGGGAAGTCGCCGTTGCTGCAGTGCATGTCGTCGCCGGCACGGCAGGCGCGGCACAGCCCGCAGCTCGGCGCTGGGTGCAAGATGACCGTGTCCTCCGGGGCGACGTTGGTGACCCCGTCGCCGACCGCGTGCACCCAGCCCGCGTTCTCATGGCCCAGCGTGTAGGGCAACGCCACCCCGCTCCGGTCAGCCCACTGACCCTCGATGATGTGCAGGTCGGTGCGGCAAACCCCGGCCCCCCCGATCTTCACGATCACATCCAGCGGTCCGGAGATGGTCGGCTCCGGCACGTCCTCCACCACTGGCGGCTTGTGGTAGTCGTGCAACCGGACTGCCTTCATGACTCCTCCTCATGGGGTGGATCGTCACTGTGTGGTGTGGGCCGCCCCTCGCTCGGCCACCTGTTCTTCCGTGGCGCAGCCCACGCCATATCTGGTGGCGAGCAGGCTGAGGCAGTGGCCGGTGTTGGCTTCGATGTTCACCCTCGTGGTGCGGACGCGCCGCAGGTGCAAAGGTAAAGCTTCAAGCCCCACTGCGGCGCCGCTGCCATCCACCAGCAGCGGCGCGTCATCGTCAACCGGGATGCCGAGCTCTGCCCGGCGTTCCCGGAGGCGGTCGAGATCAGCTGACGGCGCGACGTCGCCCAGCCGCATGCCCGCCAGGTCCGCGGGCTGAGCGCCCGCCGCGAGCAGCGGTCGGGCCACCCGGTCCTGGCCGGCCAGCATGGCCTTGCGGATGAAGGTCGTCCGCAGTTCGTCCAGCTCGCTTTGCGCCTCGCTGCCGAACGTGGCCACGAAACCCGCGCGGGCGGCCACCCCGTCGTTGATCGTGGTGGCGGCGAAGTGATCCTCCAGCAGGATCTCTGCCCTGGTCACCCCTTCCACTGCCGACACCGCGTCGTAGGCGTCGGCGACCATCAGGAACGCGAAGTTCGGGGCGCAGAAGAAGGTCGGCAAGCGCAGCCGCACCTGGGCCACCCCATCCGGGGCGACGGTGCACGACGACACGAACTGGAGCTCGACGATCGAGGTGTCCAGTTCAGGGTCGCGCACCGTCTCCAGCGCGGCCAGCGCGCGTGACGCAAGCGTCACGCCTGGGCCCCGGCGGTCTCGGTGGTCAACTGCTCACCGGGCGCCATGTCCTCGTCCGCCGCGGTCGGCAACTGGCACTCGGCCGGGACCTCGATGTCGTACAGCTTCGCCGCGTTGAGCCCGAGGATCTTCTTCTTGGTCGCGACGGTGGGCCGGGGGTAGTCGGAGAAAGCCTCGTCGTCGGGCATCTTCCAGTCGACAAACCCCTCGACCTGCCACTTCGGCGTCCAGATGCTGTAGTCGGAACCGAAGGTCATCCGGTCCTCACCGACCCAGAACAGCAGCTCGCCCATCACCCTGTTGAAGAACTTCGGCCGGGCGTGCATCAGGGCGCCGATCACCACTGAGAGGCCGGCGTAGACGTTGGGCTCCTGCACGGCCATGTAGCAGAAGTCGTCGATACGTGGAATGCCCGCGTGCTCGATGATGAAGTTAAGCTCCGGGAAGTCGGTCGCCGCCCCGTCCACGTCAGCGGCGTCGAAGGCATCCTTGTCCAGCGGCCAGATCGTCGGGCCCTTGTGGACATGGATGTTTTTGATCCCGAGTTCCTGGCAGCGCTCCAGGTACCGGTAGGCCTCCGGGTCGGTGAGCTTCCAGCCGCGGGAGCCCTGGTACCACTCCGCCGTGTAAAGCTTCACCCCCTTGAGGTTGAACCGCTCGGCGTCCTCCTCGAGCTGCTTGAGCCCGGCGTCCCCCTCGCGCGGATCGAAGCGACCGTTGGTGATCAGTTTGTCCGGGTATTTCTCGGTCAGTACATGGTTCTGCGCGGCGGTGTTGAAGCCGGTCCTGTACCACTCAGTCAGGTAAGTGGACTGGAAGATCGCGACATCGACGTAGCCCTCGTCGAACATGTCGCGCACGAAGTCCTCTTCGGAGACCTTCAGGTAGCGCTCGTAGTCCCACTGCGTCTCCGGTGGCGCCAGCTGGTGGTAACCGTAGAAGCAGTCGATCCAGCCCTTGGCGTAGTTCTCGGCGCCCGGTACCCAGTTCTCCCGACTGGCATCCCAGAAGTGCGAGTGGGTGTCGACGACGAAGTACTTCTCGCCATCCTTCTCATACATCGTGGTGGGTCCTTTCGGGTCCTGGAGCTACCTGGCCTGCAGGTCGAAGTCGATGTACTCCGCCGCGTCCTCAGGATTGGCGAACATGATCGTCCGGTCGTCCTCGTGAATCATGCGGCCGTAGTGCGTCGACATGTTCTCCTCGAACTCGGCGGAGTCGAACCAGCCCTCCTCCTCACCGGCGGCATCGTCGATCTCGGCGTACACGACATCCACCCGGTTCTTCGCGTCGACTCGGATCATCGAGGGCAGCGGTGTCACCGTGACGTTGTCCTTGGTCGCCATCACCTGCGCGATCAGGGCGCCGACCTGGTTGTTCATCAGCGTGAAACCGCACATGTTCGACGCGGTGTTGTTGGCTTTGAACGGGCTCTCGGATGACTTGAACGTGGTCACTGGCCCAGCTCCTTCGGTACTTGCAAACCAAGGTCGGAAACGATCCCGCTGAAGCGGCTCTTCGCGCGGTCGAGGCCGTCCTCGAACCGTGGCGGCTTGAAGTCGGGCTGTGACCACAGCGGCTGCAGCGTCCGCGCGGCCTCGAGGGCCTGGGGCACCCACTTGGACAGCCAGCCGTGCATGATCTGCTTGTTGTGTTCGGCGAACTCCTTGTCACTGGCCCGTGGCTCGAACATCGCAATCGTCATGCGCAGGTCCCGCTGTGCGTAGTCGTACTCACCGGCACCCACGATGGTCGGGGTCACGAAGTCTCCGTTGCCGGCCGCCGCCTGCTGCACGAGGTTGCTCCGGAACAGCTCGCCCAGCAGTGGCTCGAAAACCACGTTCGCCGCGAACATCGTCTCGCCCCAGTCGTCCTCGATCGCGGTCAGCGCCTCGACGAGCTTGCGGGCTCCTTGCCAGGCCGGGTCGGAGTTCCATGCCTCGAGATGCGCCGCGCCGTCGAATCCCTCGATCTCCTCGCTCAGCGTGAGGTTGTACAGCGCGAGGTCCTGCGCGAAGCGGATCTTGTGCATCCCGTTCACGGCAATCGCCGTGTTGTGCATGTTCGTCGGGCCGGACCGGTTGGCGTGGCTGAATACGTAGAGCCCGAGGATGTGCTCGATGTGCATCCAGGCCCCGACGTGGCGCTCCACGAAATGCACCCAGTTTGGATTCCACTGCTCGAACGCTTTCGCCTGGCGGGCCACCTCAATGTTCTGGTTGACCTGGCGTACGACGTTAGCGCCGTAACGGTAAAGCGTCATCTCCCATTCTTCGTTGGGGTCGCGGAACTCGTGCCAGCCGTGTGCCGGCCAGTCGAGGTCTTTGCCGCCGCCACCGGTGCCGGGGCCCCGCTCGGGCTCGGGCAGGTCCTGTCCCCAGGCCTTGAGCTTCGTCCAGGTCAGCGGGTAGCCGGTCTCGCCGTTGGCGAAGCCGTAGATCCAGCCCTGGCTGAGGTAGTGCCGGGGATCCGGCTGGACCTCGACGGTCACGTCCTCGTAATGCGTCTGCTTGCGCTTTTTCGGGACGAAGTAGTTGTACCGACGCGCGGTCGAGTCCGGGAACTCCTTGGCACCGGCCTCGGCATCGGTGAAATTGACTTTCGGTACGCTGCGATGCTGCGCAGTTGTCATTAGTGTTGCCCTCACCTTGAGTTCGGCCGATGTCCGTCGGTCACTGGCCGGGTTCCCCGGTCGTGGTGAACTTGTCGTAGTAGATGCGTCCCTCGGGAACCCCGAGGCGGGTCAACGTGGCGATGGCCGCATCCACCATGGGAGGGGGCCCGCAGACATAGCCGTCCGCGCCTTTCAGACCCGACTCGTGCCGGGCCACCACGTCCGTGATGAGCCCGACCTCGCCGTCCCAGTCGTCCTCTTCGGTCGGCTCGGACAGCGCCGGGATGTAGCGGAACCCGGGCAATGAGTCCTCCAGCGCCCGCAGCTCCTTTTCGAAACACAGGTCGCGCCGCCGGCGGGCGCCGTAGTAGTAGGTGGCTCGCCGGGTGATCCCCCGCTCGGCCATCGAGCGCAGCAGCGACAGGATCGGCGCCATCCCGGCGCCGCCGCCGACGAACAACAGGTCCGTGTCGTGACCCTCGCGCAGCGTGAACACTCCGTAGGGGCCGGTCACGTCCAGCCGGTCGCCCGCCTTCAGCTCGGTATCCAGGAAGTGGGAGAACAGGCCGTCCGGATAGATTTTGATCACGAACTCCAGCCGGCCGTCCTGCCGGCTCGAGGTGTTCGCCATGGAGAACGAGCGGGTCTCCTCGGTACCCGGGACAGCGAAGTCTAGGTACTGGCCCGGGAAGAACTTGATCTCCCGCGGCTCGACGAGGCGGAGCACCAGGTGCCGCATGTCGTGGGTCACCGCCTCGTTGGAGACGACCTCGGCGACCGCCTGCTGGATCGGCAACCCCGAGCGGATCATGTCCTCGTCGAAGTTCAGCAGCTCGATCGTGAGGTCCTCATAGGCGTGCGCCCGGCACAGCAGGGTGAACCCTTCCTCCTTCTCGTAGTCAGGCAGCGCGAAGGTCGAGTACCGATCGAGCTCGATGTCATCGCCGTCGAGCACGAACGACTTGCAGGAGGCGCACTGGCCCTCCTTGCATCCGTGCATGAGCATGACGCCTTGCTCGAAGGCGGCACGCAAGATCGTCTGGTCCTCATCGACCTCGATCTCGATGCCGACCGGCTCGAACCGGACGACGTGCTTGTCGGCCATAACTCCCTCGCAGGCAGACGCTCGATACCGCAACGGCCGTACTAGTCAGCCGCTGGCGCCGGCCGGCCGGCCGGACCCTGGCGCACGTAATCGGCCTGGAAGGCCCGCCGTTCCTCATCCGACATCTCGTTGAGCAGCACGTTCGGGCTCAACAGGTTCGGCATGCGCCGCAGGTGATCCAGCGTCCACATCTTCTTAGGATCGAGGTTCAGATGCGGCTGGGCCGTCATGGTCTTGCCGTCGTCACGGACGAAGCCCATGTCGCTGACGACATCAGCCCAGTTCCAGCCGTGATACAGCGTCTCCCATTCGCGCTTGCCGGTGAGACGGCCCATGTTCGGGGTCTCCCGGCCCATGAAGGTCGGCCGGAACGCGGTCTTGTCGGTCCACGCGCACATCTCGTGGCAATAGGTGCGCCACTGCCCGTCGACCTTGTCCATGACCATGTCCTCGCGGACCAGGCACGGCACCATGCAGACCCAGCAACGGTGCGGGTACACGTAGTCGACGTTCTCGGCGACGATCGGGTGGTGGCCGTTCGGGTAGGACAGGCGGTTATAGGCCTCCCACCACTTGCCGTACCTGTCGTACCAGCCCGGGTACTTGTACTCGAACCACTCGAAGTCCTCGTCGGTCATGGCGTCGATCCGCCAGTAGTTGGCGAGCCAACCAGTGGAGAAGAACTGCGCGACCTCGTGGACGTAACCCTTGTTCCAGATCTGGTTCCAGGCTTCCTCGATGAGGTCGTGCGGGACCACCAGCCCGTACTTCTCGAGCGGTACCAGATAGCTGCGGTAGTAGTCGTCATAGATCCACCGCCGCCACATCTCGGCGTAGCTCTCCCGCTCCTTGCGGCGGTCCTTCGTGCCGTACTCGATGAAGGTGCCGATCGCGGCGTCGACGACGCGGTGGTTGTTCCACCACGCGTACCGCAGGTCGCGCTCGAGTAACTGGTGGTTGTTCTCGTCGGACAGGGCCATCAGCAGGGTGGCGTAACCGTTGCTGATGTGCCGCGACTCGTCGGACTGCACCGAGTGGAACACGGTGGGCAGCAGGTAGTCGCCGTTGGCTGCGGCCTCGGCGGGCATGGCCACGAACAGGGTGTTGGTGAACGCCGTTTCAGCGACGATCGTCAGGTAGATACTCGCCGCGGTGATGGCATCACCGGTGATGAAGCCCTCGGCGAACTGCCGGCCGATCGTGCCGCAGTAATCGTTGTGGAAGTTACGCAGGCTCGAGTTGAAACCTGACGGATCGATGTAGTTGTTCATGTACAGGCGCTTGAGGTTCTGCTGGATCGTCGAGTGCCTGACCTCGTCGATCATCTGGATGGCCTGGCCGTTGTGCAGCTCCGGGTTGGGCACCGTGTGGAACAGCATCGGCATGGACCGGGCCGCCGAGATTTCGGGCAGCGGGATAATGGACAGGAACAGCTTCTGCCACTCCAGCCAGCGTTCCTGCACCTGGCGGAACATATTGCCGCGGATCGCGCCGTCGGAGGCCCCGTAGACGCGGTGGTCTTTCTCCTCCTGCATCGGGAAGTATGACCGCAGAACCTGCTTGAGCGGGTCCCTCTTCTGCGCCTTCCGGAAGGTGTAGTCGGTCCCGTACTTCTGGTACGGCGTGTGATACATCGGTTCCCAGGACAGTTCCTGGATCTTCTGGTGAGCCTTTGCCACGCTCTGGCGACTCATGGACACACTCCTCACCCGTGTACTCGGGTCCGCTGCGGCGTTAGCCGTCAGCGTCGATCACTTGCTCGGTTTGTCGCTCGTCTCGTTGTGTCGCGCGTTGTGCCTGAGATCACACCTCACGCCGGACTGGCCGGTGGTCTCAACATGAGACAAATAGATCAGTTACGTGCCGCTCCCTCCGACATCCATGCTGGTCAGGCGATCGATAGCGGTCACGGGCGCTCACCGAGCACGGCCGCTCGCAAGTCAGCCAATTGCTGACTGATGTCGCGCCTCGTGTGCTCGGAACGCTCCGGGCCGGGCTCGATACCAAGCGCTTGCAGCAGCTCGGCTGCCGGCCGTGCCGGGTCTCCTGCCTCGCCGAGGACCGGGTGCAAACCCTTCGCAGCCAGATGGTGGAACACCAGGTTGACGACGCTCCACGGGTTGAACGTTTCGGCTGCGGACGGCTCGGGCTCACTCATCGAGGCCGCCTCATCTCCGTGCCACCTCACGCTCCCGCCCACATCCGCCGGCGGAGCCGCCACCTCGGACACCGCCAGCCAGCAGGCACGTCGAACACCTGCCGGGTACTCCCCGTGTCTTGGATCACACACCCCGGTGCGAGCGCGAGCAGTCTCAACATGAGACATTGGCCTGTTTGCGCAATACCTACAGGGTCGTCCGGGCGGTAGGATCGGGTGAGTTGCCGACGACGGTATGGCGCCGCCACCGCGGATCATCGGGGCTCCGAAGGGGCGACTTGTGGTCGAAGCCCACCCGCTGCGCGACCGACGGGGAGCCGCAACCCGCGACCCGCCGGGCGCGAGCCCGCTCCTGGCCAGTGCACGGGAACGTTTCCTGACCGCTGAGCCCGTGAAGCCCGGCATCGTGCGCGAGAGCATTCTGGCGTCCTGGATCCGGTCCCGGAACTGGCGAGTGCCCGCGGATCATTTCGACTTGCCTTACGATCCCAACCCCAACCGGGACAGCCGGTTCACCTACAGCGCCAGTAACGTCATCGGTGATCTCGCAGACCAGCTCGCTGGCGAACCGGTCTGCATCGTTTTGACCGACGCCCACGGTGTCGTGTTAGACCGGCGCACCGGCGACTCCGCCCTGCGCGCACATCTGAACCGGGTCAAGCTCGACATCGGGTTCAGCTACTCCGAACAGCACGTCGGTACGAATGGGATCGGAACCGCACTGGAGGGACGCGGTCCGGCCGCGGTCTTCGGGCACGAGCACTACGTCGAGCACCTCGAGGACCTGGCCTGCGCCGGCGCGCCCATCCACCATCCAGTGACCGGCAAGCTGGTCGGCGTCATCGACCTGACCTGCTGGCGAGCCGACGCCAGCCCCATGATGGTGGCCGCAGCCACGACGGCCGCGAAGCGGATCGAAGAGGCTCTGTTCGAGCACTCTGGCCGTCGCGAGCTGGCCTTACTGCACGACTACCTCACGACGTGCCGGCGCGGCCACGGTGCCGTACTGGCGATCAGCAACGACATGCTGATGATGAACGATCGGGCCCGGGAGATCCTCGACCCTGGAGATCAGGAAATCCTTCTCGCCCAGGCCACCGAGGCGCTGAGTTCCGGCGGCCGGCAGCTGCTGGTCCTCGACCTGCCCAGCGGTGCCACGGCGCGGGTGCTGTGCAAGCCCAGCTGGGACGACCGCTCGGTCACCGGCGGGATCGTGCAGGTCCAGTTGACTCAGCCGATCGCTGCCGGTGGCGGTCACGAGGTCAGGCAGCCAGCGGTGACCCTGCCAGCGGTAGTAGGTTCCGGAACGCTGTGGACCAAGTGCTGCCGGGATGTCGACCGGTACTTCCAATCCCGGGAGTGGCTGGTACTGGAGGGTGAGCCTGGCGTGGGAAAGCTGGCGATCGCCCGCGGCACGCACCAGCGCCGCTCGCCGGCCGGACACCTGCGGGTGTTCGACGGGATCGAGGTGGCCGGGGGAGGCGACTCCGCGCGGTGGGTGGAGGACGTCGCGGAGGAAATCAGCGGCGGCACCGCGACGATCATCCTGGCGCATATCGACCAGCTGCCCGACGAGACCATGCGGGCGCTGTATGACGTGCTTGAGCCGCATCGGGAATCGACCGACATCGACCGGCCGTGGGTGGTGGCGACCCGGGGCCAACAACTTCCGGACTACGACGGCGAGCTGGCCCGGCTGCTTCGCTGCTTCCCCCGCTCGCTGCAGATCCCGCCGTTGCGCCACCACATCGAAGACCTGCGCGAGCTCGTGCCGTTCATGATTTCCCGGCTGACCAAGGGTGGTTCGCTGTCCTGCTCAGCCGAGGCGATGCGGGTGCTGATGCGCAACCGGTGGGCGGGAAATGTCGCGCAGGTCTACCACACCATGTGCAAGATCGTCGCGAACCGCCGGACGGGCGTGATCACGGTGGCCGACCTGCCACCGGAGTGCCGGGCGAGCACGCGCCGGGTGCTCACCCCCCTCGAGTCGATCGAGTGCGATGCGATCGTGCAGGCCCTGCTCAACGTCGACGGCAACAAGGTCCGCGCCGCACAGCAGCTCGGCATGTCCCGCGCCACGATCTACCGCAAGATCCGCGAGTACGGGATCAGGGTGCCGCGCGTACCGCAGCCCCCGACCCGGACCTGACCGCCCTGAGACGTGCTAGGAAGCGCCGGCCGGCGTCAGCTCGGCCATCTGCCCCCAGCCATCGCCGGGCACCTCGACGTTGATGATCTCTGGCTTCGTCACGATCACTTCGGGAACCCACGCTATGAACTTCTTGAAATGGTCGGAGTTCACATGCACCCCGCCCGCTGCGCTGTCCGCGAATGCTTCGACCACGATGAACTGGTTGGGCGTCTCGACGCTTCTCGACCATTCGAAGAAGAGGTTGCCCTCTTCTGCCCGAGTGGCCTGGGTGAACTCGTCGGTGAGCGCGGGCCACTCGTCGGCCTTGTCAGGACGAATCGTGAACTTGACGACGATGAAGATCACCGAGGACTCCTCTGCCTTCGTGCTCCCACTCCAGAGCATGTTATTGAACACCACGGCACCGCGCGGCGTTAAGTTGACGACCTGTGGATGAGGGACCACTGAGTTGGGGTACGCCACTGTTCGAACGGGTCCTGCAGCGGGCGGGCGTCGGTCGGGGAACCTTGTTGCTCGACCTGGGTTGCGGAGCCGGGATGCTGTGCCGGATTGCCGCGGACCGTGGCGCGCGGGTCACCGGGATCGACCAGGACGCGGCGCAGATCGCGCAGGCTGCCGCGCTGGTGCCCGAGGGTGCCTTTGAGGTCGGTGACATCCTGGCGCTGCCCTACCCTGCCGCCAGGTTCGACGTCGTGACCTGCGTGCAATCGCTCATGCACGTCACGAACCCGTTGACCGCGCTGCGCGAGGCCGCCCGGGTCGCGCGCCCCGGCGCGCCGGTGGTGATCACGGTCTGGGGCAAGGAAGAGAACTGCGACATCCGCGCTTTCGGGAGTGCCGTGTCCGGCCTGTTGCCCCGCCCCGCCGGCCGCGGTCAGGGCAGGCAGCCCCCATCGCTGTCAGCTGATGGCCGGCTCGAGCGGCTGGCCACGTTGGCTGGGCTCACCGTGACCGACGTCGGTGAGGTCGTCTGCCCGTTCCGGTATCCCGACGCCGACGCGTTGCTGCGCGACCTCCTCAGTTCCGGCCTCGGGCGACGGGCGCTGCGCGTCGCGGACCCCGCCACCGTGCGCCGGGCCGTGCTGGAGGGGCTGGCCGGCTACCGGACACCGACCGGCGGCTACCGGCTGGACAACACGTTTCGCTACCTCGTCGGGAGTTCACCCCAGAGGGCGTGAGTGGGTGGCCGGCGGCACAATGATGGGCGTGAGTGCAAGATCATCATTTACCGACTACCTGTCAGGCTTGGATGAGGCGTCATTGACAGCGGTACTCCAGGCGCGCCCCGATGTCCGGATGCAGCCGGTTCCGCGTGGTTTCGGCCAGCTCGCGCAACGACTGGGTGGGGCGGACTCCCTGGTCATCGCGCTGCGCGGGGTGAACCGGGACATGGTCATCCTCGGGCAGGCCGTCGTCGCCCTTGGTGCCTCCGCGACGGTGCCAAATCTGGCGCGATTGCTTGGTGCCTCGGAGCGAGCGGTACGTGCCGGAGTGGCCGAGCTGTGCGAGCGGGGACTGGCGTGGGACAGCGGCGGGATGCTGTGCCTACCGGAGCGGTTGGAGGCGCACTGGGACGCGGAGATCGGTGGTGGCCGGCCGGTGGTGAAGATCGCGGGATCGGTCCTCGTCGATGACCTGCGGGCAGCGGTCAGCGCGTTCGGTGCAGCGACCGATGGGCTGCGCAAGCCCGAACTGGCGGCGCGGCTGGCCGAGTTGATGGCGGATCTGCCCTCGCTGGCGAAGGTGATCGGTGAGCTGCCGAAGCCCGCCAAGGACCGGCTCGCCGAGCTTCGGCGTGGCTCGTATGACTATTACTACCCGCACTCAAGGTTCGGCCGTTCCCAGCCGCGCGGTGCCGGCGATCCCACCGAGCTGTTGATCGCGACTGGGCTGCTGCTGCCCGTCAACCATCAGCCTCAACTGCCCAGGGAGGTAGCGGTCGCCTGCTGGTTGGCCGAACGGGAGCTCACGCTGACCGGGCGGCCGGCAATCCCCCCGGCGCGCGCCGACGAAGCAGCAGTTCGCCGGGCCGCTCAGGCAGCCGCCCAGGAGGCACTTCGCGGGGTGACCATCCTGCTCGACGAGGCCCGTGCGACGCCGGTCGCGGCGCTGAAGAAAGGCGGCGTCGGGCCTCGAGAACGAGCCCGGCTGGCCAAGCGGCTGTCGGTCCCCGACGACGTTCTCCTGTTGTGGATCGACCTGGCATACGCTGCGGGCCTGCTGGGTGAAGCCGACGCGGGGTACGCCCCGACGCGCTCCTATGCGGGGTGGCGCACCGCGGAACCGGGCCGGCGGTGGGCCGTACTGGCCGGCGCGTGGTTCTCGCTCGAGCACGCACCAACCAGCCGGGAGGTACAGGGTGACCGGGAACTTCCGCCGCCCTTGCCGCTGGCGTCGGCCGCTGGGCTGCTGCGGCGCGCTCTGTTGCACGCTGCCTGTTCGGGTGCGTCGGTGCGCGCGGCAGGCGAGGAGGTCGACTGGTTTTTCCCGTTGCACGGCTACGACGCTGTGCAACGTGGCGACAAGGTAACCGCAGCCGTCCGCGAAGCCGAGCTGCTCGGGGTGATCGCCACCGATGTGGTGTCCGAACTCGGGGAGCACCTACTGGCCGTGACCGGGGCCGCGCCGCCGGATGTGGCGGAGGAGCTGGCCCGGCGATGCGCCGTGCTGCTGCCCGAAGCGCCCTGCACTGTGATCCTGCAGTCGGACCTCACCGCGGTGGTCTCCGGCCAGCCGGGTGCGGCCGTGTCGCGGCTGTTGAAAGACTCGGCCATTGCTGAAACCCACGGCGCAGCTCGAACCTGGCGATTCACTCCAGCCAGCATCCGCGCCGCGCTCGACGCCGGGTGGACCGCCCATGATCTGCTCACCGAGCTGACTACTCTCTCGGACCGCCCGGTTCCGCAGCCACTGGAATATCTGATCACCGACGCCTCCCGCCGGCACGGCCAGATCCGGGTGCGTGGCATGCGCTCCTGCGTCGTCGCCGAAGACACCTTGATCACTGAGATCTTGCACACCCGATCTCTCAATAAGCTGCACTTCAGCCGACTTGCCCCTACCGTCCTGTCCAGTCCACATGACCTCGACGAGGTCTTGGCGCGGCTGCGTGAGGCCGGGCTGTCCCCGGTGGCCGAGGATTCCCGCGGCACGGTGATCGTCGAAGCCCGACACGATCATGAGGCGCCGGCACTCGATCACCCGATCAGCACGAAACCGCGCTCTATGCTCCCGGCCCCCGAGCTGGCCCGGCGGTTGGCTGCCGACCCGCACGGTGACGTCTTGTGGGCTCCTGCGGACTCAGACAGTTTCGAGAGACTGGCACAGCTCAACGGTCATCTTGATGCCGCCGAGTTGGAGTTACTGTCCGACGCCGTGGAACACCACAACGACGTGCTCATCGTCTACCGCGACAAGAACGGTAGCCGCAGCACCCGGGAAATCCGGCCACAACAGCTCTACGGTAAATGGCTCGACTCATGGTGTCACCTCCGCAACGCGCAACGCGATTTCGCCATCGCTAACATCGAGGCGGTCGCGCCCGCCCGCTGACCGGGTGGCACCGAACAAAAGCCCACCACCTACGGGAGGGCGTCGTACAGCAGTGGGATCGTGTCTTGAACTGTGCTCGAAAACGAGGTGAACGGCGTGGCCGCAACGGTTTGCTTGGAACCCCGACCGGTTCGCTTCCACGTGCCGACTACCTCGCCGTCGGCGATGATGCTCGGCTGGAACATGCCGTTGTTGCCGGGGACGATGCGCTGGGCGAACTCTGCTGGCAGCGCCGCGCCGCGATCCTGATAGCCGAGCAGGTATTCGTCGAAGCCAGGGAGCAGAAACACCCCTTTCGCGTGACTGAGACATGAATCGAGCAGCGCTGTTGTCTCAGGGTGCATGAAATACTCGGCACCGCCGACCTCAATTCGTTCCAGTTGAGGTTTTGCGATGGCGAGTCCAGTTTTGACATCGGCCGCGATGAGCTTCGTCCACCACGCGAAATCTTTGATCGTGGCAGGTCCGTGGCTTTGAAAGTAGCGCAGCGCCCACTCGCCGAGTGCCTCCTCGCGCTCTGGGCGTTTCGGGTGGGCCACCCACTCGTCGACCAGCACGATGCATTGCTCGCCGTCTCGCACCGGCCCGTAGCAGAGTGTTCCGGTCTGGGCCAGATGCCAGATTAAGTGGTAGCTGCGCTGCTTCACCGTGAGCAGTCCGGCTTCGTCCCAGATTGCCAGCAGGGCATCTCGACGCAGTTGTCGCCCGCCCTCCAGAGCATCCCTGGCAATTTTCCTGGCGCGCTCGATGGTAGGCATATCCAGGCCTAATGCGGCACGCCGTGATGCCGCTGCGGTGAGTAAACGCTTTGTCGTGAGGTCGAGCATCCATGGCAGGTCTTCGGCCAGGACGAAATGGAGGGTGCCACGCATAGGCCACGATCTGACAACGTCACCCGCATTCAGCGCCGCCTCGACGTCCTGGCGAGTTTTCGACTCGGTTCGCAGCGCGATTGAGGTAACGGCTCCGGGATAATCCTGTGCCTGCACGGCTGCGAGCCAGCCCACGGCGTCGGTGGCCGTGGCAAAGCCAGGCCCGGCAATGCGCTGCGCCGCGAGTCGCAGCAAGGCAATGTCGTGTGGCGTCATCATGTCTCATGCATCGTAGGTTGTTCCTGCGGTAAGAGCATTCGGTGCGGCGCGAGCATGACGCCTCGGGCGGCTGAGCCGTGATAGAGCGGGCACGGCAGCACGACACGGCGGGCAAGCGAGCATGACACACGGCACGGGGGTGGTGTGCGGCAGACTGCCTGGTAGCACCGCTGTCGAGAGGAGTGACCGTGACCGCCTCGGTCGAGCAGGGAACCTGCCCGCAGGCCGACGTGCTTGCTGTTGCCCGCGAGCAGGTGCTCGAGCGTGGCGAAGGACTGTCGCAACAGCAGGCCCTCGCCGTCCTGGGGCTCGAAGACGACCGGTTGGAGGAGTTGCTCGCGCTGGCCCACCAGGTGCGGATGCGCTGGTGTGGCCCCGAGGTTGAGGTCGAGGGCATCGTCAGCGTCAAGACCGGTGGCTGCCCGGAGGATTGCCACTTCTGCTCGCAGTCCGGCCAGTTCAACTCGCCGGTGCGGGCGGTGTGGCTGGACATCCCGGGTCTTGTTGAAGCTGCCAAGCAGACCGCGGCCACCGGGGCCACCGAGTTCTGCATCGTTGCCGCGGTGCGCGGGCCGGATCGGCGGCTGATGTCCCAGGTGAAAACCGGCATCGAGGCGATCCGAGCCGAGCCGGAGACCGCAAGCATCAACATCGCCTGCTCGCTGGGCATGCTTACCCGGGAACAGGTGAATGAGCTGGCCGCGATCGGTGTACACCGCTACAACCACAACCTGGAGACCGCCCGCTCGTACTTTCCTATCGTGGTGACCACCCACACCTGGGAGGAGCGCTTCGAGACGCTGCAGATGGTGCGCGAGGCGGGGATGGAGGTCTGCTGCGGGGGCATCATCGGCCTGGGGGAGACGGTGGCGCAGCGCGCCGAGTTCGCCGCGCAACTGGCCTCGCTGGCGCCCGATGAGGTACCGATGAACTTCCTGATTCCGCAGCCGGGCACTCCATACGAGACCTATGACGTGGTGGAAGGCGCCGACGCGCTGCGGACCGTCGCGGCATTCCGTCTCGCGCTGCCCCATACGGTGTTGCGCTTCGCTGGCGGTCGGGAACTCACCCTGGGAGATCTGGGCGCCGAGCGCGGCATGCTCGGTGGCATCAACGCGATTATCGTAGGCAACTACCTGACCAATCTCGGCCGGCCCGCGCAGGCGGACCTGGAGATGCTCACCGACCTGCGGATGCCGATCAAGGCATTGGGCCAGACGTTGTGAGCTTCTGCGACACCTGTGGACGCACGGTCGACGAGGGCGAGCACGTCGGTTGCGCCCGCCGCCGTGAACTGGATCCACCGCGGTACTGCCCGCGGTGCGCGCGCCGGATGGTGGTGCAAGTGACTCCCACGGGTTGGTCAGCCCGGTGCAGCGCACACGGTGCTCACCCGGGGTCGGGATGAGCGCGGCAGTCCAGCAGGCTCCCGAGTCGGCACCGTCTCGGCCAACTGTGGTGGTCCGGGGCGACCTGCTGCCCGCGCTCGGCGTGCTGTGCGCGGTGGCGGTGTTGGGCCTGCCGCTGGGCTGGCTGTGGTCACGGCTCGCGCCGCCGGAGTTGGTCGTGTTGTCCGCCCGTGCTGCCGGATCTGGCGGCGTGCTGCCCTTGTTCGGGCAAAGCGAGCACCGCTTCGACGACATGGCGACCTTCGTGCTGTTGGGGCTGGCTGCCGGTGTGCTTACCGGGGCGGCGATCTGGCTGTTGCGCCAGCGACGCGGCCCGGTGGTGTTAGTAGCCGCGATACTCGGTTCACTGATCTCGGCGTGGCTGGCGATGAACCTTGGGCTGTTGCTGGCCGATGCTCGCTATCCCGATATGGCAGCCACCGGGTTGGCGTTCTGGCGGGCACCGGTGCTCGAATCAAGCTGGGTGGTGGTTGCGCAGCCCTTCGGCGCCGCCATCGCCTACTGCGTCACGACAGCCTGGCACCGCAGCGACGACCTAGGTCGTGAGTGCCATTGAGTGCTATAACACTGTTACGCACTCACGAGATCAGTTGCGGCTGGTGTGTACGGCGAACTGGTTCAGCGGGACCGGCACTGCGCGCAGTGCACGTAAGAACGCTGCCTCCCGGACCAGCAGAGTGCGCACGAGGCGCAGCCGATCGGCCGGATCACATTCTTCCAGCAAGGCCTGCCGGTCCTCCAGGGTGAGCAGGCAATCCGCGGCCAGCAGGTGCGGCAGCGCTGCGACATCGACATCTGCAGCGGGCTCCTTCCAGTCCCCGTGCTGCCACGCCGCGGAGCAGTACCGCCGGTGGGCTTCCCGAGCCGCTCGGGACAGCATCGGCAGCAGCATCAATTCGTCGTGTGGTGGGTCGTCATCAGGCACCCACTCGACACTGCCGACCAGGTAAGGCGCCGACGTCTCGTCGATGTCGAGCAACCGGAACCGCTTCTCGCCTCGGGTGACGATGTCGAAGCGGCCATCAGGCAGCCGGCGGGCCTCTCTGAGCACCGCAGTGCACCCGATGTCGTGCGTCGTCTCCTCCGCAGTCTCGAGCCCCTGCTTGACCGCGATCACCCCGAAGCTGCGGCCGGGTACTGCTCCGGTCACCAGGTCGACGGTCAACTGCCGATACCGCGGCTCAAAGATGTGCAGCGGCAGCGATGCGCCCGGTAGGAGCACAGTGCCCAGCGGGAACAGCGGGACGGTCTCGGCCACACGCTAACGTTACGACGGTGCCTGCGAATCCGCTGAATGGATCGGTTCACCTGGTGGCGGTCGCAGCACCGCGAAGGGGTCGGTGACCCGCATGCCGCACTCAGCAAAGCGGTACAGCGCCGCGGGCCGGCCGCCGGATGGCCCGGGTGCGGCGGTGTCACCGGTGGAGACCAGGACCCCGCGGCGGGCCAGCACTCGTTGCAGGTTGGTCGCCGATACCCGATGACCCAGGGCCGCGGAGTACACCTCGCGCAGCCGGGAGACGGTGAACTCAGGTGGTGCCAGCGCGAACCCCAGGTTGGTGTACGACAGCTTGGCCCGCAGCCGATCCCGGGCCCGATGCACTATCGGGCCGTGGTCGAAGGCGGTGCTGGGCGATCCCCGCAGGGCATCCGCCACCGGATGCCATGCCGTATCGGCCGGTAACGCGGGATCGGCTATGCAGGGCACCAGGCCAAGGAACGCGGTGGCCACGGTACGCCGTTGCGGCATCCGGTCCGGTGCGCTGAAGACTTCCAACTGCTCCACATGCGCCACTTCCCGCACGTCGACCTTCTCGGCGAGCTGGCGCAGCACCGAGGCCTGCACGTCCTCGCTGTCGCCGAGCCGGCCGCCCGGCAGCGCCCACCGCCCGATGTTGGGCTCGATGCCGCGTTGCCACAGCAGTACCTGCAGCTGACCGTCGCGAACCTGCAGCACCGCGGCGAGAACTTCGTGCACCGCAAGCCCAGCACTGTTATCATTCATGTTTTCGACTGTAAGGCGAAAACTCGGGCCGGGCCAGCGCGGGTGCGAGCGAAGGAGGAGGTGACATGGCCGCTACTGCTGTACCGGAGCGGGCCCACGCCGGTCACCACGCGCCGGTGACTGATCGAACGACCTGGGCCAAGCAGGTGCGCAAGCTCGCTCGTCAGCGCGACGCGGTGCTGCTTGCGCACAATTATCAAGTACCCGAGATTCAAGACGTCGCCGACCATGTCGGGGATTCGCTGGCGCTGTCTCGCCTTGCGGCGGATTCGGCGGCGGGCACCATCGTGTTCTGCGGCGTGCACTTCATGGCCGAGACGGCGAAGATCCTCGCACCGGACAAGACGGTGCTCATCCCGGATGCGCGAGCAGGTTGCTCACTGGCCGACTCCATCGACGCCGAGCAGCTGCGAGCCTGGCGAAGCGAACATCCCGGTGCGGTCGTGGTGTCCTATGTGAACACCACCGCCGAGGTGAAGGCCCAGACCGACATCTGCTGCACCTCGTCCAACGCTGTCGAGGTGGTGGACTCAGTTCCCGCCGACCGACCGGTACTGTTCTTGCCTGATCAGTTCCTCGGCGCGCACGTCCAGCGGGTGACCGGCCGCGCGAACCTGCATATCTGGGCTGGGGAGTGCCACGTGCACGCCGGTATCAACGGCTCCGAGTTGGCTGCGAAGGCGGCCGCCGCGCCCGACGCCGAGCTTTACATCCATCCGGAATGTGGTTGTGCCACCAGCGCCCTGTACCTGGCTGGCGAGGGCGCGCTACCCGCCGATCGAGTCCGGATCCTGTCCACCGGCGGGATGCTTGATGCAGCCCGGGCGACCGGTTCGCGCGAGGTGTTGGTCGCCACCGAGGTCGGCATGCTCCATCAGTTGCGGCGCGCCGCGCCCGAGGTCGATTTCCGCGCGGTGAACGACCGGGCCTCCTGCCGGTACATGAAGATGATCACCCCGACCGCGCTGCTGCGTTCCTTGCGCGAGGGCACTGACGAAGTGCACGTTCCCGTGGAGATCGCCGAGCGAGCCCGCGGCGCGGTAGAGCGCATGATCGCCATCGGCCGCCCGGGCGGCGGCGAGTGACGACCTGGGAGGCCACTGCGGATTTGGCCGTCATCGGTACCGGTGTCGCCGGGTTGACCGCTGCGCTGCGCGCCGCCGAACTCGGCCTGCGGGTCGTCGTCGTGACCAAGGCAGCGGTCGAGGACGGCAACACTCAATGGGCGCAGGGCGGTGTCGCGGTGGTACTGCCGGGCACCGACGACAGCGTGGACGCGCATGTGGCTGACACAGTGGCCGCCGGCGCTGGGTTGTGCGACGAGGTCGCCGCTCGCGCGATCCTGGCCGCCGGTCCAGCCGCGGTCAGCGCGCTGCGCGCCCGCGGCGCCGTCTTCGACAGCGACGGCCATGGCGACTTCAACGATCTGGCGCGCGCCCGCGAGGGTGGGCATCGGGCCTTCCGGGTGATCCACGCGGGTGGTGACGCTACCGGCGCGGAGATCGAGCGGGTCCTGGTCGGCGCCGCCCGTGGTGGCCAGTTGCCACTGTTGGAGGATCAGTCGGTCACCGAGGTGCTGTGTGACGAGACCGGTCGGGTGGCGGGGCTGGCGCTGCTGGGCGGTCACGGCCGCAGCGACGGTGCCGGAGTGCTGCGCGCCCGGGCCGTGCTGCTGGCCACTGGAGGGCTCGGCCAGGTCTATGCCGTCAGCACCAACCCCGACGTCGCCACCGGCGACGGGTTGGCGCTGGCGCTGCGGGCCGGGGCGCTGACCGCTGATCTGGAGTTCGTGCAGTTCCACCCCACGGTGCTGCACCTCGGCGCGGGCGCGCGGGGCCGCCAGCCATTGGTCACCGAGGCGATCCGCGGCGCGGGCGCGGTGTTGCTGGACGCCACTGGTGCCCCGTTGATGACCGGCGTGCACCCTCTGGGCGCCCTCGCGCCGAGGGACGTGGTGGCCGCGACGATCACCAGCCGAATGGCCACGACGGGTACCGATCATGTGCTGCTGGACGCCACCCATCTCGGCGGCGCCGAGTTTCGCCGCCGCTTTCCGACGGTGCACGCGGCGTGTACAGCGATCGGCGTGGATCCCGGCCGCATGCCGATTCCGGTGGTGCCGGCCGCGCACTACCACTGCGGTGGCGTAGCCACCGACACCCGTGGCCGCACCACGGTGGCCGGGCTTTACGCCGCTGGGGAGGTCGCTAGGACCGGTCTGCACGGCGCGAACCGGCTGGCCTCCAACAGCCTGCTTGAGGGACTGGTGATGGGACCCAGGGCCGTGGAGGCGGTGGCCGCAGACCTTGCGATGTCCCCGCGACCCGGCCCACCGCTGCCGCCGTGCGAGGTGCGCCCGGCGGCGGATCGTGCGGCGGTGCAGCGAGCGATGAGCGCGCACGCCGGCATCGGACGCGACGCCGCTGGCCTGGCTGCGGCCTCGGAGGTTGCTGGCGCCACCACGCCGCGGTTGGTATTGACCGGTCGTGACGCTGAGGACGCCGGGCTCACGCTGGTCGCGGCTGCGCTGCTGGCCGCCGCGACCGCGCGCACTGAAAGCCGGGGCTGCCACGTTCGCACCGATCATCCGCGCACCGCGGCCTGCTGGCGGCGCAGCCTCACTGTGGAGCTCGACGCCGCCGGCGTTCCAGCGGTCACCCAGCCGATGCCAGTGGGAGGGGTGGCGTGACGCTGGAGCTGGGTTCCACGGGGATCGACCTCGACGACGTCCGCCGGGTCGTCAGCACCGCGCTGGCGGAGGATCTGCGTTACGGCCCAGATGTGACCACGGCGGCCTGCGTGCCCCCCCGGGCTGTCGCAGCAGCCACCGTGTCACCACGCAGCCCCGGCACGCTGGCCGGTTTGCCGGTGTTCGTCGCGGTGCTCGACGCGGTGCTGGGGGCCGGTGGGTATGAGATCATCGCCCAGCGCCAGGACGCCGACCGGCTGGCCGCCGGGGATGTCGCCCTGGCCGTGCGCGCTCCGGTGGCCGGGCTGCTCACCGCCGAGCGCACCGCGCTCAACCTGCTGTGCCATCTGTCCGGGGTGGCGACCGCCACTGCGGCCTGGGTAGATGCGGTAGCTGGCACCGGCACAGCGATCCGGGACTCCCGCAAGACGCTTCCGGGACTGCGGCCATTGCAGAAGTACGCCGTGCGCTGCGGCGGCGGGGTCAACCACCGGATGGGGCTCGGGGATGCGGTGCTGATCAAGGACAACCACGTGGCGGCCGCTGGTTCGGTGACCGCGGCGATCGCGGCCGTACGCGCCGCTGCCCCGCAGTTGCTGTGCGAAGTGGAGGTCGGCACCCTCGACGAGCTGGACGAGGCACTGGCGGCCGAGGTCTCCCTGGTGCTGCTGGACAACATGACGGTCGCGCAGTGCGCCGAGGCGGTCCGCCGCGCCGAGGGCTCGGGCACGGAGCTGGAGGCCTCCGGCCGACTTACCTTGGACATCGCTTCCGCCTATGCCGCAACCGGGGTCCGCTACCTTGCGGTGGGTGCCCTAACCCACTCCGCCCCAGCCCTCGACCTCGGTCTGGACCTGTAGGCCTCCCGGAACCGCCATTCGGAGCCGATCACCGTTCCGGGGTCCTGCCGATCGCCATTGCTTTGAAAATGAGGTGGCCACGATTCGCTGTGCCAATCGCCGAGTTCGACACCAGAGCTGCCCGAAGCCATGCACGGAAACCCACCCATTTTCAGCCCTCAGGACGGTGCGCAGCGCCTACGGAGTTGGCTCCGAATGGCGCCTGTACAGGCGCGGTTCAGGTCGAGCGCCGGATGTCGTCCACCCAGTCGTCGATACGTTTCCACCACTGGTAGAGCCACTCCACCTGGGCGTCTTCGTCCCGCGGTACCTCGGCGGCCGGCACCCGCCACCAGCGCATCCGTACGGTCCCGTCGAGCGGCAGTTCCCGCCAGATATCGACCACGGTGTACAGGTGGTCCAGTCCCGCGTGGGCCACCCACACCACGTCGGCATCCCTGGCCGCGGCCAGTGCGGCCGCGACCCCGCCCGGGCGCGGTGGCAGCACGTGGTGCATCGCCTCGGACCGGCGTGCCATGTCCTCGAGCCCCCGCGCTCGCAACCGGGCGATGCCGGCGTGCCGGCGGCGTTCGGTGAAGTTGCCGCCCTCGGGGAAGATCACGAATGCGTCGTTGTGATCGAGGGCGGTCGCGAGCTCGCCGATCCGCTGTTGCAGTTGCTCACCACCTCCGTCGGGCAGGAATCGATTGGGCAGCCGGTTGAGCACCACGTCCAGCCCCGGATCCCACTGCAACGCCTCGGACAGCACGATCCGCGGTTCCCGCGCGTACCAGTTGACCAGTGCGTGAACGAGCAGGAACGAGTCACCGGGACCGGCGTGGCGGCAAAACACGAGTAGCGGCCGGTCGCGGTAGTCATCAGGGCCGGGACCCTCGATGTCCACCCGCAGACACAGCACTCGGGCCGCCTCCCGGTAGAGCACCCGCAGGTACCAGGCCACGAGCTGGTAGTGCAGGTATTGGAACGGGGGCGTGCGAATTGCCAGCCCGAACCCGGCGGCCAGCCAGAGTCCGAGCAGTGCCACCAGCGCCACGCTCTCCAGCACCAGCGCGACGACGGCCACCCACAGCACCCGTAGCGCGCGCAGCCGGCCCGGTAGGAACGGCGACAGCGCGGCGGCCAGCAGCATCCACACCGGCAGCGTGGTGAGCACCAAGACGGTCAGCAACACCATGGCGGGAGCCAGTACCGCCCGGCGGACCCACCGCGAGGGCAGAGTCACCGTCGACCCCCAGTGCCCAGACGTGCTCGTAGGTACTCCACCGACGCACGGTGCGCGGCGGTGATCCGGTTGCCGGCCGCGGCGGCGTCGCGATAGCGCAGCGCCGCCCGGCTGTCCCAGCGCGGCGCGCCGCCCTCGCCGGCCGGCAGCACGTGCACCTCAACGTCATCGCCGACCGAAGCCAGATCGCGGGCATAGCGATGCCGGCGGGCGATCTCGAAGGCCACCAGAGCCACCTCCCAGGGTCGTCGTGGCGGTCGCAGCGGCTGGTCGACGCGCCCGACGTGCAGCACGAAGATCCGATCGGCGCCCAGCTCGACGGCGCGCCCCAGCGGGATACTGTTGACCAGGCCGCCGTCGAGGTAATGCCGGTCGTCGACAACCGCGGGTGGCAACAGCCCGGGCACCGCGGCCGAAGCCAACACGGCGTCGACGACGAGACCATGGTCAAACCAGTGCTCCGCGGCATCCTCGATGCGCGCAGCGCAGCACGAAAAGCGCACCGGCAGGTGCTCGATACGCCGGTCGCCCAGCACGGCGGTCATCGCCCGGCGAAGCGGAGCCGACGAGTGCGCGGCCACCCCGCTGCGGGCCAGCTCGCGCAGCTGCCGGACCGTCCCCGCCGCGAACACGGCCTGTGCGTCGGGCGAGCGCCACAGCGCGTCAAGCCGGTCGGCGACCTCCTCGAGCGGCAGCGCGGCGAGCACCGCTCCATTGAGCGCACCGATCGAGGTGCCGAGTACCAAGTCGGGTCGCACACCGGCCTCGACCAAAGCGCGCAGCATTCCGACCTGTACAGCGCCGAGTACGCCGCCTCCGCCCAGAACGATCGCCGTGCCGCAGGTGCCCACCGGTCCTATGCTGCCAAAGTCCGCGCCGTTATCGGTGCAACGGCCACGACGCCACCGGTCAGGGGTCCTCGGTGGCGGAGATCCGGTACCTCCGCACGTGGGCGTCGCGGATTGGGCAGTCTGCCCGGCGTCCGGGCCCGAGCCGCGGAACTGTTCCAGGTGCTCGTCCGACTCCCTCGCTCATACACGTTATGATCACGTTCGTCCTCCGAGGTCCGGTCACCGCACCAACCGTGGTTGCGTATGTGTTGACCCCCACCGGACCGGACGTCCCGGTTGGCAAAACTGAGCCTTTCGGTCAGCTCGCCTACCAACCGGGGGCGCTCAAGCAGCAGATCGAGGATGCGCCGCCTGCCCGGTTCGGCGAGGACATCATAAGGTGCTGACACCGCTCGGGTTTATTGCTGAGGACCGCAGGGATCCCCGGTGATCCGCCGGACGCAGTCCGCGTAACCCAGCAGGAGGTCAACCGCGGCGTCATTGCGCTCCACCTCGCGCTTGATCTCGGTCTCCGGCGGGTAGAAGCCGCCTTGCACCTGGCTGGTCGGGTACATCTCGAAGGTGTACGACCAGATACCATGCTGCGCCCACATCCAGTCACCCACCGTGCCATCTGTGATGTAGAGGTCGCTGGACTGCTGTGCGGTGTAGCCGTTGGTGGCGGCCATCGCCTCGCCCAGCCGGCGGAAGGTCGCCGCGTCGGAGGCGTTCAAGCCCGGGCCGGTGTCGTCGGTGGTGAAACCGTAGGGCCACAGCACCAGCTCGGAATAGCTGTGGAAGTCGATGTGCGCGGTGATCTGCTGTACGCCGCCGATCACCCGGCTATTCACCCAGTCCCGCAGCTGCGCCGTCTCCGGAGCGGAGAACGGCGCGCTGCCGTGATAGGTGTCGCTACCGGGGTTTGCGCTCGAACCGCCGCAGCAGGCCCACTCGGTACCCCAGTTCCGGTTGGGGTCGGTGCCGATTTCGGTGTTCTCCTGCGTCGGTTGGCGGTTCTTGCGCCACAGCGCGAAAAGGCCGCTGGAGATGTCGTACTCGGTGCCGTCCGGGTTGGCCGTCGGCACTACCCAGATCTCCCGTGACCTCACCAGCTCGGTGATGGCCGGGTCGGTGCCGTAACCCTGCGCCAGCCGCCGCACGATGTGCAGGCACATCTCGACGGTGAGGTGCTCGCGGGCGTGCTGCGCGCAGCTGAACAGCACCTCGGGCTCGTTCTGGTCGGCGCGGACTGCGTCGCTGATCTTCACCAGCGGTAGCGGACGGCCCTCGGCGGAGCGGCCGTAGCTGGATACCGCAATCTGATCGGGGCGGGCTGCGGCGATCGCGTCCAGCTCGGCGGTGAGCTTGTCGTAGGTGTGGTAGCCGTGGTACCCGATCGGAAACTGGCCGGGTGCCACCAGACCTGGCACCGCCGGTAGCGCCGGAAGTGGGAGCAGCGCCAGCCCGCCGGCCCGCAGCCGATCGGCTTGCGCAGAAGTTGCCCGGATCTCCAGGTAGTCCCGCCCGCCGCCGAGCACGTCCACGCCCTGGTGCAGCACTGCGGTGCGCGCGGCTGAGTCGTTCAGCCCCTGCACGCGGTACGCCGACACCGGTTCGGACGGCGCCGGTGGTGCCGCACTCGCGGAGAGCGGGACGGCCAGCGCGAGCATCCCCAGCACAGCGATCACGACGACCCGACGCACAGACATTTCGGGAACCCTAACGGTGGAGGCGTCACCCGCTGCAGGGAGATCGATGCTCGGCGGCACCGGGTTGGCGGCGCATTACGCTGGACTGCATGCTCACCCGCACCGACCTGCGCGGTCACCTTCCCGCTCCCGCGGCGCTGCGCGGCCTGCTGCCGCGGGCCGAAGTGGACGTCGATGCGGTGGCTGATCAGGTCGCGCCACTGATCGAGGCGGTCCGTGACCGGGGCGTGGCAGCGGTGCTGGAGTTCACCGAACGCTTCGACAGGGTGCGGCCGACCGGTATCCGGGTGCCGGCCGACGCGCTACGCACCGCGTTGGCGCAGCTTGACCCGGCGGTGCGCGCCGCCCTGGAAGAGTCGATTTCCCGGGTCCGCCAGGCACACGCCGACCAGCGGCGCACCGAGACGGTCACCCAAGTGGTGCCCGGTGGCACCGTCACGCAACGGTGGGTGCCGGTGCAACGGGTCGGGCTCTACGCACCAGGAGGGTTGGCGGTCCTCGCGTCCACTGTGGTGATGACCGTGGTACCTGCCCAGGTCGCCGGGGTCACGTCGCTGGTGATGTGCTCTCCGCCGCAGGCCGCCCACGGTGGCCTGCCGCACCCCACCTTGCTCGCCGCGGCGGCCTTGCTCGGGATTGATGAGGTGTGGGCGGCCGGGGGAGCGCAGGCCGTCGCGCTGCTCGCCTACGGCGGCACAGACACCGACGGCGTGCCACTGGACCCGGTGGACATGGTCGCCGGTCCCGGCAACATCTACGTCACCGCAGCCAAGCGCGCCCTGCGCGGCACGATCGGCATCGACGCCGAGGCCGGCCCCACCGAGATCGCCATCCTGGCCGACGACACTGCCGACCCGGTGCACGTCGCCGCTGATCTGGTCTCCCAGGCCGAGCATGACACGCTGGCCGCCAGCGTGCTGGTCACCGACTCGGTGGCGCTGGCCGACGCCGTGGACGTCGAGCTGCACCGGCAGGTTCCGGCCACCAAGCACACCGATCGGATCCGCACTGCACTGACCGGACCGCAGTCGGGCTGCATCCTGGTGTCCGATGTGGACGCCGGCCTGTCGGTGGTGGACGCCTATGCGGCCGAGCACCTGGAGATCCACACCGCTGGCGCGGCTGCGGTGGCCCGCCGGGTGCGTAACGCTGGAGCGATCTTCGTCGGGGCCTACGCACCCGTCTCGCTGGGCGACTACTGCGCCGGCTCCAACCACGTGCTGCCTACCGGAGGCTGCGCCCGGCACTCGTCGGGGCTGTCGGTGCAGAGCTTCCTGCGCGGCGTCCAGCTCATCGAGTATGACGAGGACGCACTGGTGAAGGTCGGTGACCACGTCGTCGCGCTCGCGGAAGCCGAAGACCTCCCAGCACACGGTCAGGCGATCACCGCCCGGTTCCGCGGAACGTCGCAATGACACCACTGCGCCCTCCCGATATGGAGCCTTATCGGGGTTATCGGACCGTCAATAGCCCCGATAAGGCTCCATATCGGCAACGGTCGGGCGGGATTGGCTGCGACGTGACGCTTGCTGATCTGCCGCTTCGCGATGACCTACGGGGTTGCAGTCCCTATGGGGCACCGCAACTCGACGTGGCGGTGCGGTTGAACACCAATGAGAACCCCTACCCGCCGCCGCCAGCCCTGGTCGCCGATATCACCGCCGCGGTGCAGCAGGAGGCTCGTAGCCTGCACCGTTACCCCGACCGGGATGCCGTCGCGCTGCGCACCGACCTGGCCGGTTACCTCGCCGGGCGCACCGGGGTGGCGCTGACCGTGGCGAACATGTGGGCCGCCAACGGGTCCAATGAGATCATTCAACAGCTGCTGCAGGCCTTCGGCGGGCCCGACCGTAGTGCGCTGGGCTTCACCCCGTCCTATTCGATGCACCCGATCATCTCCGCCGGCACCCGCACGCGATGGATCCCAGCACCGCGGCGAGCGGATTTCTCCCTGGATCCTGAGGGTGCAGTGGCTGCGATCGAGGAGCACCGGCCCGATGTGCTGTTCGTCACCAGCCCGAACAACCCCACCGGGCAATCGATCCCGCCGGTGGACCTGGCGGCCGTGCTGGCTGCCGCGCCGGGCATCGTGGTGGTCGACGAGGCCTACGGCGAGTTCAGCAACGCGTGCGGCGCCGTCGAGTTGCTCGGGCAGTTCCCGGACCGGCTGGTGGTCTGCCGGACGATGAGCAAGGCGTTCGCCTTCGCTGGCGGGCGGTTGGGTTACCTCGCTGCCGCGCCCGCGGTGGTGGATGCGTTGCTGTTGGTTCGGCTGCCCTACCACCTTTCAACGCTGACCCAGGCGGCCGCCCGGGCCGCGCTGCGTCACGGATCTGCCACCTTGGAGTCCGTGGCGGTATTGGTTCAAGAGCGGGAGCGCGTGATCGCGGCACTGCGCGACCTGGGTGCTGCGGTGGTCCCATCGGACGCCAATTTCGTGCTGTTCGGGCGCTTCGGCGATGCGGCTACCGCGTGGCGCCGCTACTTGGAACATGATGTGCTGATCCGTGATGTGGGAATCGGGGGTCACTTGCGAGTCACCGTGGGCACCCCCGTGGAGAACGATGCATTCCTGGCCGCGAGTGCGGCGGTGCTTGAGACCTGCTCGCAGGGTCGAAACATGGATGCAGCGCAGGAGGAACCGTGAGTCGCACGGCCAGGATCGAGCGGGTGACCAAGGAATCCTCGGTGCTCGTCGAGCTGGATCTTGACGGCACCGGAACCACCGAGGTGACCACCGGTGTGGCGTTCTTTGACCACATGCTCACCTCGCTGGGCAAGCATGCGGCATTCGACCTTGTGGTGCGGGCCACCGGCGACGTCGGCATCGACGCGCACCACACCGTCGAGGACGTTGCCATCGTGCTCGGGCAGGCGCTGCGCGAGGCCTTGGGAGACAAGTCGGGCATCCGGCGTTTCGGGGATGCCTGGGTGCCGATGGACGAAACCCTGGCGCACGTGGCGGTGGACGTGTCCGGGCGCCCGTACTGCGTGCACACCGGCGAACCTGAGGTGTTGGCCGGTTTCGTGGTCGGAGGCAACTACCCCACGGTGCTCAACCGGCACGTCTTCGAGACGCTGGCCTGCCACGCGCAGCTGGCCGTGCACATCCGGGTGCTGCACGGCCGTGACCCGCACCACGTCACCGAGGCTCAGTACAAGGCGCTGGCTCGTGCACTGCGCGCGGCTGTGGAGCTCGACTCACGGGCCGGCGGGGTGCCCTCCACCAAAGGCGTGCTGTGATCGGTCTCGGGCTGCTGGTCTTGGCCGGTTTCCTGCTCGGCGGTGTGGTCTCAATCTGGCGCACCTCGCGGCCGCTGGCCGTGGCGCTGGGGTTCTGCGCCGTACTGGCCGGTGCCGGCGGCGTCGCGTGGTTGTTGTGATCGGATCCGGCACGGGAGCATGCCGGCATGACGAGACGAGTGGTGGTTGTCGGCGCCGACGCAACCGGGATGAGTGCGGCCTCGCAGGCGCTGCGGCGTGCAGGTCGAGACGCGGTGGAGGTGGTGGCATTCGAGCGTGGTCACCATGTGTCCTACTCGGCCTGCGGCATCCCGTACTGGGTGGCAGGTGACGTCGCCGGTGCTGATGCGCTGATCGCCCGCAGCCCTGCCGACCATCGAGCCAACGGGATCGACCTGCGGGTTCGCACCGAGGTGACCGACATCGACGTGGACGCCGGTACGGTGACCGCTGCCGAACTCGACGGTGGTAAGAGCCATCAGATCGGCTTCGACGATCTGGTGCTGGCCACCGGCGCGGTGCCGGTGCGCCCCAACCTGCCCGGCGTGCACGCACCGGGCGTCTATGGCGTGCAGACCCTTGATGACGGCGCCGCCCTGCTGGCCGGCCTAACCGGACAGCCGCGCACGGCCGTCGTGGTCGGCGGTGGCTACATCGGTATCGAGATGGCCGAGGCGATGGTGCGACGCGGCTTAGCGGTCACGCTGGTGGACCAAGCCGCGGAGCCGATGACCACCCTCGACCCGGACATGGGCGTCTTGGTTCGCGAGGCGATGCAAGGGATGGGCATCGCTGTGCTCACCAACACCCCGGTCTCCGGATTCGAGATCGGTCCTGACGGCCGGGTATCGGGTGTGGGCACCGAAGGCGGGACCCTTCCCGCGGACATCGTCGTACTAGGCCTGGGCGTGCGTCCAGCCACCGAGCTGGCGGGAGCGGCCGGGCTGCCGCTGGGCGAGCACGGCGGCGTGCTGACAGATCTGCAGATGAGAGTGCCCGGCCACGACGGGGTGTGGGCCGGTGGGGACTGCGTCGAGGTGTTGCACCGGGTCTCCCGGCGCTGGGTGCACGTCGCGTTGGGCACGCACGCCAACAAGCACGGCCGGGTGATCGGCACGAACCTGGGCGGTGGCTACGCCACCTTTCCCGGCATCGTCGGCACGGCGATCAGCAAGGTCTGCGACCTTGAGGTCGGCCGGACCGGACTGCTGGAGACCGAGGCACGCGCAGCGGGGTTTCAACCGGTGAGTGTGACGGTGCAGTCGACCACCCGAGCCGGCTACTACCCGGGCGCCACCCCGATCACTGTCAAGATGATCGCCGAACGCGGCACCGGGCGGCTGCTCGGCGCGCAGCTGGTCGGCCGGGAAGGCTCGGGTAAGCGGATCGACGTGTGCGCCGTCGCGCTCTGGAACGAGATGACAGTCGAGGAGATGACCGATCTGGACCTCGGTTACGCGCCACCTTTCTCTCCGGTCTGGGACCCGGTGCTGGTAGCGGCCCGCAAGGCCGCAGCGGCGGTCTGAGACCTGCTTGCAGGGTCGAAGCGATGACTCTGCCCTAGAGCCAATTCAGCTGGATGGAAGGCCGTACTTGGTCACCGCGACGGGCATCACCGGGTACCGCCCTTCGTAGATCCGCTGGTGTAGCTCAGCCTCGACGATGGCCCGCACGATCGGTATCTGTCGCACGGCGTCGTCAACGCTCGTCACCTGCAGCGGCCAGTCTCCTGCGGTCGAGCCGCGCAAATGGGCATGGTTGAAACTGCGTCGGAACCAGGCGATCACCTCGACCGGCGCGACCGGGCCGCCGTCTCGGGACACGGCGTCACGTTGCCGAGGCCAGGACAGCTTCCAGTGCTCGCCCACACTGCCGTCGCGGTGCTCGACGTTGTGGCGGGTGATCTCGCCGGTGTCCTCCAGGAATGTGGTGTCGGCCTCGGCGAGCACACCGCGGACCACCGGATCGAGCAACTTGACCGCCCGGTAGAAGACGGCCAGCCGGTCCGACCACGACTCGGCGCCCTCGTAACTGCGCGTGACGAGATCCGCCAAGTGCCGCATCAGGTCCTCGGTGCGCAGCCCAGATCCGTTGTGCATCTCCACAACGACAGGATGACGCATTCAGCGGCCTCAGCGGGGTTATCGGCTGTTTACCCCACTGAACCTGCTGAATGTGGGTGGAGCAAGCTGGCGGCGTGAGGCGCGTGGTTGTGCTGGATTACGGGTCGGGGAACCTGCGTTCTGCCGAGCGGGCGTTGCGACGTGCTGGGGCGCAGGTGGAGGTGACCGCCGATGTCGACGCCGCGCTGACCGCTGACGGGCTGGTGGTGCCCGGAGTCGGTGCCTTCGCTGCGTGCATGGCTGGGCTACTCGCGGTGCGCGGTGATCGCCTCATCGGTCGCCGGCTGGCCGGTGGTCGTCCGGTCCTCGGGATCTGCGTGGGGATGCAGGTGTTGTTCAGCCGTGGCGTCGAGCACGGGGTGGAGACCGAAGGCTGCGACCAGTGGCCCGGGACCGTGGAGCGGCTCAAGGCCGACGTACTGCCGCACATGGGATGGAACACCGTGGCGTCACCGGTGGGGTCGCGGTTGTTTGCCGGGCTCGACGCGGACACCCGCTTTTATTTCGTGCATTCCTACGCCGCCCGCCGTTGGGAGCTGGAGAGCTCCGGGCCGTTGGTACCCCCGTTGGTGACCTGGGCCGAGCACGGCGAGCCGTTCGTCGCCGCGGTGGAGAACGGGTCGCTGTGGGCGACTCAGTTCCATCCCGAGAAGTCCGGTGACGCCGGTTCCCATCTGCTACGCAACTGGATCGAGATCTTGTAGCCCGATGGGCAGATACGGCATGCCGTCAGGCAACGCAGGGTGGGTACGGGCGGTGGCCCTGCTCGCCGTGGTGGCGATGGTGGCCTCGGTGGGGTACTCGGCGCTGGCCGTACTGCAGGCACCGACCTGGCTGGTCCTGGCGCTCGTAGCGCTCCTGGTCAGCCTGCTGTACTGGCTGCTGGGGAGTAACGAGGACCGGTCGTGAGTGTGCCGGTCTAGGGTGGGCCGAGTGACTTTCGTGCTGCTGCCCGCGGTAGACGTCGCCGGTGGCCGGACTGTCCGTCTCACGCAGGGCGAGGCCGGTACGGAGACCTGTTACGGCGACCCGGTTGAGTCCGCGCTGGCCTGGCAGGCTGATGGCGCCGAGTGGATCCACCTGGTCGATTTGGATGCGGCGTTCGGTCGGGGCTCCAACGCCGAGTTGCTGGCCGAAGTGGTGGGCAGGTTGGACATCGCGGTGGAGCTCTCCGGCGGTATCCGGGATGACGCATCGCTGCAGCGCGCGTTAGCTACTGGATGCGCCCGGGTGAACCTGGGCACGGCCGCGCTGGAGGACCCAGCCTGGTGCCGGGCGGCGATCGCCGAGCACGGCGAGCAGATTGCGGTGGGGCTCGACGTGCGGATCATTGACGGGCAACACATCCTCGCCGCACGCGGCTGGACTGCTCATGGCGGTGACCTCTGGGAGGTCCTGGAACGCCTGGACGCCGACGGCTGCCCGCGCTACGTGGTCACGGATGTGACCAAGGACGGCACCCTGCGTGGACCTAACCTGGATCTGTTGCGTGCGGTTTGCGCCCGGACGGAGGCTCCGGTGATCGCCTCCGGCGGAGTCTCCGGCGCCGGCGATGTGGCCGCCCTGGCCGCGCTGGCCGCCGACGGCGTGGAAGGCGCGATCATCGGCAAGGCGCTGTACACCGGGGCGCTTACCCTGCCCGACGCGCTGGCCGCTGCGCACTAACCCCCATCCCCCGCGTGTCGGGCTCCGCTGCCCGGTGTGTCCGTACGCCGTGCTCGCCCGCTTAGGCTGGGTGGATGGCCGTTGCCGTGCGTGTGATCCCGTGCCTGGATGTCGATGCCGGCCGGGTGGTCAAAGGGGTGAACTTCACCGCATTGCGCGACGCCGGTGATCCGGTCGAGTTGGCTACCGCCTATGACGCCCAGGGCGCCGACGAGCTGACCTTCCTCGACGTCACCGCGTCCTCGGCGGATCGGGAGACAACCTACGACGTGGTCCGCCGCACCGCGGAGTGCGTCTTCATCCCGCTCACCGTGGGCGGCGGAATCCGGGAAGTGTCCGACGTGGACCGCTTGCTGCGGGCGGGCGCAGACAAGGTGAGCATCAATACCGCCGCGGTGGCGCGTCCCGAGCTGTTGTGTGAGGCCAGCCATCGCTTCGGTGCGCAGTGCATCGTGCTCTCGGTGGATGCTCGCCGGGTGCCGGCCGACGAGCCAGCAACGCCGTCCGGTTTCGAGGTGACCACCCACGGCGGGCGGCGTGGTACCGGGATCGATGCTGTGGCCTGGGCTGCCCGCGGCCAGGAGCTGGGTGTGGGGGAGATCCTGCTCAATTCGATCGACGCCGACGGCACCAAGGCAGGCTTCGATCTTGAGATGATCTCCGCGGTGCGAGCCGTCGTCACGGTCCCGGTGATCGCCAGTGGCGGCGCAGGCGACGTGTGGCATTTCCCGCCTGCGGTGGCGGCCGGCGCCAACGCGGTGCTGGCCGCCAGTGTGTTCCACTTTGGACAGTTGCGGATCGGTGATGTCAAGGACAGCCTGCGCGTGGCCGGGGTGACGGTGCGGTGAGTGCGCTGGATCCGGCGATAGCCCAGAAGCTCAAACGCAACGTCGACGGGCTGGTCTGCGCCGTGGTGCAGCAACGCGGCACCGGTGAGGTGCTGATGGTGGGCTGGATGGACGACGAGGCGCTGCACCGCACGCTGACCACCGGCAGGGCCACCTACTGGTCGCGCAGCAGGCAGGCCTACTGGATCAAGGGCGAGACCTCCGGCCACACCCAGCACGTGCACGAGGTGCGGCTGGACTGCGACGGCGACGCCCTGCTGATCGTCGTCGACCAAGTCGGCCCCGCCTGCCACACCGGGTCCGGGACCTGCTTTCAGCAGGTCCTCGTGAGTGGCATTCAGTGGTAGAACACTGTTACGCACTCACAGGACGCCAGTCAGATAGCGCTGCAGGTTGGGGGCGATCACGGCGACCACTGTGTCGTGCTGGGCTGAAGCCAGCGGTTCGAGGCGAATCACGTACCGGATCATCGCCAGCCCTGCGATCTGGGTCCCGCACAGCGCGGCACGCAGCTCGAGGCGGTCCGGAGCGACCGCGGAGACGATCCGACCGATGACCACCCGGCTGACGAACTCCCGCATCATCCGGGCGGCTTGTTCATGACTGGCCACGCTGCGCATCAGCGCGGCCAGCGCTCCACCACCGTTGGCGTCCCAGACGGACAGGAAGGTGCGCAGGATTCGCTCGGCAACCTGCTCAGGAGCCCCTTCGAGAATCCTTGGAATAATCTCCGCCGGATTGACCGGGATCTCCATGGCGGCGACGAACAGCCCGTCCTTGCCGCCGAACCAGTGGTTGACCATCGCGGCGTCCACCCCGGCGCGTTGGGCGATCGCCCGCACGGTGGCCCCGTCGAAGCCGCGCTCCGTGAACTCCACCCTGGCGGCGTCGAGCAGCGCCGAGCGAGTGTCCTCACCGGCGCGACGGCGCCCCCGGGGACGGGCATTCTCACCGGGCACAGTCGGCACTCCGGTTCCTCTTTTCAACGGAAGGAGAAAAGGTATGCCCGGTCGTCACCCGGCGTCAAACGGTGGGCACAATGGCGGCATGGTCAGCATCGGCAACAACGGCGTAGGGCACCTGCACCTGGACCGGGAGCAGTTTCGTAGCCTGGCCACCCATCGCCGGGTGATCCCGGTGACCCGGACGCTGCTTGCCGACGGCGAAACCCCGCTGGGCGTCTACCGCAAGCTTGCCGGCGGCCGGGCCGGCACGTTTCTCTTCGAGTCGGCGGAGAACGGTTCGTCCTGGTCACGCTGGTCGTTCGTCGGAGTGCGTAGCGCAGCCACCCTCACCGAGTCCGGTGGCCACACGGTCTGGCGCGGCTCACCACCGGTGGGGCTGCCCGCAGTGGACGCCCCGTGGACGGGCACCCCGCTGGAGGCCTTGCGCCACACCGTGGCCGCCCTGCACACCGAGCCGCTGCCCGGCCTGCCGCCGCTGACCGGCGGTATGGTCGGTTACCTCGGCTATGACGCCGTCCGGCGCCTGGAGCGGTTGCCGGAGCTTGCGGTCGACGATCTGCGGGTGCCCGAACTGGTGATGTTGCTGGCAACCGATCTTGCCGCGCTGGACCACCATGCGGGCACCGTCACGCTCATCGCCAACGCGATCAACTGGGACGATTCCCGTGAGCGCGTCGACGAGGCCTATGACGACGCGGTGGCCCGGCTGGACGCGATGGTCGCGCAGCTGTGCACGTCGGCGCCCGCCAGTGCGGCGGTATTCACCCGGCCGGCTCCAGAGTTTCTGCGCCGCCGCAGCCCGGAGCAGCACCACGCCGCGGTCGAGGCGGCTAAGGAGGCGATCCGGGCCGGCGAGGCATTTCAGGTCGTGGTGTCCCAGCGCTTCGAGATGGCAACCGACGCCGACCCGCTGGACATCTACCGGGTGCTGCGCACCACCAACCCCAGCCCGTACATGTACCTGCTCGCTCTCGATGAGTTCAGCATCGTCGGCTGCAGCCCGGAGTCCTTGGTGACCGTGCGGGACGGGAAGGTCACTACGCATCCGATCGCCGGCACCCGCCCCCGCAGCGCCGATCCGGACGAGGACTCCTGGCTGGAGAAGGATTTGATGGTCGACGAGAAGGAACGCGCCGAGCACCTGATGCTCGTCGACCTCGGTCGCAACGACGTCGGCCGGGTGTGCCGCCCCGGTTCGGTACACGTCACCGACTTCTTCCGGGTCGAGCGCTACAGCCACGTCATGCATTTGGTCTCGACGGTGACCGGCCAGCTGGCGGCCGGATACACCGCATTCGATGCGGTGACCGCTTGCTTCCCCGCTGGGACGCTGTCCGGAGCCCCCAAGCCCCGGGCGATGGAGCTCATCGAGGAGCTCGAGCCAACCCGGCGAGGCGTGTACGGGGGAGTGGTCGGTTACCTCGATTTCGCCGGGGACGCTGACACTGCGATCGCCATCCGCACCGCGCTGGTCCGCAATGGGGTGGCCTACGTGCAAGCCGGTGGGGGCATCGTCGCCGACTCCGACCCGGTGGCCGAGGACACCGAGTGCCTGAACAAGGCGGGCGCGGTGCTCGCTGCCATTGCCGCTGCGGGCACCTTGCGGGTGGCGGTCAGTGAGCCCGCCGGGTCGCTGCGTGCCTGAGGCTGCTGCGTCGCGCAGGGGGCTCGCGGCTACCGTCGCGCTGCTGGTCGCCGCCGCGGTGGCGCTCGGTGCCGCGGCGGTGCTCGGCTG
Source organism: Pseudonocardiaceae bacterium (assembly GCA_036389855.1). Taxonomy (GTDB): domain Bacteria; phylum Actinomycetota; class Actinomycetes; order Mycobacteriales; family Pseudonocardiaceae. The sequence goes on from DASVWA010000363.1 coordinate 38,119, forward strand.
GGCCTCGGTCGACTTCCAGGTGCCCAAGCGCGGGATCGTCGCGGTCGGAGTGGACGGCGCCGACGTGCTGCCCGCACTGACGCCACTGGCCGTGCTCGCGCTGGCCGCAGTGGCGGCGGTGCTGGCCACCGGTGGGTGGGCACGGCGGCTGCTCGGCGGGTTGCTGCTGGCGGCGGCGGTTCCGCCGATCCTCGGGGTGCTGCAGGCGCCTGACAAGGGCTGGCTGACCGCGGCCGCCCTGTCGGCGGCTGGGTGGTCCGCCGGTTCAGTCCACGCTGAGACGACCACGATGCTGCCCGCGGGACCCAGCTTTGCCGCAGGTGGGGCGTTGCTGCTCGTCTCAGCCGGTGCCACTTTGGTGTTGCGAGGCCACCGGATGCCGCGACTGGGCCGCCGCTACCAGGCGCCTTCGTCGCGCCAATCGGCGCCTGAGGACGGGCTGTGGGCGCGGATGGACGCCGGTGAGGACCCGACGGCGCCGGGACACCCCCGGTGAGGGGATACCGGACCGACCGGAGCTAGCATCGAGGTCCGGCTCGGCACGGGGGGCGGAAGGGGAGAGGCTTGAGCGTCTTGGAGGCGATCCTCGAAGGGGTCAAAGCGGACCTCGCGGACCGCGAAGCCGCCGTTGGATTCACCGAGATCAAACGGCG
>DASVWA010000364.1:0-3389 GCA_036389855.1 Pseudonocardiaceae bacterium
GCCTGCACGGCTGGCGGAGAACCAGCCCGCGGGAACACCCCGGCGATCAACTTGAGGTCGCGGATACCGTGCAGCACCTCAAACCCTTCCCAGTCCCGGATGTCGAACCCGTAGGCGTCGATGAAGTCACGCTGATGGGCAGGGGGTCTGCCGAACCGGACGTTGGCTACTGCGACTGGGGTCAGATCCCACTCCGGCGGCCCGATAGCGCACGAATCGAAATCGCACAGCACCGGACCATCCGGCCCGGCGATGACGTTGCCCAGGTGGGCGTCGCCGTGCAGTACGGCCGTCGGCAGCGCGAAATCCAGCTCTGCGACAGCGGTAGCCAGTTCGGCACTGCGGTGCAGGAGGAAGTCGCGGTCGGCATCGGCCATCGTGGTGGTGTGGCGCATCCGATTGTCGAAATCAGTGAGTGGATCCCATTTCGGCAACGCCCGGCACGGCGTCGGTACCGCATGTACGGCTCGCAGCAGGCAGGCCAGGTTCGCACCGCCGGGCACGGGACCAACCGATGGCACCGCCTGCCACACCGTGGCGATGTGCTCGCCGGCCAACACTGGCTGCGGGATGCCAGGCAGCAATCGAATCGCCGGCACGTCGTGCTCAGCGAATACCGTCGCGGCGGCAACCGCCAGCTTGGCGCGTGGAACGTAGGAAGGCAGGGTGACCAGTCGGACCACCACAGGATCCCGGGACAGCCGGAACACTGCGTTGTTGACGTTGCGCAGCAACCGCGCCCCGGTTGGATCCAGCCCGAGTTCGGCGCATATCGCCAGCAGTCCGCTGGCGAGTCTTTGATCACGTGGAAGGGTCGACAGCGCCGTCACGACATTGCCTCATACAGCGCGGTACTGTCGGATCAGCTGAGAGAGTTGACGGGAATCGGAGTTACTGGACCGTCGCGCCGCCTCGATTTCCAAGGGTTTCAGCCGGTCAGACACTCGCTTGGACTTCAGTCCGGTGGCCAGGGTCAGGGCGTCCCGACCGACTCGGACGCCGTGGTCGACGTCGCCTTGGCGCAGGTGGTTGGTGGCCAGTGCGGTGAGCATGAAGGTCCGGCTACGGGTCATCGACTCGTCGTATTGGGTAAGGGATTGGTTGATCGCGGGGATGGCGATGGCCGTGTGCTTGACGTCGATGGCCGACAGCACGGTGTGCACCGTTCCGATCATCGCGTTCATGTCGGTCTCGTTGTAGAAGCGGGCCCAGTCGGGCGCCTCGGACAGATCGGCCCGGGTCAACTCGTCGCGAGATCGGCCCAGCAGCTTTCTTGCCTGCACGTCGTCGCCCATCATCGCGTAGGCCCAGGCTTCGTTGCCGCACAGCACCGCGACAGCCAACTCCGATCCGGAGTCCTGCGCGGCGATCTGGCCCAGCTGGAACCACTTGAGGGCGTCATTTGGTGCATCGTGGTGCAAGTACACCCGGCCAATCCGATACATGATGTTGGAAAGCAACCCGGAGTCGCCGGACTGCTTGGCGAATTCCAGCGCAGCGGCGAAATGGCTGCGCGAAGAGTCGAGCAACCCCACGTCGAAGGTGGTCCATCCGGCCAGGTTCTGCAGATCGCCCAGTGCCCGATACAGCCGGGTACGGACCACTTCCTTGCCCGAGGCGGACAGCAGGCGTTGTGCCCAGGACAGCTGGGCGACGACGGCGTCACGGCACGCGCCGCCACCGAACTGGTAGTCCAGGGCGCGCATGGCCCTGGTAGCTGCCTCAACTTGCTTGACATCGGTCATACCGATGTTGCTGGGTGCCGGCGTCTGGGAAGGGCTGGGCAGCCACTTCCCACTGTCGGCCCCCAGCACAGCGGTGCCGAACATCACGGCAGCTCCATGCGCCAGGAGCTTCCGGCGCTTCACCGACTCATCCTCCTCAACCAGCGCGTCATCGGGCGGTGCGACCAGGTCGGTCGCAGTCGCGTCGTCGTAGGCAAGGCCCATGTATCCGCGGGGGATACCTAGACCGTCAGAAATTCGCGCAAGCACGTCGTAGGCCATGACCTGGCGGCCCTTGAGGATCTCGGAGACCTCGGACTGGGACTGCCCGGTCAAGGCAGCGATTTGCCGTTGCGAAATACCTACCCGTCGGAGCAACCGGTATACGGAGCTGATGTCGCGATCCACCAGCACTCGCTTCATCTCCGCTTCCTCCCAGACCTCGGGAGACAGCGGGTGGTCCTGCGAGCCGGTCACGTTCATCTCGCCCCCTGATAAGCCGTCCGACGGGCGACGCATGCAGCTTAGGCATGCCCGTAGCGCTGGTGAAGTGCACTTCGGCAGAGCTGATCGGCGCTACCGATCAGTTTGTGCCGCTCATCGTCATAGCACGTCCGATCGGCGCAGCACAGGATCATAACGAGTTTAGTACCCCGACTATGTACCTGTGACGTTGTACCTGTGACGTTGTGGGAGCCCGCCCGCTGTGGCGGAAATTCTCGACGCGGCGAGGGAAGGTGGCGAGGTGGACCGGGTTCTGGGTCAGATCCTCAGGCAGGCTGTGTGGGACCGGCTCGACATGCTGGACGAGCTGGCGCGCAGCGCCGATAACGGTTCACTGCTGTCGGTTGCCCGCAGCGAGCTACCACGTTTGACTTACGGGTGGCGGGCCCTGCTCGCCACCCATGCGCCGGATTCTCGAGGTCGCTGTCCACAGTGCTCAAGCCACTGGCGCCCCCGAGCGTCGCCGTGCAAGGTGTGGCGGTCCGCCCACGAGCACCTCGTTTCGGCCGAACCCATGCCTCACACCTGGCAAACGACTTCGTCCATTTCCGTGGGAGTCGGATAGCGGACTTAATGTCGTCCATACTCCTGTAGATCAACTCCATAGAGCTGGCGGTTTCGTCGCTTTTGTGGGTCTCCCCCCACCCACGAGGGCTTGAGCAGCCGCCAAGTGGCCGGTGATCCGGCGAACGTCCGTGCCCCCGACCGCGATGTCGAAGGATCACCGGCCACACCACAATCTTTTCCCACAACTTCACAGCTTGGACCCACCCCGCTCTCAACCGAGTGGAGTGCCGCGCCGGTGGCATCGTCGTTGCCTGACCGACCGCCACCGCGAACGTTGGTCCGATGACCGCCGGATCCCATCGCCCGGTGCTAGCTCGAATCGCCTGGTTCGAATCACTAGTCACCGCAGGCCGGGAGATCCCCCGTCCGGCGCCGGATCCGTGTAGCGCGGGCACCCGCAATGGGGCGGGGCCGTTCGAGAGGAACGGTCCCGCCCCGCAATTCATTTGTTCTGTTCAATGACTCAATGCACCGCCCATCGATGCCGGGCGGTTCGATCCGCATCCTCTGTGAAGGCCACCACCCCGGATTTTTCGACTTCGATCAGCGGCCGCGCCGTTGCGTCGAGTGGGCACCCGATCGGGTGGTCGTCCA
>DASVWA010000365.1:0-1675 GCA_036389855.1 Pseudonocardiaceae bacterium
GACGATCTGGACACGCCACGAGCACTAGCCGCAGTGGACGACTGGGCCACCCAGACCCTGACCCGGCGAGACCATGACAGCACCGCGCCTACCCAGATGCGCACCGCCATCGACGCCCTCCTCGGGATCGCCTTGTGACCGCATTCAGCGGGCTGATCGACGCTAAGTTGGCGCACGGTGGCGGTGTGCTTCGAGGCCAGTCGCTCGCCGACGCGAGCAGCTGGCGTTGGGGGGTATGACCATGGACTCGCCGATGGTCGCGATCCCCGCCTACGGACTGGGTCCTGGACGGGTTGGGGGCTGGAGGGCTGGGGCGTTCGCGGTCCCTGAGGACTACGTCAGCGCTTTGCGACGCGCGGAGCTGTGTCCAGTGATCATCCCTGGCCCCAGTTCCGGACGCCCCGAGGATCTGCTCGCGCCGTTCGCGGGGCTCATGCTCGCGGGAGGCGGCGATGTCAACCCGCAGCGGTACGGCGCCCAGCCCCACCCGTCCACCTACGGCATCGATCCAGATCGCGACGACCTTGAGTTGGCGCTGATACCGGCGGCTCTCGCTTTAGGCCTGCCCGTGCTCGCGATCTGCCGGGGTATGCAGGTCCTCAACGTGGCCTGTGGGGGAACGCTGTGCCAGCATCTGCCCGAGGTGATCGGGTCCGTGGCGCATGGCGACCCGACCAGGGGCATGTGGGTTCCCCACGACGTGGAGGTCGCCGCGGGCAGCAGGCTGGCCGCCGCCGTGGGCGTCGGGCGCCTGCTGGGTTGCGCCTCGCGCCACCATCAGGGCATCGAGCGGCTCGGGGAGGGCTTGGAGCCGGTGGCCTGGGGCGAGGACGGTCTGGTGGAGGCTGTCGAGCGAGCGGGAGGCTCGGGCTGGGTGACGGCAGTGCAGTGGCACCCGGAGCTGACCGCGGCCAAGGACAAGGCCCAGCAGGCCCTGTTCGACGCCTTCGCTGAGCAGGTGAAAGGCAGGGCGGCGCGATGAGCAACGAGCCGGAGTCGGCGGCGGCAGGCAAGGCCGGTCGGCGAGGCGAGACGGGCTTCCATGATTGAGACGGAGACCTCGGTGTGCAGCTTCCTCGGTGAGCTGCACCGCAGCTGATCTTCGATGCCACGTCCACGTCTCGGTCAACGACCGCGGCCTCGCCGTGCGCACACTGGACCGCACCGGCCGTGGCTGGCCGTCCTCACGGCGCTCGCGACTCCCCTTCTGGCGCGGAAAGGAAGCGCTCGCGGGGCGCTCAAGCGCGGTCTCGCCAGGGCCGTAGAGCTCGACAGCCTCGGGGTTGGCTCCTCAGGCAGTCGTGTGCTTTCTCGTGCGGTGCATGTCGCGGCCGACGGCCCGGCGTAGTGCTGCGTGTCCCTGCTGGACGAGTTGCGACGTCGACGGATACCGGTGACGGACCGCACAGGCGCACAGCAGCGGTTGACTAAGACATGCTTGCGATATATCGTGAGCATGTCATTATAAGCTGGTGATATTCAGGTTAGGAGAAGCCATGAACACCGATCATCACCACCCACTCGGTCACCGCGACCATCGAGCCGCCGGCCGTCAGCACGGCCAGCGACGCCACCATCCGCACTTCCCCGCACAGCCCGACGCGGTCGGCGGTGCAAGAAAGCGCGGCAGCCATCCCCGCCGTGCAGGACGCGGGCGAGCGCATCGCGGGGATGT
>DASVWA010000366.1:0-2317 GCA_036389855.1 Pseudonocardiaceae bacterium
GGCGACCGCTGCCCGATCCATCGCGAGACGGCCTGATCAACTTCCTGCACGTCGTCCAGCCGGCGCTGGATCCGCTCGATCACAATCGTGACAATAGAGGCTTTCACGATAGAGGCTGCCTACGCTTGCGCTGCACGAGAATCGGGTCAGCCCCGGAATCCGGGTGATCCGAGTCCACAATCGGCCCACTCGCGGCTGCCGCCAGCGGCATTCGCTCTCCTTTCAGCGAAGCCTCACATTATCGTCGCTCACGGGGCGCGCAGCGCGTAGCAGCGCAAGTTGCGGATGTCGTAGGTGAAGATGTCCAGGTCGACGAACCCGCAGCGAGAGACCAGCGCGCCCAGCGACTCGGCGTCGAACATGGTGTGGTGGGCATTCCAGAGCCAGCGTGGGACACCGCGGGCGTCGACGCCCTGGTGGGCGGCCCGGTCGGAGTGGCCACCGAGAATCCAGTAGTTCGCCTCGGCGGTGTCGATCTCACCCCGCACCCACTGCCCGGCGACGAACCGGGCGTCCGGCACGCCGATGTCCAGCCGGGCACCAGGTCGCATCACCCGCCCCCACTCCCGCAGGGTCGGCTCGACGAGCTCATAGCTCTGGTGTTCGAGCACGTGATTGGCGCGCAGCGCGTCGACCGAGGCGGTGGCGAACGGCAGCCGATCGATCCAGCTGATCACTTCGATGTCGGGCAATGGGAGGATGTCGACGTGCACGTCGTAGTCGGGGTGCGGCTTCTCTCCCGCGCCGATCTCGACCTTCACTGCTGATTGATCTTTTTGATCACCTTCGCGGGGCGGCCGGCGACGACCGTGTAGGGCGGCACGTCCTCCAGCACCAGGGCACCGGCCGCGACCACCGCGTGCGCGCCGATGCGCACCGGCCCGAGCACCAGCGCGTGGCTGGCCACCCAGACGCCCTCCTCGATGACCACGTCACGTCCGGAACGGGGATAGGTGGTCTGCCGTTCCCGACCGAACTTGGTGATGTCGTGAGTGCCGGTGAGCACCGCGACCTCGTGCCCGAAGAAGGCGTACTCACCGATGGTGATCTCCCCGCCGGACACGTTGAACAGCGCGTTGTTCACGATCGCCGTAGGGTCGATATGCAGCCGCTCGAGTGCGCCGTGCACTTGGTAGCGGTAGAGCGGGTCCTCACTGTCACCGTAGGTGAAGCGGTTGCGCTCTTCGGCCATCAGGCGCTGCATCGGGCCGCGTAGTACCCGGCCCAGCAGATCATCCAGCATTGACATGATCGAAACCTTAGTTGGGCCAGCGCCGCGCCCACCGAACGGGCCGTCGAGCAGCCGGTCATGAGCAAGGCGTGGATCGCGGTGGATTGGTATCGCGGAGCTACCCCGACGTAGCTTCTCGATCGGTTAGCCCGGCTGTAATGCAGTCTCGGCTCTCCGCTCGTGGTGCCGTGCGCGGTGCCGTGCGCGGTGCCGTGCGCGGTGCCGTGCGCGCTTGCGCTCGGCGAGCAGGTAGAGCACCGGTACCAGCACGAGGGTCAGCAGCGTCGAGCTGACCAAGCCGCCGATCACGACGATGGCCAGCGGCTGGGAGATAAACACCCCGCCGCCGGTGAGCCCGACCGCCATCGGAAGCAAACCCAACACGGTCGCAACCGCAGTCATCAGGATAGGCCGCAGCCGCTGTGCGGCCCCTTCCACGACAGCATCGAAGAGTGGGCGCCCATCGCGTCGATATTGGTTAACGCGGTCGATGAGCACGATCGCGTTGGTTACCACGATCCCGACGAGCATCAGCATCCCGATCAGCCCCGGGACATCAAGCGGAGTATCGGTGAGCAGTAACAGACCGAGCGCACCGGTGGCCGCGAACGGGACCGCGACGAGCAGCACCAGCGGCTGCAGCAGGCTACGGAACGTCACCACCATGACCATGTAGACCACGGCGATCGCCACCAGCAGGGCCAGGGTGAGCTCCGTGAACGCATCACTCTGATCGACGCTGACACCACCGATCTCGGCGGTGGCTCCGGCCGGGAGATCCAGCTCGTCGAGCTTGACTTGGAGCGCGGTGGTGACCGCACCAAGGTCATCGGCGGCCGGCCGCGCGGTGATCTGGGCGCTGCGAATTCCGTCGGTGTGGCTGATGCTCGGAGTGGTGGTTGACTGCGTCACCGTCGCGACATCAGACAGCTCCACGGTGCCGCTCGCGGTCGGCAGCGGCAGTTCCCGCAGGTCCGCGAGATCACCGGGAGCCGTCCCGGTACGTACCAGCACGCTTTGCTCTACCCCGTCGATGGTCAGGGTGCCGACAGTGGTGCCGCTCAGCGCCGTCGACACCTGCTGCCC
>DASVWA010000367.1:0-1837 GCA_036389855.1 Pseudonocardiaceae bacterium
ACGCCACGACCTGCGCGCTGGTCTGCAGCTTCGGGACGTAGGCGTTGAGATAGATTCGATCCAGACACTGGACATCAAGTGCCACATGCCCGTCAAGAACCTCGTTGACCGTCACCACCCGCGTGCCCATGACGCCTCCCCCGCATCCATGGCTACGCAGGTGAGCATGTGCTCCGCCGCGCCGACAGCACCAGCAGAACCACCCTGCTAGGCGGTCCGAGGCGACGCCTCACTGCTACTCCAGCCGTAGATCGTGATCACGTGAGTTGAGCTTGTTGGCGGTGGTAGTGGCTGGCGCGGGAGCGGTGTTGGTGGCGTCGTCGCCAGAGCGACCAGGCGTGTGGGCAAGCGAGGACACGGGCGGGCTCGATGATGAAGGTGGTGAACAGCCGTCGGATCTCGTTGCAGGTCAGCGCGATGAGGCCGGTAGGTGGTGGGTTCTGGGCGTGTTCGCGGGCGGCGATGACGGCGAGCAGGGCGTGGGCGAGCATCGCCAGAAGGGTCCAACGCCGCCAGGGCAGCCAGCGGCGGACTTGGTGTTCGTCGAGCCCGGCTAGACCCTTGCCAGCCTGGAAGGACTCCTCCACGGTCCAGCGGCGTCCGGCGACTTGGACCAACTCATGCAGGGGTACCGGGGTAGGTGCGTAGCAGCGGTAGAACGCCAGCTCACCAGTCCGAGTATGTCGTCGCACCAGCAGCCACCAGCTGCCAGTAGCGGTGGTGGAAGGTCTGGTGAGGGTGATCAGTGCCCAGTCGTAGTGGCGCTGTCCCTTTGCGCCCGGTCCGGCTGAGAGCCGCTGCCACGCTCGTCTGGGCAAGCCCGCGGCGAGCGCGTCGGCACGTAGTGACCCGGCGGCGGTGGGGACGCGCCGGTCACAGCCGATGGCCAGCACGTATCCGATCTGGCGGGCTTCCAGGTCAGCCCGCAGGTGGGGGTCGGCTCCGTAGACCTCGTCGGCGGCCACCCACCCCGCCGGAACCCCGGCGTCGAGCGCGCGGGCGAGCATCGCGGCAGCCAGCGCGGGTTTGGTGGCGAACTCGACGTTGTCGGGTATCCCGGCGGCGGCGCACCGGTCGGGGTCGCTGGTCCAGGACCTGGGGAGATACAGCTCGCGGTCAAGCATTGCGTGCCCGCGCCGGCCAGCGTAGGTCAGATACACCGCGACCTGGGCGTTCTCGATCCTCCCGGCGGTCCCGGTGTACTGGCGCTGCACCCCGACGGTGTGTGCGCCCTTCTTGAGGTCCCCGGTCTCATCGACCACGAGCACCGCGTCGGCGTCGCCCAGATGCTCGGTGACGTAGTCGCGCAGGTCATCGCGCACCCCGTCGGTGTCCCAGCTCGCCCGGTTGAGCAAGTGCTGCATCCCGTTGGGGGTGGCGTTCCCGGCATGCTCGGCGATCGACCAGCAGTTTTTGCGCGGTAGGTCAGCCAGCAGCCCGCACAAGAACTCGCGAGCCCGACGGCGGGTCTCGACCCGAGGGAACCGCCCGGCCACCCGATCGAGAAGCTCATCGGCGGCCGCCTTCCAGCGAGCAGGCTCTACGCTGTGGCCCACGGCCACAGCATGATCATCAGATGTTGACACAACGGACGATGATCACGCGGTGGCCGCCTTACATCCGGGACCGCCACGCCGCAAGATCACGATCTACGGCTGGAGTACTAGTGTCGTGACGCGTGTATCCCTTTGGTGTTCTGCGGAGCAGTGCGGCAATGTTGCATGCCTGAGTGGATGCACGTTTTAACGGTCTATGAATCTGATCGAGTCACGTTGGAGCGGCGTGCTCGGACCGTGGTGCGGTGGCTCGGGATGTGCGACGGGCACGGCTTGTGCTG
>DASVWA010000368.1:0-24350 GCA_036389855.1 Pseudonocardiaceae bacterium
GCTCACCCGTAGCGCGCTCGGTGCGATCAGCCCGTCCACCGGACGTACTCTGCCCGACCGTTACATCGAGGGCACCTGCCCGATCTGTGGTTACGACGGCGCTCGTGGCGATCAATGCGACAACTGCGGCAACCAGCTGGATCCAGCGGACTTGATCAACCCTCGATCGCGGATCAATGGCGAGAAGCCCGACTTCGTCGAAACCGAGCATCTGTTCCTGGATCTACCCGCATTCACCGGTGCGCTCGGCTCGTGGTTGCAGGCCCGCACCGAGTGGCGAACCAATGTGCTCAAGTTCTCGCTGAACCTGCTCGACGACCTGCGGCCGCGCCCGATCACCCGTGACCTGGACTGGGGGGTGCGGGTGCCGCTGGACGGCTGGCGGAACGCGCCGATGAAGCGGTTTTACGTGTGGTTCGACGCCTGCATGGGCTACCTGTCGGCGTCGGTGGAGTGGGCCCAGCGCGCCGGCCAGCCCGACGCGTGGCAGCAGTGGTGGTGCGACCCGGACGCGCGCTCCTACTACTTCATGGGTAAGGACAACATCACCTTCCATACGGTGATCTGGCCCGCGACCCTGCTCGGGCAAAACGGCACCGGGGACCGGGGCGGCGAGCCCGGCCCATTCGGCAGCCTGAACCTTCCGACGGAGATCGTCTCCAGCGAGTTCCTCACCATGAGCGGCTCGAAGTTCTCCACCTCCCGCGGCACAGTGATCTACGTCGGGGACTTCCTGCGCGAGTTCGGCCCGGACACCCTGCGTTACTACATCTCGGTGGCCGGTCCCGAAACCCAGGACACCGACTTCACCTGGGACGAGTTCGTCCGCCGGATCAACTTCGAGCTGGCCAACGAGTGGGGCAACCTGGTCAATCGCTCGATCTCGATGGCGCACCGTAACGTCGGCTCAGTGCCGCGCCCGGCCACGCTGCAGGCCGTCGACTCCGAGCTGCTGGCCAGTTCGCGACGGGCCTTTGACACCGTCGGCGAGCTGCTGGAGCGCAACCGGTTCAAGGCTGCGATCAGTGAGGCGATGCGGGTGGTAAGCGCGGCCAACAAGTACCTGTCTGAGCAGGAGCCGTGGAAGCGCAAGGACGATCCTCAGCGCCGGGACACCATCCTGCACACCGCGCTGCAGGTCGTCTCCGACGCCAACACCCTGCTCACCCCGTTCCTGCCGCATGCCGCCCAGCAGGTGCACGAGCAGCTCGGCGGTACCGGCGTCTGGTCGGGGCAGCCCAAGATCACCCAGGTCAGCGAACTAGTCGCTGGCAGCGGACCGGACTATCCGGTGCTCACCGGCGACTACGCCGCGCAGCAGGCGCGCTGGGCCAGCATCCCCATCGAGGTGGGCCGCCCACTGGCCAAGCCCACCCCGCTGTTCGCCAAGCTCGACCCCGGCCTGGCTGAATCGGGTCCCGAATGGGCCCCGATCCAGTCGTGAGTGCGTAACAGTGTTCTAGCACTCGATGCCACTCACGAGCGATTTGCCGCCGCCCCCGCCGCCGTTGCCTGCAACGGTGGTCGACTCCCACACCCACCTCGACGCCTGTGGCGCCACCGATCAGGCGGGGGTTCGCGCGGCGCTGGATCGCGCCGCGGCGGTGGGGGTCGCGGCAGCGGTGACGGTGGCTGACGACATGGTCGCGGCGCGCTGGGTGGTGCAGGCGTCGAGCTGGGACGACCGCGTTTTCGCGGCCGTGGCGCTGCATCCCACCCGGACGGCGATGATGACTGACGCCGATCGCACCGAGCTCGAGCGGCTGGTGCGCCAGCCTCGGGTGGTAGCCGTAGGTGAGACCGGCCTGGACTACTACTGGACCCGAGTGGATCCGGCCTGCTCGCCGCCCGAGACACAGCGCGAGGCCTACCGCTGGCACATCGACCTGGCCAAGCGGGTCGGCAAGCCGTTGATGATCCACGATCGGGACGCCCACGGCGACGTGCTGGCGGTGCTCGAGCAGGAAGGTGCGCCGCACACAGTGGTGTTCCACTGCTTCTCCGGGGATGCTGCGATGGCGCGAACCTGCGTCGAGGCCGGTTACGTGCTGTCCTTCTCCGGCACGGTGACCTTTCGCAATGCTCGCGCGCTGCGTGAGGCAGCGGTGCTGGTGCCCGAGGGGCAGCTACTGGTGGAAACCGACGCCCCGTTCCTCACCCCACATCCGCACCGAGGAAAGCCCAACGAGCCGGTCAACTTGCCCTACACCGTGGTCGATCTCGCCGCACTACGCGGTCAGAACGTGGCAGAGCTGGCCGCGTCAAGCTCTGCCACTGCCGAGCGGGTTTTCGGGTTCGCGCGCCTGGCGACAGAGTTCGGCGCGACCGATACCGCTCACCGATCGTGAGAGTTGATTGGCGACATCTACCGCCGAGATGTTTGCCGATTTAGCTACCTTCCGTTACCGTCCCGTCACTATCAGCCGGGATGGGATGTTCCGGGTGCGGGTACGTGCGTCATGGCCAGCGGCGAACGAGCCGTGCGGCCGTGACAGTCGGGTAAGCCTGCCGCTGTGTCGGGGTAGGAGGTCGGCTTCGCACGTTCGCGCGCTCCCCTGCCCGGAACTGCGACGACTGGACACTGGTGACCACTCGCACGCTAGTCCGGGGCGCCCTTGTGGCTCTTGTCATGGCGCTACCCACTGGTACGGCCGCAGCTCTCACCATGGGCAAGACCATCACCGTCGAAGTCGACGGCGAGCAGCGGACGATCCACACATACGCTTCATCGGTATCTGGGGCGCTGGAATCAGCGGGTTTGAGAGTCGAGGACAAGGACACCCTGGCTCCGTCTGCGAACAGCGCCATAGACGACGGCAGCCGTATCGTGCTCAACCGCGGCCGACCGCTTGCCCTGACCGTCGACGGGACGCGGCGCGAAATCTGGACCACCGCGCTCACTGTGGATCACGCGCTGCGGCAGGTCGGCATGCGGTCGGAGGTCATGGAGCTGTCGGCTGATCGGTCCAAGCGCATCCCGCTGGAGGGCATGGCGCTGGTATTGCGCATCGCCAAGCCGATCACCCTGCTCGACGGTGGCCTGCCGGTCCGCGAGGTTCACTCCACCGCGCTGTCGGTCGGTGACCTGCTCACCCTGCAAGGGGTTCCGTTGGCGGATCGGGACACGGTCAGCCCCGGGCCCGACTCTCCCGTGCTGCCCGGGATGACCGTGGAGGTGACCCGGATCCGCACCGAGGAGCGCACCGAGCGGTGGTCGGTCCCGCCCCCGGTCAAGAAGATCAAGGATCCCTCGCTGTCCAGTGGTGAGACCGTCGTCGAAGATCCCGGCGCACCAGGCGAGAAGATCGTCAATGTCCAGGTCGTCCTGACCAATGGCCAGGAGACCGGCCGCGAAGAACTCTCGAGCAAGCAGGTCACTGCGCCTCGGCCAAGCGTTGTCCGGGTCGGCGCGACCAGATCCACTGCCGCCGAGGGTTCTTCGGTATGGGACCGCCTCGCCCAGTGCGAGTCCGGCGGGAACTGGGGCATCAACTCGGGCAACGGCTACTACGGCGGCCTGCAGTTCGACAAGGGCACCTGGAGTTCCAACGGCGGCACCCGGTATGCCGCCTACCCGCATCAGGCCAGCCGCGAAGAGCAGATTGCGGTCGCGCAGCGGGTCCGCAACTCCCGGGGCGGTTACGGCGCATGGCCGGCCTGCTCCGCGCGTCTAGGCCTGGACTGATCTGGCCCACTATGGCCCCATGACGGGGGAGCGGCCCGCCCTGTTAGGGGCAACTGAGCTGCGCGAGTTGGCGGCTCGGCTTGGGGTGCGACCGACCAAGCGGCTCGGGCAGAACTTTGTGCACGATGCCAACACGGTGCGCCGCATCCTGGCTGTGGCCGACCTGGCCGCCGACGATGTGGTGCTCGAAGTGGGGCCTGGCCTGGGCTCGCTGACTCTGGCCCTGCTCGGCGTGGTGCAGCGGGTGTTGGCCGTGGAGGTGGACCCGCTGCTGGCCGAGGCGCTGCCCGCCACGGTCGCCGACCGGGCCCGGAACTACGCCGGTGCGCTACGGGTACTGACCGCCGACGCGTTGCGGGTGCGGCGCGCGGAGATCGTCGAGGCGGCCGGTGGTGTGCAGCCCACCGCACTGGTCGCAAATCTGCCCTACAACGTGGGCGTTCCCGTGCTGCTGCACCTGCTGACCGAGCTGCCCAGCCTGCGTCACGGGCTGGTGATGGTGCAAGCTGAGGTGGCCGACCGGCTGGCTGCCCCACCGGGCACCCGCAGTTACGGGGCGCCCAGCGTCAAGGTCGCCTGGTTCGCTCAGGTCCGCCGCGCGGGATCGGTGCCCCGCGCGGTTTTCTGGCCAGTGCCCAATGTGGACTCTGGTTTGGTCGCCCTGACCCGGCATGCAGCGCCGTCCACAGTGCCCCGAGAAGAGGTCTTCGCGCTCGTTGATGCCGCGTTCGCGCAGCGTCGCAAGACGCTGCGGGCTGCCCTGGCCGGCTGGGCTGGTTCGGCTGCCGCCGCCGAACGGGTACTGCGCGCCGCGGGGGTGGACCCCGCCGCCCGCGGCGAGCAGCTCACCGTCGAGGACTATGCACGAATCGTGCTCGTGAGTGAGTAACGGTGTTCTGGCACGCAAACTCACTCACGACCGGGCAGCGCCTACCCTGGGGGCGTGCTCGCCGTTGTGCCCCAACCGGTCACCGTGCGCGTCCCGGCCAAGGTCAACCTGCACCTGGCGGTGGGAGACCTGCGCGTGGATGGTTATCACGAGCTGGTCAGCGTGTTCCAAGCGCTGTCGGTGACCGACGAGGTGACCGTCGCGGCCACTGAGGCACCGGGCGTGCAGGTGTACGGCGAGGGCGCCGGGACGGTGCCCACCGACCGGCGCAACCTCGCGTGGCGTGCGGTGCTCGCGCTGGCCAAGCACGCCCGACGCCAGCCTGAAGTACGGGTGGTGCTGCGCAAGGGCATTCCGGTGGCCGGCGGGATGGGCGGTGGCAGCGCCGACGCGGCAGGCACCCTGGTCGCGCTGGCTGGGTTATGGCGCCTGGATATCAGCCGCGAGGAGCTTGCCGGGCTCGCCGCCGGGATCGGCAGCGACGTACCGTTCGCCTTGCATGGCGGCACTGCGCTGGGTACCGGGCGCGGTGAGTCCCTGGTGCCGGTGCTGACCCGGCACACCTTTCACTGGGTCATCGCGCTGGACCACCGCGGCCTGTCCACCCCCGAGGTTTACCGGGAATTGGATCGGCTGCGGGCGCACGGCTCCCCACCCCAGGGCCCCTCGTTACAGCGGCTCGGCGATGTTGAGCCGCTGCTGGAGGCGCTGGCTTCGGGAAATCCGCGGCAGCTCGCCTTGCTGCTGGGCAACGATCTGCAGGCCGCCTCGGTGTCGCTGCGGCCCACGCTGCGCCGCACTCTGCGCGCCGGGGTGGATGCCGGGGCGCTGGCCGGCATGGTCTCCGGGTCCGGACCGACCTGCGCGTTTCTGTGCGTTGACGCCGACGCTGCAGTCCGGGTTGCCGCCGAGCTGGCCGGCGCCGGGGTCTGTCGCACCGTTCGGGTTGCCAGCGGCCCGGTGCCCGGCGCACGTGTGGTGGAGGACCCGCGCCCGGTGCCGCCCCCCGAGCCTCTCACGTACGCATGATGGCCAACCTCATCAATTTCGAGGCCGTCTCGAAGTCCTACGGGATTCGCCCGCTGCTGTCGGGTGTCTCGTTGGGTGTGGCCGAGGGCGACCGGATCGGGGTCGTCGGGCTCAACGGTGGTGGCAAGACCACCTTGCTGGAGGTGCTCGCCGGAATCGAGGCACCGGACGCCGGACGGGTAAGCCGGAGCAGGGACTTGCGCACCGCAGTCGTGACCCAGCGCACCGAGCTGCCCGAGCGGGTCACCGTGCGCCAGGCGGTGCTGGATCCGCTGGGGGTCACCGCTGAGCACGAGTGGGCCGGTGACGCCCGGATGCGCGGAATGCTTCAGGGGCTGGGCATCCTGTCGCTCGGGCTGGACCGGCCGGTGGCCGAGCTCTCCGGCGGGGAGCGGCGCCGGGTCGCGCTGGCCGCCGCACTGGTGGGTGAGCTTGACCTGCTGATCCTCGATGAACCGACCAACCACCTCGATGTCGAGGGTGTGCGGTGGCTTGCCGAGCACCTGTTGGCGCGGCGCTGCGCAGCAGTGGTGGTAACCCACGACCGGTGGTTTCTGGACACCGTCTGCACCTGCACTTGGGAGGTCATTGACGGCCGGGTGGACGGCTACGACGGGGGTTACGCGGACTGGACCTACGCCCGGGCGCAGCGAACCCGGCTGGTCGCGGCAGCCGAGGATCGGCGACGCAACCTGGCCCGTAAGGAGCTCGCCTGGCTGCGCCGCGGACCGCCTGCGCGCAGCTCCAAGCCGCGCTACCGGATCGAGGCCGCCGAGGCTCTGATCGCTGACGTTCCTGCGCCGCGGGACAACGTCGAGCTGCTGACCTTCGCTCGGCGCCGGCTGGGTCGCACCGTGCTGGAACTCGAAGACGTCACGGTGGCCGTGGCCGGCCGCACGCTGCTGGACGCTCAGACGTGGCGGATCAGGCCTGGGGAGCGCATCGGGTTGGTCGGGGTCAATGGGTCAGGCAAGACCACGTTGTTGCGGCTGCTCGCCGGGCAGCGCGAACCCGACACCGGCCGCCGGGTGCAGGGCTCGACCGTCCGGCTAGCGCACCTCACCCAGGAATTAGAGGACCTGCCCGACTCGCTACGGGTCTTGGAGGCGGTGCAGGAGGTCGCTCATCGGGTTGCGTTGGGCCGTCAAGAACTGTCGGCGTCGCAGCTGGCCGAGCGGCTCGGCTTTCCGGCGTCGCGGCAGTGGAGTCCGGTGGGGGACCTGTCCGGCGGGGAGCGGCGCAGGCTGCAGTTGACCCGGCTGTTGATGGCCGAACCGAACGTGCTGCTGCTCGACGAGCCTACCAACGATCTGGACATCGACACCTTGCAGCAGCTGGAAGATCTGCTGGACGGCTGGCCCGGCTCGCTGGTGGTGGTCTCCCACGACCGCTATCTCGTCGAACGGGTGTGTGACACCGTGGTGGCGCTGTTCGGAGACGGACGCATCACCCAGCTGCCCGGCGGCATCGAGGAGTACCTGCAGCGTTGGGATGCAGCTGCGGGGGTCGAGGCTGTGGTGAACACCGGCGCCGCGCAGACGTATCCGGCACCGTCGGACGCATCGACTGGTGCTGCGCAACAGCGGACGGCGCGCAAGGAGTTGGCTCGGCTGGAGCGGCAGCTGGAGCGGCTGGCCGACCGGGAGGCTGACCTGCAGCGCCGGATCGCCCAACAGGCCGCGGATCCGGGCGCGTTCCGGGAGCTGGACGGTGAACTGCGCGCGGTGCTCGCCGCGAAGGATGATCTGGAGACCCGCTGGCTGGAGGTCGCGGACGCCGTTGGCTGACACACCTGGTTGCTGATACGCCTGGTTGCTGAGACACCGCGCGTGCTGGCCCGCACTGCCCGTAAGGTGATCAGACGTGAGCAGGTTCGTCGACACTCTGCTGGCGCACAGCGCGCCGGATTCGCCGACCCGATCAGACCGCGGTATCACCATCGGTGAACCGACGCGGCCGCGCCGTCTCACGTGGACGCAGGTGCATGACAAGGCCCTGCGGGCCGCTGGGACTCTGACGGGCAGCGCCGCGCCCGCTGTCCAGCACGGCGACGCGGTCGCCGTGCTTGCCGCTGACCCTGCACTGATTGCTCCCGCGGTGCAGGGCGTCTGGCTGGCCGGTGGCAGCGTGACCATGCTGCACCAGCCCACACCCCGCGCCGACCTGGCCTCCTGGGCCGCGGACACCGTCCGGGTGCTCGGCATGATCGGCGCCAAGCTGGTACTGCTCGGGCCGCCCTTTGACCAGCTTGCCCCGGTGCTGGACCAGCGCGGGATCGGGTACCTGATGCTCGACGATCTGGATGATCCGGCCGCCGGGCCCCTTCATGCGCCAGTGCCGGTCGGCGAGGACGATACCGCGCTGCTGCAGCTCACCTCTGGATCCAGCGCGGACCCCAAGGCGGTCCGGATCACCCACGGCAACCTCTACGCCAATATGACCGCGATGGCGCAGGCCGGTGCGCTGGATCCGGTCAGCGACGTCATGGTTTCCTGGCTGCCGCTATTCCACGACATGGGGATGGTCGGGTTCCTCACCGTGCCAATGGCGCTGGGCCTGGAGCTGGTGAAGGCGACCCCGTCGGATTTCATGTCCCGTCCGTTGCTGTGGGCCGAGCTGATCAGCCGTCATCGCGGCACGATCACCGCGGCGCCGAACTTCGCCTACGGCCTGCTGGCTCGGCGGCTGGCTGGCGCCGAGGAGCACTTTGACCTGTCCAGCCTGCGTCTTGCGCTCAACGGTGCCGAGCCCATCGAGCCGGCCGCGGTGCGGGCGTTCACCGCCGCCGGAGCGCGGTTCGGTTTGTCGCCGGGCTGCGTGGTGTGTGCCTACGGGATGGCCGAGGCCACTGTCGGGGTGTCCTTCGCACCGCTGGAAATCGGCATGCAGGTGGACACAGTGCAAGCCGACGCCCTGGAGGTCCGCCGGCGCGCCGTCCCAGCCGAGCCATCCGACCGGCACGTCCGAGCCTTTCCCCGGCTCGGGCCACCGCTGCCCGGGTTGGGGGCGCAGGTCGTCGCCGAGGATGGCCAGCTGCTGGCGGAGCGCGAGGTCGGCCTGATTCGAGTGCGCGGCGAGTCGGTGACCCGCGAGTACCTGACCGTCGAGGGAGTACAGCCCACCCAGGATTCCGACGGCTGGTTGGACACCGGAGACGAGGGTTATCTCGCCGACGGTGAGATCGTGATCTGCGGGCGGCGCAAGGACGTCATCATCATGGGTGGGCGCAACATCTATCCGACCGATATCGAGCGGGCCGCGGGACTGGTCGACGGAGTCCGGCCGGGAAACGTGGCGGCGGTGCGCATCGACGCCGGTGCGCGGCGAGAATCGTTTGCCGTGGTCGTCGAATCCAACCGGGCGGGAGACACCGAGGCCGAGCGCATCTTGCGCAGGGAGATCACCTCACGGGTGGTCGATACGATAGGGCTGAGACCCAGCGCTGTGGTGGTGCTGCCACCGGCCACCTTGCCCAAGACACCGTCGGGCAAGTTGCGCCGCGCCGCAGTCAGGGACCGGATCGCGGACTACCTGCAGCCCTAACCGCCCGCGTGTCCTCACCTGGTGCACGGTGTGTCGGTGTGTGGTGCCCGGATCAGTGCAACTGGTTCTGGGTGGCGGACAGCCCCTGGGCGAGCAGCTGCTCGACGGCGTCGGCACAGCGGTCCACGAGCACGTCCAGCTCGCGGCGCTGCTCAACGGAGAAGTCCCGCAGCACAAAGTCGGCCGGGTCCATCCGACCCGGCGGGCGCCCGATACCGAAACGCACCCGCAGGTAATCCCGGCTGCCTAGGGACGCTGAAATCGAGCGCAGCCCGTTATGACCACCCTCGCCGCCGCCGCGTTTGAGTTTGAGCACGCCATGGTCGAGGTCCAGGTCGTCGTGGATGACTACCACATCGGTCGGCGGGACTTTGAAGAACCGCGCCGTCGCCGCCACCGCCGGTCCGGAGACGTTCATGTAGGAGCGCGGGCGGGCCAGGACCGTTCGCCGCCCGGCCAGGCGGGCTTCCAGGACGTCGGCCCCCGCCTTGTGGGACCTGAAACGCCCGCCTACCCGGCGGGCCAGCTCGTCGACCACCATGGCGCCGACATTGTGCCGGTTTCCGGCGTAGCCGGGCCCGGGATTGCCCAACCCCACTACAAGGGCGACCTCACCGGCGACCTGGTCGGTGCTGCCGTCAGCGGTCACGGCGTCATCGGCTGCTGATCAGTCCTGCTCGTCGCCGGATTCGGCTGCGGCGGCCGTCTCATCACCGGCGACCTCAGCTTCGAAATCTTCGGCGGTCGGTGCGGCGACGACGTTGACCACGAGATACTCCGGATCGGTCCGCAGCTCCACGCCCGGTGGCAGAGTGACCTCGCCAGCCAGCACCCGGGTGCCGACCGCGGCGCCGTCCACAGAGATCTCGAACTCTTCTGGAATCGACAGCGCATCGGCCTCGACCTGCAGGGTTCCCAGCTCCTGGGTGACCAGCGTGTCCGGCGCGGCGCTACCAGTGACGACGATATTGACGTCCACTACCACCTTCTCGCCACGCCGGACGAGCAATAGGTCGACGTGCTCGATGTAGCGTCGGAGCGGATGCACGGTGACGGTCTTGGTCAGCGCGAGCTGCGGCTGTCCGTTGAGATCCAGGCTGAGCACGGCGTTGCTGCCTTGCTCGCGCACCACCCTTGCGAACTCCAGTGCGGGCAGCGCCACATGCTGTGGATCGCTACCGTGCCCGTAGAGCACTGCGGGAATCTTGCCGGCCCGGCGGGTGCGGCGGGCAGCGCCCTTGCCGAACTCGGTGCGCGGCTCAGCAGCGAGGCGTACCTCGGACACGGTGGAACTCCTTCGCAGGTTCGAGGCGCGACGCCGGTAAGGCGTGACGCCGGATATCGCGGTCGGCGGACCTGCGGCGGGGCCCGCTCTCGTGACCGGATACGGGCGCGTCGAGCGCGACACCGCCGCGTCGATCACGAAAAGCGTTGAGCTCTCCCTCGCCGAGGCAACCCCTGAAGTATAGGCGCGACGAGTTCACCGGCTTCACACCAGGGTGAGCGCCCATTCCAGCAGCGGCCGCAGTGCCGTACATGCCGTACATAAGGACCCGACACACCGGGCAGGGGAGGGGGACACGCGGGGCGAGGAATTAGGCGTTGCCGTCGAAGAGGCTGGTGACCGAGCCGCCCTCGAATACCTCATGGATTGCCCGGGCCAGCAGCGGCGCGATGGACAGCACGGTCATCCCGGCAAAGCGCTTGGAGTCCGGGATGGGCAACGTGTTGGTGAAGATGATCTCGCGAGCGCCACAGGTGGACAGCCGCTGGGTAGCCGGATTCGACAGCACCCCGTGGGTGGCGGCGATCACCACGTCGGTGGCGCCGCCATCGAGGAGCTCCCGCACGGCACTGACCACCGTGCCGCCGGTGTCGATCATGTCGTCGATCACCACGCAGAGCCGACCCTCGATATCACCGACCACGCGGTTTGCCACCGTCTCATTGGGCCTACGCGGATCGCGAGTCTTATGGATGAACGCCAGTGGCGTGTTGCCGAGCGTCTCGGCCCAGCGCTCGGCCAGCCGCACCCGTCCGGAGTCCGGCGACACCACGGCCAGCTCACGATCGGTGTAGGTGTTCTTGATGTGGTTGGCAAGAACCGGCAGCGCGAACAGGTGGTCCACCGGCCCGTCGAAGAAGCCCTGGATCTGGGAGGTGTGCAGGTCCACCGTCATGATCCGGTCTGCCCCGGCGACCTTAAACATGTCCGCGATGAGCCGGGCGGAGATGGGCTCGCGTCCTCGGTGCTTCTTGTCCTGGCGGCTGTAGCCCCAAAACGGCATCACGGCGGTGATCCGCTTGGCCGATGCGCGCTTGAGCGCATCCACCATGATCAACTGCTCCATGACGGCGTCGTTGATCGGGGCGGCGTGGGCCTGCACGACGAAGGCGTCGCAGCCGCGGACGGACTCCTCGAACCGGACGAAGATCTCACCGTTGGCGAAGGAGTAGGCCGACTGCGGAGTGACCGCGACGTCGAGGTGCTTGGCCAGTTCCTCAGCCAGCTCTGGGTGGCAACGCCCGGAGAAGAGCATCAGATTCTTCTTCGAGATCGCCGACATCGGAGAAAAACTCATGTTGGCTCCTGCCGCGTCGGGTCACCGGCGGCCTGTTGTGCGCGCTGCGCTGCTTGCGCCGCTGGCGTTCCCGGGCGGCGCCGGCTTACCCATCCCTCGACATTGCGTTGGCGGCCGCGGGCCACTGCCAGCGCGCCCGCCGGCACGTCCTGGGTGATCACCGAGCCGGCCGCGGTGTAGGCGCCGTCGCCGATGGTCACCGGTGCCACGAACATGTTGTCCGCACCGGTCCGAACGTGCGCACCCACGGTGGTGCGGTGCTTGGCCACCCCGTCGTAGTTGACGAACACGGTCGCTGCGCCAATGTTGCTGCCCTCGCCGATCGTCGCATCGCCGACGTAGCTCAGGTGCGGCACCTTCGCCCCTGAGCCCAGCTCTGCGTTCTTGGTCTCCACGAAGGTGCCGACCTTGGCCCCTTTGCCCACCTGGCTACCCGGCCGCAGGTAGGCGAACGGGCCGATCTGCGCTGCGTCGGCCACGACAGCGCCGACGGCGTGGGTGCGCACCACGGTGGCGCCCGCGCCGATGGTGCAGCCGGACAGCGTCGAGTCCGGCCCGATCGCGGCACCGGGCCCCACCGCTGTGCCGGCGTGCAGCTGTACCCCCGGATGCAGCACGACGTCGGGGGCGAGTTGCACGTCGGCGTCCAGCCACACCGAGGCCGGGTCGACGACGGTGACGCCGGCGCGCATCCAGTGCTCCAGCAGCCGCCGGTTGTACTCCGCACTCAGGGCGGCCAGCTGCACCCGGTCGTTCACCCCGGCCACCAGCCACGGGTCTGGGCAAGGGTGGACGCCGACCGATAGTCCGCCAGCCCGCAGCAGAGCCAGCACATCGGTCAGGTACAGCTCGCCCTGGTTGTTGGCGGAGCCCAGTTGTTGCAGCGCATCGCGCAGTGCGGCGGCGTCGAAGGCGTACACCCCGGAGTTGATCTCGCTGATGGCACGCTGGGCCGGGGTGGCGTCCCGGTGCTCGACGATGCCGATAACCGCACCTGAGGGATCACGCAGCACCCGCCCGTAACCGGTCGGGTCGGTCACTACCGCGGACAGCACGGTCATGGCGTGCCCGGTGCGATGGTGCTGGGCAACCAGTCCGTACAGCGTGTCGGTGTCCAGCAGCGGCACGTCGCCGTAGCTGACCAGAACGGTCCCGGTCAGTCCGGCCGGTAGGACGTCCAACGCACAGCGAACGGCGTGGCCGGTGCCGTGCTGCTGAGCCTGTATCGCGGTGTGCAGGTCGCGACCCAGCGTGGTGGCTAGCGTGCGGAGGTGAGCGTGCACGGCGTCGCGACCGTGGCCGATCACGACCACGAGATGCTCGGGAGCCAGCCCGGCGGCAGCCCGTACTGCATGCTCCACCAGGGGACGGCCGGCCATCGGGTGCAGCACCTTGGGGATCGCCGAATGCATCCTGGTGCCCTCACCGGCAGCCAGCACGATCGCCGTCGTGAGGCTCCCATCTGGGAGCATCGGCCTGCCCCTTCCGCAATTCGGTGTGGTCGATCCCCCGGTAGCGGGGATCCTACGGGGCGCGCTATAGCAGTGCGGGCGTGGTCGCGTCCGATGTCCATCTGGGCTTGCGTCGGGACTCGTCGGGACACGCATACTGGGTAGCGCTCCGCCGCCAGGATTCGAACCTGGACCATCGGAACCAAAATCCGAGGTGCTGCCTTTACACTACGGCGGACGAGCGGGCCCGAACCCGCGGGCACATGGTGACACGGGCGTCCCGTGCCGGTCAGCGCAGCCCTCCTTGTGTTCCACACACAACCGCGCGGCGGCGCTCAGCCGGGACACGCGAGACACGCCAAGCAGTACACGGCGTGTCGTGACTGCTGCCGGGCGGATAATCTACGGTTCGTTTGGGCTATGCCACGACCGTTGCCTACGGTTGCGCCACTAGCGTGAGCATGGTGGCACCTTCGCTGTCGCGGATGGTCGCCGCGCCCCGGATATTGCGAGGAGCACGCCGATGACGCTGACCGCCGGAGACAGCCACCAGCGAACGGGCCCCGAGCCCATCCTCTCCGGTCGGCGGACGTTGGGACCTCAGATCCTGGTCTACATCTTCGTGCTCGCCCCGTTGGCGGCGTTGCTGGCGGCCGTGCCGGCCGCCTGGGGCTGGGGGCTGCTGGGCTGGATCGACGTCGCGCTGTTCGTGGCGACGTACTACATCAGCTGCCTGGGGGTGACCGTCGGGTACCACCGCCATTTCACCCACGGCTCGTTCAAGGCAAAGCGATGGTTGCGGGTGAGTCTGGCGGTGTTGGGCAGCACGGCCATGCAAGGGCCGCTGCTGCACTGGGTAGCCGACCACCGGCGCCACCACGCCTTCTCCGACAAGGAGGGCGACCCGCATTCGCCTTGGCTGTTCGGAACCTCACCCATCGCGGTAGCCAAGGGATTCTGGCATGCCCACATGGGCTGGTTGTTCAACCGCGACCTGTCCAATCCCCGGCGCTTCGTCCCTGACTTGCTGGCCGACCCGACGATGGTGCGCGTCAGCAGGTTGTTCTGGTTATGGACTGGGATTTTTCTAGTGTTGCCTGGGGTCATCGGCGGCCTGGTCACCTGGTCATGGTGGGGGGCGATGACTGCACTGTTCTGGGCCGGACTGGTCCGGGTCTCGTTGCTGCACCACGTCACCTGGGCGGTGAACTCGGTGTGCCACATGATCGGGAACCGGCCGTTCGCCTCACGCGACAAGGCCGCGAACTTCTGGCCGATGGCGATCCTGTCCGCCGGCGAGTCCTGGCACAACCTCCACCACGCTGACCCGACGTCGGCCCGGCACGGCGCGCTGCGGGGTCAGATCGACATCTCGGCCCGGGTAATCTGGTTGTTCGAGAAGCTCGGGTGGGCGTGGAACGTGCGCTGGCCGACTCCACAGCGGCTGGCGAAGCTCGCCGCCAGGCCCTGAGCCGGCCTGCGCCCCGATGTACCCGCCGTGAGGCGGACGCGGCCTGATGCAACTGGCCACCGGCTACTTCGCTGTGTAATCATTTGATCACTGTGCGCACACAACAAAAAGATTGCGCCATCGGAGTGATAACCCTAAAGGATTACTCTCAGCAGGTAACGTGTGGCGGTGCGTGGTAGATATACGCGGTGTGGGAAGGGGCGATCCCACGTACGGGGAGACTTCCGCTCGCGGGGGGACGCTCGGTCGCGGGCCGAGCTTACTTGCCGTGTGCATCCACACTATCCGTTGAGTCACGGCAGGGGGCCCGTCTCGATGCAGTTCGTCGCAGGTATCACCCAACCGGCAGGAACGCTGGCTCGTCGTTCGGAATCGGGAGGTGTCACGACGTTCGATCCCGACGTCCGGGTAGCGGTAGTGGGCTATGGCTACTGGGGCTCCAAGCACATGCGAGTGCTCAGCAGCATGCCGGGTGTCCATGTGACGATCGTCGAACAGGATCCAGAGCGGATCGCCGAAGCGCGGCGAAGTTATCCGGCGGCGGAATCGGCGCATCGTCTCGACGACGTGCTGCAGCGGGTGGACGCGGTGGTCGTCGCGACCCCGCCCTCCGCGCACGCTGAGATCGCGCTGCAGGCACTGCGCCACGGGCGGCACGCCCTGGTGGAAAAGCCGCTGGCCACGACGGTCGACGACGCGCAAGAGATGGTCGACTCGGCAGCGGCCAATGGGGTGCACCTGATGGTGGGGCACACCTTCGAGTACAACGCGGCCGTCTGGAAGCTGAAGGAGATCATCGACGCCGGGGAGCTCGGTAGGATTCTCTACATCGACGCCGCTCGGCTGTCATTGGGCAAGTACCAGCGTGACTGCAACGTCATCTGGGACCTTGCCCCGCACGACATCTCGATCGCATCATTCTTGCTCGACGAAGTACCTCGGACCGCCTGGGTGTGGGCTAAGCGGCACGTTGGGCACCGACATGCCGACGTGGCTTATCTGCGCCTGGACTTCGAGCGGGCCGCCACCCACGCATTCGTGCATGTCAGCTGGCTGGACCCGTGCAAGGTCCGGCGAGTGACGGTGGTCGGCGAACGCAAGATGGCCGTCTATGACGACATGTCGGACAACGAGCGCATCCGGGTGTACGACATCGGCGTCGACCCGGCGGATCCCGACGACCATGGTGAGTCCCACGCCATGCCGGTCTCCTATCGGACCGGCGACATCGTCTCGCCCTTTGTGCAGTTCAACGAGCCACTCCTGGTACAGGACAGCCACTTCATCGAGTGCATCCGTACCGGGGCCAAGCCGAACACATCCGGTGAACGCGGGTTGGACATCGTGCGGGTCCTGGCCGCTACCGACGTTGCCGAAGCCACTGGACGCCCGGCGCTCATCGCCCACAGGACTGACTCAGCGGGGGCGGACTTCAGGCAGGGGGTGGCCTCATGACCGGCAGCGTCATGGCTGGCGGCGTTCCTTGCAGTGTTCCTTTCTTGGATCTGCCGGGGGTCAACAACGGGCTGCGCGAGGAGTTTGATCTCGCCTGGAAGACCGTGCTCGACCACAGTGGATACATCGGTGGGCCCGAGGTCGAGCGCTTCGAGTGCGAGTTCGCGAGCTACTGCGGAACCCGAGCCTGCATCGGGGTGGCCAACGGTACCGACGCGCTGGAACTCATCCTCGCCGGCCTCGGGATCGGGCGCGGCGACGAGGTCATCCTCCCGGCGAACACGTTCATCGCCACCGCTGAGGCGGTCTGCGCGACCGGTGCGCGGCCTCGATTCGTGGACGTCTGCCCGGACACCCTGCTGATCGATCCGGATGCGGTGGAAGCGGCGATCAGCCCCTCGACGGCCGCAATCATCGCCGTGCACCTGTACGGCCAGATGGTAGAACCCGAGCGGATCTCGGCGATCGCTGCCGCCCACGGCTTAGCCCTCATCGAGGACGCCGCGCAAGCGCACGGCGCCCGGCACCGGGGCACCACCGCCGGCAGTGTGGGCGTCGCCGCCGGGTTCAGCTTCTATCCCGGCAAGAACCTCGGAGCCCTGGGTGACGGCGGCGCCGTGGTGACCAGCGATCTCGCCCTGGCCGAGAGGATCCGCAGCATCGCCAACCACGGGCGGTCCGCAGCCGATCGGTACCTGCATGACTTCGTCGGAAGAAACAGCAGACTCGACACGCTGCAGGCGGCGCTGCTGTCGGCCAAACTGCCCCGACTGGACGCCGGCAATGCCCGGCGTGCGGCCGCGATGGCGGCCTACCGCGAGATGCTGCCGCAGCGCTGCACGCCGGTGACGGTGGCGCCGGGTGCCGAACCCGTCTACCACTTGGCAGTCATCCAGGTTGATGACCGGCGACAGGTCGGCGATGCCCTCACTGCGGCCGGCATCGGATGGGGTGTGCACTACCCGATCCCCTGCCACCAGCAGCCGGCCCTGGCCGCGCTCCACGAGTCCCTGCCGGTGGCCCAGAAATTGCCGGTGGCAGAGCGTGCGGCCAGCCGGATTCTCTCCGTTCCGATGTCCCCAACCCTGACCGTCGAGCAAGTTGCCCGGGTCTGCGATGTGCTGGGAGGTGCGCTGTGACCAACGTCGACAATGTCTTTCGTTACGAGGGCAATGGTGAGTCCAAAGGACACTCGATCGCTTCCCAGGAGCAGTCGGAGCAGCCCGCGAGGGCTGGCGACGTGACTCCGCCGAAGCGTCCGCCGATCCGGACTGAACCTGCCTCGGATCCCCGCGGAGGCGGTGGGGTGACAGGGCGCCTGGTACTGGTGGCGCTGATCCTGATCCTGCTCGGCACCGGTGCCGGGCTGGTTGGTGCGCTCGTCTTGCCCAAAACCTACGGAGCGCGGGCGGAGATTCTCTATCCCATCGGTCAGGACCAGCAGGGTGGGGATCCGCTGCGCCAGGAGCGCCAGCTCAGTACCCAGCTGGTGTTTCTGAAGAGCCGGGCCGTACTCGGCCCGATCGCGCAGAAGCAGGGCATGCAGTTCAAGGAGCTGGACGAGAACCTGAGCGTGGAAGTCCTACAGGACAGCGAGGTTATCCAGGTCGAGGCGCACGGGACGAGCAAGGAGTCCGCGAGGCAGACGCTGCAGGCAGTCACGGACGGGTACTTGGCGCTTGCCGACCAGCCCAGCGGGGTCACCCGCAACCTCGAAACCCAGCTCGTTGCAACACGGGCGAACACGGCTCGTATTCAGACGCAGGTGGATCAGCTCACGGCTGGGGTGTTGGCCGGGACCGCGACCCAGACGGCCCTCAACGATGCCCGCACGCAGCTCGCCGCGTCCCTGGAACGGGAAAAGGCGATCCAGGTCCGGATCGACGAGATCAACCTCACCGGCAGGTCAGGACCGAACGCTCAGCTGCTGACACCACCTTACGTGCTACCCGATCCGGTGAGCCCGCAGCCGCTGATCGCGGCCGGCACCGGTGCGCTGGTCGGGCTGCTGGTGGCCGGCGGGGTCGTGGCAGTGGGTGCCCGGCGCCGGACGAGGCCGTGAGGGCCGGGCTGTGGCCGCCCTGCCGGTAACAGCAGTCACCGACGAAGCTCCTACCACAACTGCGCGCGACTCGGCTACCGTTGCCGGCTGGACGCTGATCAGCCGGGCGACCGGACTGCTCCGAATCGTGGTGATCGGCGCGGTGCTGGGCCCCACCTACTTCGCCAACGCCTTCCAGGCCGGCTACGTCGTCCCCAACCTGGTGTTCACGTTAATCGCCGGACCGGTGCTTGCGATGGTGCTGGTCCCTGGAGTGGTCCGGGCGGTGGATTCCGGTGGCTTGTCCCGGGGCCGAGAGGTCTTCGGCCGGGTCAGCGGGTGGCTGCTCGCCGTGTCGGCCGGGGTCGTCGCGTTGCTGATGATCCTGGCTCCCGCGGTGGCCTGGACCCTGACCTTCGGAATTCCGGACCCCGCGCAACGGGCTCGGGGACTGTGGCTGACCACATTGCTGGTGCTACTCGTCGCACCCCAGGTGGTGCTGTACATCCTGGTGCACCTGGGCATGGCCGCTCAACAGGCTCGCGGACGCTTCGCGCTCGCAGCGGGCGCACAGGCCGTGGACAACATAATCCTGATCCTGACGGTGGTGTTGGCCGGCTGGTACTACGGGACGGGTCTCGACCTCGCCAACGTGCCCGTAGAGCTGGTGATCGTGCTTGGGGTGGGCAGCACTGCGGCCGTGGCGGTACACGCAGCGCTTCAGCTGTTCGGCACCGCGCGGGTGGGCCTGCTGACCCGCCCGTCGATGCGCTGGCGGCATGACCCCGAGGTGCGTGCAGTCACCCGCAGGTTCATGCGTTCGATCGGCGTCGCGGCATGGCCGGCTGCGGCGATGTTCGTGCTGCTCGCACTGGCCGGCACGGTGCCCGGTGGTGTCTTCGTCGTGCAGCTGTCCTACTCGATCTTCTATGCGCTGTCCTACGTCAGTGCCCGTGCGGTGTCGATGGCGGCCCTGCCCGGGCTGTCCCACGCCGCTCATCACGATAACGGTGTCACCTTCGGCTCGGCGTGGCGCCAAGGACTGTCCTACGCCGTCATCGCCAGCTTGCCGCTGCTGGTGTTGCTCGCCGTGCTGTCCGGGCCTACGGCGAACATTCTCGCCAACGGCGAACTGCGGAATGCGGCTCTGATCGGGGTACTCGCCACCTGCCTGGGGGTGGTGGCGATTGCCCAGTTGGCCGGTGGGGTGCACGACATCGGGCGTCAGGCGTTGTTCGCACGCCTCGACGACCGCATCCCGCGGCGGGCCAGCGAGGCGGCCTTCGGCGTGATACTGGTGGTCGCCGCCGCGACTCTCCTGATGCCCGCCGATGGGTCACGCCTTATCTGGCTGGTCGGGGCGATCCTAGCCGGTGAGCTCGTCGCCGCCGGGATGGTGCTGGTTGCGCTGCGCCGGGCGATGCGGCCGGAGCGGTTCATCGAACCCCGATCCCTTGCCGGTGCCCTGGTCGCGACCCTCGCGACGGTACCGGTGGCCGCCGCAGCGCGGTGGCTGCAGCAGGTCACGAGCACCGGCCAACTCGGTGGCCTAGCGCTACTTGCCCTGAGTGGTGCCGTGGCGCTCGGGGTCTACGTCCTGACACTTCGTGTCGCGATGCCGCGACGGATCGGTGGTGGGTCATGACCCAAACGCTTCCGCCCGGCTCCAGACCGAATCCCGTGTCCAGCCCAGATTCCGGCTCCAGGGAGAGCCGACCGATCCCGGGAATCGACGGCTGGTTGGGATGGGGAGCCGCCGGCTGTGCCGTGCTCGGCGGAGTCTTCGCGGTGGCGGTCGGGCCGCTGGTCGTCTTTGCCGTCATCGGGGTGCTGGCCCTGGTCGGGTTGTTCGCCGCGGCGGCGTACCGGCCGATCTTCGCTACCTACGCCTACCTGAGCACCTTGCCCATCATCGCCGGTATCGACCGCGGCAATCTGATCCCGCTGGTACGTCCCAACGAGGCGCTGCTGGCGGTGCTGGTCGCCGGTGCGTTGGCCGGCGGTTACTTCCGATGGTGTCGGGGTGACCGGGTTTCCCGGCAACTGCATAAGCTCGACATTTCGGTCGGTGTCTTTCTTTTGATGTCGACGGCGTGGCCGCTGCTGTCATTGATATTGCGCGGTCAGACGCCGGTGACCTCCGACCTGGTGGCCGTGCTGCCGGTTTGCAAGCTCGTCGCCATCTACCTGCTGGTGCGCCTTTCCGTCACGACCGAAGCCCAGCTGGTGCGATGCTTCCGGTTGATCATCTGGCCAGGGGCTGTGGTCGCGGTGATCGCCATCCTGCAGACCCTGAATTTCGGCCCGGTGGTCGCGATGCTGCAGGCCGTCTGGACGCCCGACAGCAACGCGGCTGCGCTCGCCGAGCGGGGCACCACGACGCTGGGCTCGCCGCTGGCCACTGGTGACTACATCATCATCTGCCTGACCCTGGTGATCTGCTGCGCGGTCCGGGGATTGTTGCATTACCGGGAGCGGCTGGTACTGGGAGCCGTACTGGGGGCGGGGGTGCTGGCCGCAGGGCAGTTCTCCACCTGGATCTCCGCGATCGTGGTGGCCGGAATCATCTTGTGGCGCTTCAGCACGGTGCGCCGCGGCTCGATGCGGTTTTTGTGGCTGATCCCGCTTGCGCTCGCGTTCGGCGCGCCGGCGTTGATCGGTCGGTTGCAGGGATTCAGTGAGTACGGGGTGCCACGTAGCTGGATCGGTCGCTGGAACAACCTGTCCGACCATTACCTGCCGAGGTTCGACTTCATCAACGTCCTGATCGGGGTGTCGCCCAACTCGGTGCTACCAGCACCCGAGAGGTGGCGCGAGGTGATCTACCTGGAGGGCGGCTACCTGCAGTTGCTCTGGATCGGAGGTATCCCCCTGCTGGCCGCTTTCATCTGGCTGGCGGTCGCGGTGCTGCGCCGGAGCAAGGAACTCATGGAGCAGCCGGGCGCGGTCGGTGTCGCCGCTTCAGCGCTGTGGGTGTGCTGGTGGTTCGTGATCATTCTCACCGTCATCGATCCGCACCTGACACTCCGAGGCACCGGGGACGTGCTTTTCATGCTGATGGCAATCACCACGGGGAGGCTCAGTGTCCAGCGGCGTTGAACAAGTGCGCTTACCCGCTCGTTGGGAACTGGCTGCCCGGCGCGTGGTCGATCTCACGGTGGTCTTGGTCGCACTGCTGGTGCTCGCGATCCCGATGCTGCTCGTCGCGATGGCTATCCGGCTGGGGACGCCGGGTCCGGCGCTGTATCGCCAGCAGCGGATAGGCCGGGGGGGCCAACCGTTCACGATGTACAAGTTCCGCACCATGCGGGTGGGCGGCTCCGACGCGCAGCACCGGGAGCTGATCGCTCGTGAACTGCGAGGTGAGGACACCTCGGTCGGCGGCAGCTGGAAGATCGACAGCGATCCGCGGGTGACCCGACTCGGCTCGATTCTGCGGCGCACCAGTGCCGACGAGCTTCCGCAGCTACTCAACGTCCTGCGGGGACAGATGGCGCTGGTCGGGCCGCGCCCGTGCCTGGATTGGGAAGCGAAGATGTTCCCGCCCAAATACGCCGGGCGCTTCGACGTTCCACCCGGGCTCACCGGGCTCTGGCAAGTCAGTGGGCGCAGCACCATGGGCACGTTGGAAATGTTGGAACTGGATCTCGCCTATGTGCGTAGCTGGAGTTTTTGGACCGATCTCATGATCCTGATGCGAACTGTGCCGACACTGCTGAGGGGGCACGGCGCACGTTGACCGAGGACCGTCTGCTGGCAGCGAGGGGGTACTTTGACTGCCGTCACTGTGTCGATTTTGGCAATCCCGCGACTATCACGCCGGGTCCGGGCGGTCCTGCTCACCGTCCACGTCGCGGTCTCCGTCGGGTGGCTTGGACTCGACGGTGCGCTGGTGGCGCTGGAGGTGACCAGCCTGACCAGCGGAGATCCGACGGTGCAGGGTGGCATTGCCGCTGCAATGGGCGCGCTGGCCTCCTGGGTGCTGATCCCGGTCGTGTTCACCTCACTAGCCAGTGGGCTGGTGCTCGCGCTGTCCACTCCGTGGGGCCTGGTGCGGCACTGGTGGGTGCTCGCCAAGTGCGGGATCGCCGTCACGCTGACCGCCACCGGACTGACTTTGATGCTGCCTCGGCTGGATCAGGTCGTCACCGGAGACGGTGAGCCGGCCCAGCTGCAGATGCTGCTCGCGAGGTCGCTGGCGCTGATTCTCCTGCTCGCGGCGACCGGTCTGTCGGTGATCAAGCCATGGGGCAAGACACCGCATGGCCGGGTGATGCAGTCCACCGGCAAGCGCGTTCAGCAGAAGTAGCGATACAGCAGCGCGCCAGCCTGTGCGGTCACCTCGTCCGGTACCGAGTCGTCGGTGAACAGCCGGGTGAGCTCTGTCAGCATCGGGCCGGCGTCGGAGTCAGTGCGGGCCTGTTCCCCGCCGGCGCGCAGTGTCACGATGGTGCGTTGTTCGGTCGCCCACTTGCGCTTGTATGCGATCAATCCCGGCTGGTCGAGGTCGCTGAGTCCCCAGTCGAGAAGCCGGGCGCCGCGCTCGATTCCCCAGCGGATCCCGGCCCAGAAGATCGCGTCGTTCGGGCGCAGTGCCAGATGCTCGTGGCGGGACGCGCCGTACTTGTAGTAGAGCACGCCATTCCAGGTCAGGAAAACCGCGCCGGCGATCAGCTCGTCGCCGGCGTGCGCGAGCATCGTCACGATCGCGTCACCGGGGGAGAAGGTCTCCCAGATGTGGTCGAACAGCCCGCGGGGCTGGGCAAGGAGTCGGTATTTGCGCTTGCGCAGCGAGACATGCAGCCCATGAAACCGGCGCACGGCGTCCGCGCCGGTGTGCGCCTTGATCCGGACGCCGGCCCGTTCGGAGATCCCGATGTTGCGGCGAGCATGCTGGGACAGCCGCTGGCGGATCTCCTCGATGCTGCCGTCCAATGGCGTGCCGTGCCACGCCGCCGTAGCGACCCGGGTGAAACGGGGGTCGCCGACGGCCAGCGCGGTGTCGAAACACCGCAGCGTCAACGGAGCAGTGGCGGTGATGACACCGTCGGCGAGGATCTTCCAGTCAACCTCGTCATCGATCAGCGGCTCGGCCCGGTCGGAGAACGGCAGGCTGGACAACCGATCACCGCGGATGTCGCTGATCGGCACCCAGGCCAGCCCCGCACGCGGTTGTCCGTCCCAGCCCAAGAGGATGATGCTGGACGGGGTGAAGCCGTAGGTGGCGCACACCGCGTCGATCCACGGTGGCGACGTGAACACGCTGCCGTGCGGGCCCAAAGCGAGCCGGCGCCAGCGCGGATCACTGCGCGGATCGGCGACAAGCATCTCGGAACTCACGACGCGACCGTACCGATCCGCTGCTGCGAGTGGAGCAGGTAGGGTTGTGACGCGCTGCATATGGTCGTTGCACAACGTGCTCGACATGGAACGGGTGCTGACGTGAATGGGGTTAAGGGTGGTTGAACGTTGCGAATCAAGTCCGGACGCGGACCGATGACCACACTGTTCATCGCGACCACCGGTGGGCACCTCACCCAGCTTGACAATCTTGCTGGTCGAATCTCGCCCAACGGTGAGTCGGTGTGGGTGACTCATGCCAATGAGCAGAGCCGGTCGATGTTGGCAGATCGTGACGTGGAGTTCGTGCCTTATGTGGGAGTGCGCAGTGTGCCTGATGTGCTGCGGTGTATCCCCGATGCGCGCCGGTTGATGGAGCGCCGGAGGTTGACCAGGGCGGTGTCGACGGGGTCGGGGATCGCGCTGGGGTATTTGCCGTACCTGGCGGCGCGGGGTGTGCAGTGCCACTACATCGAGAGTGCGACGCGGGTGAGTGGACCGTCGCTGACCGGACGGGTCTTGCAGTGGGTACCCGGAGTCCGCACCTACACCCAGTACCCGCAGTGGGCGGACCAATCGTGGGAGTACGCCGGCAGCGTGTTCGACGGCTATGAGCCGATGGGGTTGGCTCGGCCGCCCGCTGGGGTGGTTCGAGTGGTGGTGACGGTGGGCGCGGCCACCGAGTACCCGTTTCGGCGGTTGTTCGAGCATCTGGCGCCGCTGCTGGCCCCGGCCGGTGCGCTGGCCGAAGCGACCGGATTGCCGGTCGAGGTGCTGTGGCAGACCGGGGATACTCCCGTGGGAGACCTGCCGATCCAGGCCACCCCGGTGCTGCCCGCGGCCGAGCTGGCCGCCGCGCTGGGC
>DASVWA010000369.1:0-9163 GCA_036389855.1 Pseudonocardiaceae bacterium
TTGGGCGTAGACCCACTGGTAGATCGCCTCGTGAGACACCCGGCAAGCCTGGTCGTGTGGATAGTCGGTCGGCAACCGACCCGCAATCGACGCCGGTGACCAGCCACCACGCAGCTGCCGGCACACCAGCGCCCGCAACCGGGGCGAGCGCTCGACCGCCAACCGCTTCGGACGCTGCCGAGCCACACACGCCGCCTCGTCCGCGGCCGCGGACCGGTAGTCGTTGCGGCCGCCGTGACGCGCGACCTCTCGCGAGATCACCGACGGATCACGTCCCACCCGACACGCGATCTGCTTGTACTGCAAGCCCTCGGCCAGACCACGGGAGATCTCCTCCCGATCCACTAACATCAACATCTCGCGCACGGCGGGAATCCTGTCCCACCGAACTTCCAAGATCGAAAGCTAAGACTGGCTGAGTCAAGGGTGGACATCCTGGACCTGCTGGTGCGAGATGCACTGTCCGTCTGCCAGCTCCAGGAAAGTCGTCGGCGCATCGGACCGGTCGTTGACTGCCATTCGCCGTTGCGGACCGACCGCTCGTCGCATTCTTAGATTCGGTTACTCGGGGTTGTCCGGTGGGGCCCGGGATTGTCGGGGATGCCCGCGAGAATCATGTGGTGACCACGGTGGCGGAGGACCGCATCCAGGCCCGTATTGACGGGTTGCTTCAGGCGCTGCGCGACGCCGAGACTGATTTCCGGCGTTCCTATGCGCGGGTCCTTAACGTGGTCGCGGAGTTAGACGCTGAAAAGGCGGGCGCGGTGGCCGGGTTTGGCACCACGGCGCGGTTACTGGCCGGGGTGCTCAACCTCTCCAAGGGCGAAGCCAACGCCCGCGCGGAACAGGCCAGCCTGCTGGCCCCTCACCAGGCGCTCACCGGAGAGCTGCTGCCCCCAACGTTGCCTGCCACTGCGGCCGAGCTGGCCGCGGGTGCGATCGGACCCGCCCATGTCCGGGTGATCACCACCACCATGCGCCGGATCCCGCCGTCAACGCATCCCGGCACCGCCGCGCAGGCTGAACAGACCCTCGCGCAGGCGGCGCGCCGGTTTGATCCCGCCGCGCTGTCTCGGATCGGTGAGCGACTGCTGGCACACCTAGACCCCGACGGCCCAGCACCAGCGGAGGGACCGGAAAGTACCCGAGAGCTGCGGGTGCGCACTGGATCCGACGGCAGCGTCAGCCTGACCGGGCACCTAGACGCCGAAGGCGGCGCCCGGGTACTGGAAGTCCTCGGTTCCCTCAACGGCCGTCGCGCACCAGTGAACGGGATACCCGATACCCGCACACCGGCCCGCCGCGACGCCGACGCCCTAGTGGAGGCGATGAGCAGGCTGCTCGACGACGGTGAGCTGCCCACCCGCGGCGGGCAACGCCCCCATCTGGTGCTCACCATGGGACTCAACGACCTCATCGACGGCCTGGGCACCGCCGTGCTGGACACCGGTGGACAACTGCGCGCCACCGAGGCTCGCCGGTTGGCGTGTGACGCGGTGATCATTCCCATGGTGCTGGGCAGCGACTCGATGCCCTTGGACGTCGGACGCCAACAACGCCTGGTCACCCCCGCCCTCCGCGGCGCGCTCGGACAACGCGATAAAAGATGTTGCTTTCCGGGATGCAACCGTCCACCCCGCTACTGCCACGCCCACCACATTGTCTCCTGGCTAGACCAGGGCGAGACGAAATTGCGCAATGTGTGCCTATTGTGTGAACACCATCACGTCATCGTGCACCGCCAAGGATGGCACATCCAACTCAACACCCGCGGCAGACCCGAGTTCACCCCGCCCAAAGCCGTGGATCCCACCAGAACACCACTCCACGACCCACTCCGGCAATAACACCCGGTGCATCACTCAAGCACCCAAAGGGCGGGATGTCATCACGGTGTCGCCATCCCCCATTCACGCGGCCAGCTGCACGCTGCTGTCCGTGTTGCTCTGAGGATTCGAGGACGCAAGTACGCGCTTCTCACTGCGTGGTCCCTGCTGGGCGCAGGTCGGGGCTGTCCGACGTTTCACCACCTGGTCGGCGGGAATTCGGATGTCGTGGGCGTGCGCAGCTGGATCCAGAGATGGCCGGTCTACCGGCAGCTGACCGGCACCGACCCGACCGGGCGAGGGGAGGCCGTGCGGTCGGCGGCCACCGAGCGGTTACGGCGCCGCACGAGCGACGCCGACCGGGTGGTCGGATCCATCTGTCCGTACTGCGGCGTCGGCTGCGGCCAGCGGGTCTACGTCACCGACGGCAAGATCACCCAGATCGAGGGCGACCTGGACTCCCCGATATCCCTGGGCAGGCTGTGCCCCAAGGGCGCGGTCACCAAACAACTGGTGACCGTGCCGACCCGGGTCACGACCGTGCGCTACCGGCGTCCTGGCGGCACCGAGTGGGAAGACCTCGACCTCGACACCGCGATGGACATGATCGCGGATCGGGTGATCGAGACCCGGCGCCGGACCTGGCAGGACACTGACCCGCTGGGGCGGGTGCTGCGCCGCACGATGGGTATCGCCCACCTCGGCGGGGCCACCTTGGACAACGAGGAGAACTACGTCATCAAGAAGCTCTGGACCGCGCTGGGTGCGATCCAGGTGGAGAATCAGGCCCGCTTTTGACACTCCTCTACCGTCCCCGGTCTGGGGGCGTCCTTCGGTCGCGGCGGTGCGACGACCTTCCAGCAGGACCTGGCCAACTCCGACTGCATCGTGATCCAGGGCTCCAACTTCGCGGAGTGTCACCCGGTGGGCTTCCAGTGGGTGATGGCCGCCAAGCACCGCGGTGCGAAGATCATTCACGTTGATCCGCGGTTCACCCGCACCAGTGCCCAGGCCGATCTGCACGTGCCGCTGCGTGCGGGCACGGACATCGCCTTCCTCGGTGGCCTGATCAACTACGTGCTCACCGAGGGCAAGGAGTTCCGGGACTACGTGGTGGCCTTCACCAACGCCGCGGCCATCATCGACGAGAACTACCGGGACACCGAAAATTTGGATGGACTGTTCAGCGGCTTCGATCCGGAATCGCGCAGCTACGACATCGACAGCTGGCAGTACGAGGGGGCTCACCTGGCCGCTGCCGCCGGCCAGCGCGATGACGATCAAGCACACGGCGGGAGCACCCAGCGCGCCGCCTCCGGTGGCGACCAGTACGGCAGCGGAGGTGCGTCGGTTGGTGCCGAACCACGCCGGGACGAGACGCTGCAGCACCCGCGATGCGTGTTCCAAATCCTCAAGCGGCACTTCGCCCGCTACACCCCGGAAATGGTCGCGCAGGTGTGCGGTGTCGCGCCGGACGCCTTCGCCGAGGTGGCCGAGGCGATCACCGCGAACAGCGGCCGCGATCGCACCACAGCCTGGGCTTACGCGGTGGGGTGGACACAGCACAGCACCGGCGTGCAGTGCATCCGGGCCGCGTCGATCCTGCAGACCCTGCTGGGCAATATCGGCCGGCCCGGCGGCGGCATCCTGGCTCTGCGCGGCCACGCCAGCATTCAGGGTTCCACGGACATCCCGACGCTGTTCAACCTGCTGCCCGGATACCTGCCGATGCCGACCGCGCACCGCGAGCAGACCCTGGGCTCTTACTGCGCCGCGGACGCCGGGCAGACCGGGTTCTGGGGCAACATGCAGTCCTACGCGGTCAGCCTGCTGAAATCCTGGTGGGGAGACGCCGCGACGGCCGAGAACGACTTCCGCTTCGATTGGTTGCCCCGGATCGACGGCGACCACAACAACTACCAGTCGGTGCTGAGCATGATCGACGGTGAGGTGCGCGGGTATGTGGTCGCCGGTGAGAACCCCGCGGTCGGCGGGGCGAACGGCCGGTTGCAACGTCAAGGGCTGGCCAGCCTTGAGTGGCTGGTGGTGCGGGACTTCACCTGCATCGAGACCGCAACGTTCTGGAAGAAGTCCCCCGAGATCGAGGCCGGCGAGCTACGCACCGAGGACATCGGCACCGAGGTGTTCTTCCTGCCGGCGGCGGCACACGTCGAGAAGGACGGATCGTTCACCAACACCCAGCGGCTGCTGCAATGGCACAGCAAGGCCGTCGAGCCGCCCGACGACGCCCGCAGTGAGCTGTGGTTCTTCTACCACCTGGGTCGCCGGATCCGGGAGAAGCTGGCCGGCTCCACCGACCCACGCGACCAGCCCATCCTCGAGCTGACGTGGGATTACGGTGCTCAGGGATCCGACGGCGACCCGGATGCGGAGGCTGTGCTGGCCGAGATCAACGGCAGCGGACCCGACGGGGCGTCGCTGCGGGCATACACCGAGCTGCGCGACGACGGCTCCACCCGGTGCGGCTGCTGGATTTACTGCGGGGTGTACGCCGACGGGGTCAACCAGGCCGCCCGCCGCAGACCGGCTGCCGAGCAGAGCTGGGTGGCACCGGAGTGGGGTTGGGCGTGGCCGGCCAACCGCCGCACGCTGTACAACCGGGCGTCGGCCGACCGGGATGGGCGGCCATGGAGCGAGCGCAAGGCCTACATCCGCTGGGACGCCGCGGCCGGTCGTTGGACCGGACCCGACGTGCCCGATTTCGAAGTCGACAAGCCACCGGACTACGTGCCCCCGGAGGGTGCCATCGCACAGGACGCCCTGGCGGGTGACGACGCCTTCATCATGCAGGCCGACGGTAAGGCGTGGCTGTTTGCGCCCGCCGGCCTCATCGACGGCCCGCTGCCAGCCCATTACGAGCCGGTGGAGTCCCCGCATCGCAACCTGCTCTACCCCGGCCAGCCACGCAACCCGGCCGCGATCACCTACGACCGGCCGGGCAACCGGTACCACCCTGCGGGAAGTGAGGTCTTCCCGTTCGTGCTCACCACTTACCGGCTCACCGAGCACCACACCGCGGGCGGCATGAGCCGGCACCTGCCATACCTGGCTGAGCTACAGCCAGAGGCGTTCTGCGAGGTATCCCCTGAACTGGCACAGCAGCGCGGGCTGGCCCACCTCGGCTGGGCCACTCTGATCACCGCCCGCAGCGCGATCGAGCTCAAGGTGCTGGTGACCGACCGGATGAAGCCGCTGCAGGTAGATGGGCGGGTCACCCACCAGATCGGGGTGCCCTGGCACTTCGGTCCCAATGGGCTGGCCACCGGCGACAGCGCCAACGATCTGCTGCCCATGGCGCTGGATCCCAACGTGCACATCCAGGAATCCAAGGTGCTCAGCTGCGACATCCGCCCCGGGCGGCGCCCACGCGGTACCGCGCTGCGCGAGCTGGTTGCCGGCTATCGGCAGAGAGCGGGAATCGTCGAATGACCACGGACCTGGGCCTACCCCGGATGGGGTTTTTCACCGACACCTCGGTGTGCATCGGGTGCAAGGCCTGCGAGGTGGCGTGCAAGGAGTGGAACCTGGTTCCGGCCGATGCCGGAGCGACGGGCAGCGGTCCAGGTTCCCACGCCGATATCGCCGCGATGGATCTGCTCGGGATGTCTTACGACAACACCGGAGCGCTGGGTGCCAACAACTGGCGCCACGTCGCGTTCATCGAAGGTGTCCACGAGTCGGGCAACGGGCCCGGCGATGTGCGGTGGCTGATGTCCTCCGACGTGTGCAAGCACTGCACCCACGCAGCATGCCTGGACGTGTGCCCGACCGGGTCGCTGTTTCGCACCGAGCTGGGCACCGTGGTGGTGCAGGAGGACATCTGCAACGGCTGCGGGTACTGCGTGCCGGCGTGCCCCTACGGCGTGATCGACATCCGTCCCGGCGACGGGCGGGCCTGGAAGTGCACGCTGTGTTATGACCGCACCAAGGACGGTGTGACCCCCGCCTGCGCGCAGGCCTGCCCCACCGAGTCCATCGTCTATGGGCCACTCGACGAGTTGCAAGAGCGGGCCGATCGCCGGCTGGCGACGCTGCTGGCGGACGGGGAGACCCACGCCCAGCTCTACGGTCGTGACCCGGACGACGGCGTCGGGGGGACCGGAGCATTCTTCCTGCTGCTGGACGATCCCGAGGTGTACGGGCTACCGCCGGATCCGGTGGTGACTACCCGTGACTTGCCCGCGATGTGGACCCGGGCCGCGGCAGCAGCGGCTGGGTTGGCCATCGCGATCGCCGGCGCGTTTCTGGGCCGGCGGCGCTGATGGGCCGGCGCCGGCGAGAACGCGGCTCGATGGTGCCTGCCGCTGAGTTCACCTCGTATTACGGGCGGCCGATCCTGAAACGGCCGACCTGGAAGTCACCGGACGTGCCGATCTATTTCTGGGCCGGCGGAGTGGCCGGCACCACCGCGGGGCTGGCGGCGTTGGCCGACGCGACAGGTCGCCCGACATTGCGCCGGAGTGGGCGCGTGGTTGCTGCGGGCAGCGCTCTGGTCGGCACGGCGGCGCTGATCCACGACCTCGGACGGCCGGCCCGGTTCCTGTACATGCTGCGCGTGATCAAGCCGACCTCACCGCTGTCGATCGGCACCTGGATCCTCAGCCCGTTCGCCGCGATGGCCTCGGCCGCGGCGGTGTCGGAGCTGACCGGGATAGCGCCGCGGCTGGGTCGGCTCGCCGGCTGGGGTGCGGCCGCGCTCGGCCCTATCCTGGCCAGCTACACCGCAGTGCTGGTGGCCGACACCGCCGTGCCGGCCTGGCATGAGGCGCGCAACGAGCTGCCGGTGCTGTTCGTGGGCAGCTCCGCAGCCGCGGGTGGCGGCGTCGGTCTGCTGGCCGCCGCTGTCGCCGACAACCTCCCGGCCGCCCGGATCGCCGGTGTGGGGGCCGCCGTCGAGCTGGCCGCCGGTCGTGTCCTGGAGTAGCGGCTGGCCCGACTTCCCGGTGGCATCGAGCAGGTCTACCGGACCGGGCGGGCCGGGCGCTGGAACCGTGCGGCGCGCGCACTGACCGTCGCCGGTGGGTTGGGAGCCGTACTGGGCCGCCGCAGCCGGGTGTGTTCCGCCGCGAGCGGTCTGGTGTTGCTGGCCGGTTCACTCGCCACCCGGTTTGCGGTCTTCGAGGCCGGGATGGCGTCGGCCGTCGATCCGCAGCACGTGGTCGCCCCACAACGCGAGCGTTTGAAGGCAGGGAGTATGGGGGCCTGGGGGAACTGACGGGAGGCTCGGGTTGTCGTCTTGGTACACCGGCCTCTCCGTCGGCCCGGCCGGCAACTACGTGCCTGCTTCGTCACCCAAGTCGTCGCCGGTGGATGTGCGTCCGACCCGGACGTCTTCCTCCGGTCGCTCCTCGAGGTTCTCCGGGGCGCGGTCGTCGACCCCGAGCGCGTCGCCGAGCAGGTCCTCGTCGTCGAGGTCGGCGGCGAGAACGTCTGGTGCTTCGCCCATCTCCTCGGCGGGCAGCACGTGCACCGCAGCCTCCTCGGCTGTGGCGGCGCCTCCCGAGACTCCCACGTCCACCGCGTCCAGCGACGCTGCGTTCCAGGTGTCCGGTGCGTCGACAGACGCTGCCAGCCGGCCCGCGCGATCACCTTCGGCGTCGGACACCGCGGTGTCGGGGTCGACGTCGGGGCGCTCCCGGTGCAGTCGCTCATCGAGCGTGTCGCCCTGCTTCACACCGCCGTACGTGGTGGCCTGATCGTCATCCAGCACATAGGGCCGATCCGGTGGCACGTAACCGGCATCGTGCAGGTCACCGCCGGGCGGCCCGGCCATGCTGTACTCCGCCTGCTCATCCAGAACCGCAGCGAGATCCGGCGCCACGGGCTGCTCCTCGTACTCACTCTTCGGCACTGTCATCTCCTCCACTCGGACGGCATGACGTCACACGCGGTCTACCCCGTCGACGCATCCGGTAGACCTGACGCGGCAGTGTGGTTATTTGCAACTACTCCGCCACGGCGCCAACGTGCCGGCGATCTCCGTGGCGCTCTCTCCCGGATGTGGTCCGAGGTGCACGTCTCGGCGCACCACGGTGATCAGGGACCGCCCGCACCCTCAGAGCTCGCTGCCAAGGCAACCGGCCCGAACGACGAGGCCGACCCCAACCCTCGAGGCAGGTGAGCCACGCCGTGGAAGAGCCGGACATGCCCAGGCGTTGTAACGCTGGAGGTGGTTGGAAAAATTGGCTGAAACAGTCACATGCATTGAATGCGGCGACACGCTTCCCGAGGAGCGAGCCGAGCTGGGTTACCGGTACTGCACCAAGAAGGCCTGCCAGGCGCTGCACCATCGCGGAGTGGCGATCACCGCGATTGGAGTGAACAAGAGCGCTGACCATTTCATCGTCGCGGATGCCGATGAGGTCAGGCGGCGTGGCGAAGCCGGCGAGTTCGGCAAGAAGGACACCACTTTGGGGTTGGACCACGGTCGGGGCGTCACGGCTTCCGCCGCACCCGTGAAACGCCCGGGCGGGGCGCGGGTCCCGGCACCGAGGCGAGCGCCGGTCCGGCGGCCGTGGAGCTCCCAGCAGGAGAAGATCGTCAGGCTTTACCACGACATGGGGCTGAGTCCACGAGAGATCGCCGCGCGAGCGCAGCAGAACACACCACTGCTGCGGATCACTGAGGGGCTCGTCATTAAGATCCTGTCGACACCTCTACGGAGATAGGTCCGGATTGACCGATACGTGTCGTTGATGTTCGAGCCCTTCGGCAACCGTCCACTCGTGCACTCGTGCAAGCCGAGGGAGACTGGATGGCGATGCTCGGAAGCCCCGGTCCCGTCCACGGTGGGCGGGGCTTGTCCGCTCGCGATGAGGAGTACCACATGGCCGACACCGGCAACGCCATCGCCCGGACCCGCCAGCGACTCGAGGAGGAGCTGGCACAGCTGCGGGCCCGACGTGAAGCGCTCGCCGACGAGCTCGGCGGCCGGGATACCGTCGGAGACCGCGCCGACCACGCCGACCTGCTGGAGCAGGCCGACGATGTTGCTTGGCTAGACGACCGCATCGCTGAGATCACGGGCCTGCTCGCCCGCGGCGGGGTGCCCGAACCGGCGGCCGGCCGGCTGCCGCATGGCGCGGAGGTCACGCTCCGTTTCGATGACGGAGAAGTCTCGACGTTTCGTGTGGTCGCCATTCCGGAGGAGGCCGCCGAGGACGACGACGCAGGTGCCGTGACCCTCGACAGCCCGCTTGGCCGTGCCCTCGTGGGCAGCGAGGTGGGTGACATCGTCCAGTACGGGACGCCGTCAGGGCCGGCGCTCGTCGAGGTCCTCGCTCTCCGGATGCCGGGAGAGTGATCCGCTAGCATCT
>DASVWA010000370.1:0-2766 GCA_036389855.1 Pseudonocardiaceae bacterium
CGGCTCGCCGTCCTCGCTGCCGGTCGCCATCGCGGTGTCAGGCACCGGCACGCAGTCTTGAGGGGAACTACCATCGTCGTTCGTCATGGTGAACCTCCTGCAACCCCGAGTACCCGTTTGTCGCGAGCGTCAAAGGAAGGGAAATTCCCCGTCTGGCACCTGCAGCGGCTGACCAGGAACAACGGCGGAGCCCAGGTGCTACCCGCCGCGTCACATCCAGACGGTTTCACCCGCGCCCGCTTGGGTCACCGTCGTATCCGCCGGGGCCGCTGGAGGCACCTCCGACCCGATCCAATCGAGGCCGCCGACGACGGCCAAGATAACGG
Source organism: Pseudonocardiaceae bacterium (assembly GCA_036389855.1). GTDB lineage: Bacteria > Actinomycetota > Actinomycetes > Mycobacteriales > Pseudonocardiaceae. The sequence continues at coordinate 327 of DASVWA010000370.1, forward strand.
CAGACGCCATCAGGCTGGCCACCCGGCCGGACCGCAACGCCACTCGGGGCGCGCGATGTGCCTCAGCCACTGTTGGCGCCAGTAGCCGCACTGGACATGCCACGCCTCGGCACCGCACGGCCGGAGTGGCAACCGGCACGGGACGTGCCGGAAGGGGCCGAGTACCCGCCGGGGTTGCCTGAGCCTGGCATCCTTGGCGCCCGGCCGGGTGGCTGAAGGTCCGTCAGTCCTGGATAGCGTCCTTGGCCTTTTCATTGGCCTGCTTGACGTTGCCCTTGACCTGGTCGACCTTGCCCTCAGCTTCGAGGGATTCGTTATTGGTGACCTTATTGGTGACCTTGCCAACGGCCTCGCTGGCCCTGCCCTGCAGTTCCTTGGCCTTGCTCCAGATCTTGGCTGCCATACCCATCGAGCGCTCCTTGGTGCGTGGATTTAGTTATTACGGGCAACGATCCTGCTTCTCTGCCTCGCCTCGGGTGGTGCCCCGGACAGGCCCAGGACCGCTGGTTGCAGCCGGTTACCCCGGTCTTACAGATAGTAAACATCGCTGATCGAGGCCGGTGACGAGCGTCGAGCGCAACGACGGCCGCCGGCAGTACTGCCGGCGGCCGTCGGGGAAGGTCGAGTCAGGTGCCCTGGTGGCCCCGCTCCACACGCTGGAAGCTTCCGGCTTTGCGCTCGTGCGCCTCAGCCGTCGCCCGCGCCTCGGCCGCCTTCTCCTCCTCCTGGCCCTTGCGCTGCTGCGCCTGGCCCTCTTGGCGGAGGTCGTCGCTGCCGGTCACGCTCCCGGCAGCCTCCTTAAACTTGCCCTTGGTCTCGTCAGCGATCCCCATGGTTCCCAGTCTCCTTCCGATGGACCGGAACCGATTACCCCGTGGTGGACGACCTAATCCCGGATGAGGCCATCGAGCACCGAGGACCCGGACCCTCGTGGTTTGCTGCGGCGTCGACCGAGGTACACCGCTGAGCATGCGCCCGACCAGGGCTATCGCAGTAGTCGCACGCAGGCCGAAGGACACCCATGCGCTCCATTACTGAGCAGACCGTGCTCGTCACCGGCGCCACCGACGGGCTCGGCAAGGGCCTGGCCACTGAACTGGCTCGTGCCGGCGCCACTGTCCTCGTGCATGGCCGCGACCACAATCGCGGCAAGGCGGCTCTCGCCGACATCACCGCGGCGACCGGCAGTGACCGGCTGCGCTGGTACCGCGCCGACCTTGCCCATCTCGATCAGGTTCGCGACCTCGCCGCCGCCGTCGCAGCGGACACTCCGCGGCTGGACGCGCTGGTCAGCAACGCCGGTATCGGTACCGATACCCCACCCGGCGGCCGGCAGGAAAGCGCTGACGGAATCGAGCTGCGCTTCGCCGTCAACTACCTCGCCGGCTTCCTGCTCACCAGGCTGCTGCTGCCCACCCTGCGCGCCTCCGCGCCAGCCCGGATTGTGCAGGTCAGCTCCGCTGGACAGGCGGCCATCAACTTCGATGACGTGATGCTCACCCGCTCCTACAGCGGCGTGCAGGCCTACTGCCAGAGCAAGCTCGCGCAGATCATGTTCACCTTCGACCTCGCTGACGAGCTCGCCGCCACCGGCGTCACGGCCACCGCCCTGCACCCCGCGACCTACATGCCCACCAAGATGGTCGCGCGTCCGGTCAGCACGCTGCGGTCGGGTGTGGACGCCACTCTCCGCCTGGTGATCGACCCGGCCTTCGACGGGGTGACCGGGCGCTACTTCAACGGCCAGCGGGAGGCCCGCGCCGACCCGCAAGCCTATGATCCGGTCGCCCGCGCCCGTCTCCGAGCGCTGTCCGAGCAGCTCACCGGCCTCGCTCCGGGGCAGCCGTGAGCTCTTGCCGAGCTCGCCGTAATCCGTCGCTGACGGGTCTCGTCGGTCTTCGCTTGTCACTGCGTGGCATCCTGAGTCACGGTCTGGCTGATTGTGTTTGACACCGCCGCGATGGGAGAGCCATGGACATCACCCAATTGATCCTCGATGACCACCATGAGCAGCGCCGACGCTTCGCGATCCTCGAACAGATTGACCGCAACGACTCCGCGGCTTTAAGTGCTGTCTGGCAGCGGCTGGCCGAATTTCTCGAAGTGCACGCCGAGGCTGAGGAGCAACTATTCTATCCGGAACTGCTGCGCGTGGGTAAAGGCGTCGATAGCACCAGCCCGAAGGCCGAGACTGTAGACGCGATCGGCGATCACAACGACATTCGGGACGCGGTCGCCGCGGTGGCGGATCACGAGGTTGGTAGCGACGGCTGGTACGACGCAGTCGCCAAGGCGAATGAGGCCAATAGCGACCACATGGCCGAAGAAGAGCGCGAGGGCCTCACAGACTTCCGGCGTAACGCGGGACTCCAGCTGCGCCACGACCTGGCCGTTGCTTTCGCTGCTTTTGAGGCCACACATGTCGCTGGCGTCACAGCAG
>DASVWA010000371.1:0-1770 GCA_036389855.1 Pseudonocardiaceae bacterium
TCCGATAATGACCGCGCCGTACGAGTTACGCGCTTACCGCGCACTGGAGACGCCGGTGCTGCTGCTGGCCACCGAGACCTGGCTCGACGCTGGGTTCGGGGCACAAGGCGCCATAGCTGCGATTCTCGAGACAATTCCGACCAAGGTGCTGGCCACCTTCACCGCGGACGAGTTCATCGATTTCCGGGCTCGCCGTCCCACCGCCCAGGTCTCTGACGGTGTCCTCGGCGGCTTGAACTGGCCCGAGATCCAACTGCGGTCAGGTCAGGACGGTGCGGGTAAGAGTGTCGTGGTCTTGGTCGGGCCCGAGCCGGACATGGCGTGGCACGCTTTTGTGCGGGCGGTCGTGGGCCTAGCCAAGGAGCTGGGAGTGCGGCTCGTAGTCAGCCTCGGGGCCTATGCCGCCGCTGTGCCCCACACCCGGCCGGTCCGTCTCACAGCCATCGCCACCACGGTCGAGCTGGCCGCGCAGGTGGGTGTGGTGCCTGGCGCCATCGAGGTGCCGGCCGGCATTCAGACCGCGCTGCAGGAAGGCTTCGCCGCCGCGGACATCCCCGCCATCGGGATCTGGGCACGGGTACCCCACTACTTGGCAGCATTGCCCTACCCGGCGGCCAGCGCCGCACTCGTCGAGGCGCTGGCCACCGTGGCCGGGCTGCAGCTCGACGCGGGGGAGCTACATGCCGCGGCTGCCAGCGTGCTGACTCAGATCGACGAGGTCCTCGCCACCAGTGAGGAGCATCGCGCGTTGGTACGCAATCTGGAGTCGGTGTTTGACGGCGACGTGACCCTGCCACCTGACTTTTCGGGCCTGCCGTCAGGTGACGAGCTCGCCGCTGAGCTTGAGCGCTTTCTCCGCGATCAGCAGGAGGGGAGTTAGGCCGGGGCGAGCTCATCGACACGTCATCAGGATCCTCGAGGTGTCCGGCACACATGTTGGTCGCTTCGGCGGCCGCCGTTTAATGGCACAAAGCCCGGGTACTGGGTGGCTTACCAGTACACGGAGGCGGCTGCGGGGGCGCCTCCACACCGTCGGAGGCCCTCGTGCTCGGAATTCTGCTACTCGCCCTGGTGCTCTGGATCGCTCTTGGTCTGGATCGCTCTCGCCGGTGCCGGCTTTACGATCAACGGTCTGAGTCAGCTGGCCATCATCGGCACCGTGCTGCTCCTCGTCATCGGCGCCTTCGGCGCGATGGACCGGCCCTACCGGGACGGAGAACTCGTACCTCCCGACATCTGCGCATGGCGGTGATGCAGTAGGTGAGTCACCGCTCGCTGTATTTACCGGACGCGGTGCAGCGCCAGCGACGATGGGGGCGGTTCGGACTGTGGATCGGGCGAATCGGGCGGTACCTGAACCTCCGGCTGCATGGTTGACTCGCCGAAGGGCATCTGGCCGGCAGGAGTATGGCGCAATAGGCGCCCGCCCGGCTGCCGCTGCTGGGGGGTGGGCAGCCGGGCGGGTTTGCCCACACCGGCTGCCACTACAGCGGTCAGTCGGGTGGGACGACTACACCGGCTGCTCCCCAGTCGGTGGACGCAGGCCGACACGCAACCGATCCCGGCGGCGGTGGAAACGTAACCAGCCGCGCGGAGTTGAAGTCGCGCCAGGACCGGGACGCTACGGCTGCCGGGGGATTCAGTCATCCCGCCATCGGTGTGGCAGGCATTCACACAGTGCTCATCGTGTGTCGCATGAGGGTGACGGCCACGCAGTGGTGACTTCCCGCCCGCGGTCCTCGGATCGCCCGCTAGTCGCGTAAGGTATTA
>DASVWA010000372.1:0-4087 GCA_036389855.1 Pseudonocardiaceae bacterium
TCACCAGGAAATGCGCTCCGGCGCGGAGCTTGGCCTCCGCCTTGTCCAGCTCGCGACCGAGGTCGCTGGCCGCGGCTTGCAACGTGGCGCCGATCACGAACCGGGTGCGCTCCGCGGTGGCAACGCCTCGCCAGTCGATGCCCTCGTTGAGTGCGCCGAGCATGGCGACGAGCCCGACGGAGTCGACGTCCCACGGCGAACCGACACCCGCGCTGGGGTAGTCCCCGGCTACTCGCGGGCTACCGGTCCGGCATACCACGACCCGCAAGCCCAGCGCGTGCGCACCGAGCAGATCGGCTTGCAAGGCCGCGAGGTTGCGATCGGCGGCCTCCACCGGCAACAGCACCTCGCTGCCTACCCGCTCGCTGACCACCACGGCAGCACCAACCGGGCTGATCCGGGCCGCAGGCGGCGCCGGTTCGATGATGGCCAGCACCTCCGCGCCGGCCGCGTGCAGCGTGGTCGCCCGCTCGATGAACTCCGGTACCTGCGGGCCGTGCGGAGCCTGCAACCCGACGGCCACCACCAGCTCGCCCTCCCACGGCCAACCGGGGCAGGGTGCCTCAGGTCCGGCTGGTACACCTCGCACGATGGTTGAGCTGGCCAAAGGTCGACGTTGGGTGGCGCGCTGAGCCGGGGACAACGCGGCTACCGCTTGGGAGACCGCCCGTACGTGGGCAGGTGTCGTCCCGCAGCAGCCACCCAGCAGGGTGGCGCCCGCGGCCACGAACCGTGGCGCGGCCTCGGCGAAATACGCCGCGTTACGGGCGTAGCGGATCTGCCTGCCAAGCCGGTGCGGCACACCCGCATTGGGTTGCACGGACACCGGCAGGTCAGTGGCGCGAGCCAGCTCACCAACCACATCCAGCAGCACCGCGGGGCCGACCGTGCAGTTGGCACCCAACGCGGTCACCCGCAGGCTGGAGAGCACCGCGGCGGCCTGGGCGGGATCCTCACCACGTAGCGTCCGGCCGTCGTCGCCGAACGTCAGCTGGGCCACTACCGGTAGGTCGCTGCACGATGTGGTGACCTCCACCGCCTGAATCAGGGACTCCAAATCGCCGAAGGTTTCCAGGATGATCAGGTCGACCCAGTCGCACAGCGCCACAATCTGCTCGCGCAGCGTCTGCTCTCGGGCGCTGACCGGCGCTCGGCGCACCGCAGGGGCGCTGACCGCCGGTCCGACCGACCCAGCGACCAACACTGGATGCTCCGCCTGCTGAGCTGCCTCCCGGGCCAGCCGGGCGCCCGCGATGTTGATCTCCGAGACGCTGTCCTCCAGGCCGGCCCCCGCCAGCCGTAGCCGGTTGGCACCGAAGGTGTTGGTCTGCAGGATCCGGGCACCTGCGCTGACATACGCCGCGTGCAGGTCACGAACCAGGGTCGGGCGCGAGAGATTAAGCTCCGGCAGCGAACGGTCCAGCGATACCCCGGCTGCATGCAGCATCGTGCCCATTGCGCCGTCACAGATCACCATCTGACCGGCGCAAAGCTCCTCGAGCACCGTCCGGGGCTCCTGTGCGTCCATCGCCTCGCCTCCTGGCGGTCCGAATCTCCTCCCGTGACTACGGAGCTATTCCGTGGTGATCGAGCAGGAGCATTCCGAGTTCCCGGGCTCGCGAGGCCGCGTGAACGTCACCTTCGGACGCGGCGACGATCGATCCCTTCATTAAAATGTGCCACTGCCGGGCGAACGAATCAGGGTCCTGCACCCCAGCTTCGGCCGCGAGCTCACACAGGTAGCCGCGGATGTTCGCCAAGTGCATGACACTTGCATTCCGGACTGGACTGTCCCGGGTGGTCACCTCGAGCAGCGTGGTGATGAAGGAACAACCTTCGAAATCCGGCTGGGCGAACCACTCACCGAAGATTTCGAAGATGGCCAGCAGGCGCTGAGCTGGGGTGTGGCCCCGCCGCTGTGATTCGGCCCGCACCCAGCCATGTGTCCAGAGAGCCTCGCGACGCTCGAGGAAGGCAAGGATGAGCTCGTCCTTAGACGCAAAGTTGCGGTACAGCGTCATCTTGGCGACGCCCGCTTCACCGATCACTGCGTCCACCCCGACAGTGCGGGTGCCCTGGCGGCTGAACAGGTCATACGCCGCGCGCATCACTCGCTCGCGGCCACTTTCGGGATTCTCAGGGTCAACAACGACAACGCGGCCACTCTCGGGATCCGCAGGGTCGTGAACGACGACAACAGCCGCGTCAGCGGATTCCTCGGGTTTCGGAAGCACGACTACCAACCTTGGAGTGGACAATTAACTGAGTGTACCCGGCCCCAAGCTCGCGGAACGGCCAGCAGGAGGAGCTATCCACGTGACCGCTGACCAAACATCGCGACAGATCATCGAGGTACGGTCAGCCGTTGCGGCGGACCTGCCAGCCGTGCACCGGCTCGTCAGCGCGGCGTACGCGGAATTCGAACCGTGGCTGACCCCGGCAAACTGGGTCCGGATGACCGGCAACATCGCCAAGGTCGTCGAGCCCGGCGCTCCGGGACGGTTGCGGGTCGGGCAACTCGGCGACCAGTTGGCCGGTACGGTCACCTACCTCCCGCCCGGCCCCAAGGACTACCAGCGGGTACCACCGGAGTGGGCAGTGATCCGGGTGCTCGCGGTCGACCCGGCGCTGCGCGGCCGCGGTGTTGCGCGCGCCCTCACCGAGGACTGCTTGGCCATGGCTCGGGCGGATCAGGCACCAGCGGTGGGCCTGCACACCGCGGAGATGATGGTGGCCGCACGGGCGCTCTACGAGAGCTCCGGCTTCACGCGTCACCGGGAGTTCACGCACCTGGACCTTCGCTTCTGCATCTACATGCTGCAGTTATAGCGAGGGTCAGATTATGCCGATTGACTACCTGAACCTGTTCGGGCTCGTCCTTGTCTCCGTCGCGGCGCCATTGCTCGTGGACCTGCTCCGGGTGCCAGTGCCAGACGCGGTAGCCATGATCCTGATCGGGATCGCGATCGGTGGCTCAGGTCTTGGCTGGGTGCGCGTCGACGGCGGCGTAAAACTGCTCGCGTCACTCGGCCTGGCCTACCTGTTGTTCGTCGCGGGACTCGAGGTCCGGATTGACATGCTGCGCGGCCCCGTGCTGGCCACCGGACTGTGGGCGTTCGGGCTCTCGGCAGCGATCGCCATCGGCTTGTCGTCGGCGCTGTATGCGGCGGGACTGATCGTGAACATCGGCATCATCGTCGCCACGCTGCTGACCACATCGCTGGGCATCGTGGTTGTGGTGCTCAAGGACGCCGGCCTACTGGACACACCATTGGGGCAGCTGACGCTGCTCGGCGCGTTACTCGGTGACTTCACCTCGGTCGCGCTGATCTCGGTGATCGCGCCGGCTGACGGTGCCTCAACCGGCAGCACGTTGATCGGCCTAGCGGTCTTCTGCGCGGTCGGTGTCGTGCTCGCGCTGGCGTTGCTGAGGCTCAGCGCCGTCGACGCGCTGCGCCGTGCGCTGGCTCAGCGGATCGGCGGCGCCACCGAGCTCGGTGTGCGGTTGGCGGTGGTGGCGATGGTCGGATTCGCCGCGCTCGGCCAGGTCGTCGGTCTGGAGGCCATCCTGGGGTCCTTCGTCGCCGGGGTTGCCGTGTCCGCGATCAGCGACCGCGTGCAGGGCACTGGGGCCACCCGGATGAAGGTCGAGGCGATCGGGTTCGGGCTGCTGGTGCCGATCTTCTTCGTGACCGCAGGCGTGAAGTTCGACCTCGCAGCGCTGGCAAGTAGTACCGCCGACCTTGTCCTGGTGCCGGTCCTGCTGGTCGCGATGATCGCGACGCGCGCGCTGCCCACGCTGCTGTTCAGTCGGATGTTGGCCAAGTCCGAGATCTTGGCGTCGGGGCTGCTGCTGTCCACCAAGCTGACCTTCGTGGTAGCGGTGGTACAGGTAGCGAGCGTCGCCGGGCAGATCACGCCGGCCACCGCCTCGGCATTGATCACGGCAGCCATCATCACCGTAGTAATCCTGCCGACTGCTGCGGCGTGGATGCTGGCCCGCCGGCCGGACCCGGACCGCCCCGAAGTGGTGCCCGGCTAGCTGGCTGCTCGCGACTCCAGTCGCGGAAACAGACCGTTCCGTCCA
>DASVWA010000373.1:0-3981 GCA_036389855.1 Pseudonocardiaceae bacterium
CTCTACTCCGGCAAGCATCACACGACCGGCCTGAACATCCAGGTTGTCAGCGACCTGACCGGCCGGCTGCGCTGGATCTCCGACCCCGTCGAGGGCTGCCGCCACGACAGCGCCGCATTGCGCAGCTCGCGCGTCCTGGACGGGATCGACACCCAGAACTGGATCGGCGACAAAGGCTACCTGGGGCTCGACATGATCACTCCCATCAGGAAACCACCACACCGCGAACTCCTCAACTGGGAGAAGGAGTTCAACACCGCCATCAACAAAATCCGCTGGAAAATCGAACAAACGATCGCGAACCTGAAAACCTGGAGAATCCTCCACACCGACTATCGCCGGCCACTCACAACCTTCGCGGACACCATCAGCGCCGTCATCGGGCTACAGTTCTACCAGCACGCGTGAATAAGCCTCAAGCTGTAGCGAGCATCACGTTGTCCTTGAAGTATTTCCTTGCCTCACGTAGCCTTTCGATCTCAGCATCGTTTGCGGGTGATGGTTGGAAACCATAAGCCTGCAACGCCACGCTCGTCGTCGAGCCTTCATCGGGACTCAACGGCGGATCTGCATATCAACCTCCAACTGTCACGACTTTGTCGGGTTATGAGGCGTCAACAGTGGTCGCTTTTGCCATTTCCGTCTAGCATGCGGGTGGCCAGTAGCGCTCTTGGATCGTTCATCACTGCCCAACTTTCCACACTAGCGACGCACGGACGCGCAGCCACCCACATGACACTCGAACATGATCATTATCAGCAAGTCATCAGCACAAGCAACGAAACCAATACGCACCGGTCGATACCCCCTAGCACATCGCCAGTGTTCAGCGGCACGCACTGACACTCCCAGGTACGGGAGGCACGGCGAATCAGCGTTCACGCAGAGGTGTTCGAAGGGGTCTCCGTCTCCGTGCAGGTCCGGGGTTGTCCTACGCCGTCTCACACGACCCTTGATGACGCCGCTGCCCTTGATGACATTGTCAATGTTGACGCAGAAAGTCGGTCGGCTGTGGAGGAACGGGAGTGAAGCAGATCGAGCTCACGGACCAGTCCGGCGCCAGGGCGGGCGGGAGCGATCCGTTTTTGGTGACACCGTAGGGGCGCGCTGTGGGCAGACGTGCACAGAGTGTGTTCGGGTGGAGACGCTCTGTGGATGGAGTGCACAGTGGTGAGAAATTCAGTGACTTCCTTGGTTACTTTGGTAGCGGTGTAACGACGCGCAGGGTGAGTAGCGGCTCTATCATGGTGTCGACCGGTTCCTGTAGCCGGCTGACCTGGTGACACTGTCAGCAGGTCAGCCAGTTCGGGGTCTGGCCTGCACAACGATTCCGGTTTGGCTTTATAGATCGATCCAGAGGGGGCCTGGATGAACGTTCGCTGGGTGCTTTCGAATGCGGTCTTACTGGCCTTTCTGGTGGTCGTGATGGTAACCGTTGGTGTGCTAGCCGTCCTGGTGGTACGCCAACAGCCGGACCAGGCCACAGATAATGGCCAGGCTTATCTGCAGACCGCTCCCGCAGCGGGTGCCGCGTCAAGGGCAAACACGCCTGATCCGGCTAACGTATTAACCAAGCCTGACGCACCTTCTCCCGCCGGCACCGAAGAAACTGCTCTTGTGGAGGCACCGACAAAGGGCCAGGCGTCTGATTCTGCTGACCGGCCGGCCAAGTCCGACAAGCCTTCCCGCGAGACCGGCAGGGAAACCACTGCCGCGAAGGCACCGGCAAAGGACCAAACGTCTGATTCTCGGCACCGTGACCCAGCCCGAGCGGTAGGTTGAGAGTCCTGCCCACTCATCCGGCGCGGTCTCCAAGCTAGGGCTCGTCCGCACTCCCGCTCCAAGATCATGCCGTTTCCATGCCGTGAGACGTCGGCGATGCGTGACGATCGCTGACAAACACTGAGCACTGTCCGTGCAGGTCATCGCCGGTGTGCTCGGTTAATGCCAAGGCCGGTGACGCTCGGCGGTTTGAAGGGCGCGTCCTGATGCCGCTGGCCAGCGCCTGGGCAGCGGCATTACACGGGGTCGACGGGGTGCTTGTGAAGATCAGGCTCACATCGGTGCTGGCCTGTTGGGGTCGCACATGGTTGGCCTGTCCATACTGCCCTGTCCGAGGCCCCGGAGACCGCCCTCGCACGGCACGCGGCACAGGTGGGCACAGACCGTCGGGAGCGAGGCAGCCAGCCCCGGCCCCAACGGACCGACACTCGCCGGCATGCTGGGCAAACGCAAAAATTAGGCCCTCGTAGCTCAGGGGGGATAGAGCATCGGTTTCCTAATGGTGTTGTAGCTCCGCTCATCTCGCGCGAGGATGCGCTGCCGCGATGAACTAGCGTGAACCACGCGGTCTGTACGCCAAGCCGGACACTGCGTCTAGCGGATTCAATCGCGGGCCCTCGCCGTCCCCGGCAGGTCTTCGGGACTGCCCGTCGTCGGTATAGCGAAGACCCACCGCTTGAAGAAGGGGGCACACCTCCATGATCATTTGATACTTTCGGTCACTAATGACGCTGAAAAACACCAAACGACCACAAACGTCCAGCGTGCGCTGATCGATAAAAACGCACGTCATCGCATCTATCCGCAACCAACCGAAATAACCGTCCGAGAATCAGCGGTTTCGGGGTTTCGATCCCTGGCGCCAACAGTCGGCGGGTGGTCTGTAAGTGTCGGCCGGGCCCCACGGGAGAAGGGGCACTGTTGCATTGAGCGATCGGCCCACCCGACCTGCTCCACTCGCTCCCCAGAAGCCATGGGAGAGGCCTTCAGATGTTCGGTTTATTGGGGTTTCCAGGGGCCTGAGCGGGTCTTGCCTCCCTGCTTGGTGCATGGCGAGGACGCTCTTCGCCTCAATGCAACAGTGCCAGTGCGATTGCTTCCGGTAGCTCAGCGACCGCGCTACCGCGAGGAGTTCGGCGACGAGTTGGCCGAGTGGCCGCGTAGCCACCGGTGCGGGTATGCGCTGTGAGTGTTGGCCCGCGCGTGGCAGTTGCGCAGGGCGCTGGTGGAGACGGTGCGCACCTCGGATGGTGAGCCTGTGCGCCGGGCGGAGCGGTGAGCACCGTGGCGGGCTGGCTGGGCCCGGAGTTGGGGCCGGGAGTGCGGCGCTGGCCATCGCGCTGCAGCCCGCACCGCTCGTGCCGATCCTGGTAACCGGCGCCACGCTGGGCGGCCTACCGCTGCTCCTGATCACTATCCTGGCGCTGGTCGCGTCTACTCACCAGACCCAGTCCGGCGCACCGCCGCAGAGAAGATCCTCGACCGACTGCTGGCCACACTGCGCCCGCAGGACACCTCCACACGAACGCGTACGCGACGCAGGAGGACACCAACTTCCGGCCGATGATCATCCGGCATCGGGCAAGACAGGACGTTTGCGGGCGAGGCTTTGCGGGGCGCTCCCTGCCAGCGTCGCCCGGAACTGGGGCTGATGCCGAGCCGCACCGCACCCATCAGGCCCGCCACGGGGTTACGGCGCAACGCTGCCATGGGTTGTCCTGGTCCAATATTTGAGTGCTACAGGGTCAGCTTGATAACCGTTGGCCGCTGCTTGCGGAGAACACGTGCACCTGTTTGCTGTCCACTGTCAGCCGCACCATGGCATTGGTGGCCGGCGTGGACCGGGGGTCGATGCGGGCGACGATGTCTGTTTGGTGATCCGGTCCCAGGGTGGCTGTGCCGTAGAGGTATGCATCCGCGCCAAGTTCTTCGACTAGGTCGACACGAACGTGGAGCTCGGGACCGTCTTGCGTCGTTGCGCGGACGGATTCCGGACGTATGCCGAGGGTGACCTCGAGGTTGTGGCCGATCCGCGCGAATGTTGCGCGGTCCAATGGGACAACGTGGTCGCCTAGGCGCACACCGTCGGGCACAACGGGGACTCTGATGAGGTTCATCGCCGGAGAGCCGACGAAGCCTGCGACGAACACATTGGCCGGCTTGTCATAGAGCCGGCGAGGAATGTCGACCTGCTGCAGG
>DASVWA010000374.1:0-7489 GCA_036389855.1 Pseudonocardiaceae bacterium
CCAAGGTGATCGCGCAACAGGCCAGCGACGCTGTCACCCTGATCCAGTCCGCGATTGCCGATCTGCAGGTCCGAGTTGGACGGCTTGAGGTACTCCAGATGAGGGAATCCCATGACCAGCGTGGATGACCTCACTCAGGGATTGGACCAACTGCGGGACTCCATCGCACAAACCGCCCGAGCGGCCCCGCAGGTCGCGCGGCAAGAAATCAAGCGCGAAGGACGGGCTTATTTTCGGGGCGCGGTGGTGGCCTCGGTGATCACGTCCTTGCTTATCGGCCTTCCGCTGCTGCTGCTGAACCGCCGCCTCGCCGAGAACACCGCTGAGGATCAGGTGCGCGCCGCCCAGTTCCGGGCGGCGTCACAGGACATTCAGCGGCTCGCGCAGGGTGCCTACGACCTCGGGGTGGTGGCAAACGCCGAACTCACCCGCCGCGGCCTGGCGACGGTATCGATTCCCGCACCGGGGACCGCGTCGGACTCCGAGGTCTTCAGCGCAGCATCCACGGCTCAGATCGCGGCTCAGATAGCCAGGGAGTCCATCGCGGTCCCCACCCCCGCACAGATCCAGGCGGAGGTCGCGGCGCAGCTGGCCAAGCTGCCTGCGCCACCCATCGGGCCGACACCGCAACAACTTGATGAGGCGGTGCAGGCCTACCTGACGGTGAACGCCGAAGCGTTGCGCGGACCGCAGGGTGACCAGGGTGACCAGGGAGAGCCGGGCGAGTCCCCGCCGTGCCTGGCCAAGCCCACTCAATGCCAGGGCGTTCAAGGTGAGCAAGGTCTGCGGGGAGATCCGCCGGTGGGCTGGACCGTCGCCGAGGCCGACGGATCGATCACCACGTGCGAACGCGTTGAGGGCTTCGACCTTACGGCGCCCCGCTACCAGTGCTCCCACGGTGAGCCGCCGTCCCCGGCCACCGCGACGACCACGACGCCACCACCGCCAAGTGATGAAGGTCTACTGCCGATACCCGTGGGGTGAGGATCTCAAATCGCACCCGAATATTGCTGTTCGGCTCCCAGCGACCCGCGCTGGATTCGAACCGATCGGCCACAGGCAACGAACCTTGCATGCTCGCCGGCGACTCGCGAGCAGTCTGGTGGGCAGGGATGCAGGACGTGACCTTTCCCTGCCCACCGGGCTCCACTCCCTCTCATCAGGCGGCCCTGCTCTTGGCGGTGGCTATGGTGCGCTGAACGTCACACCCAGCAGTCGTTTCGGCGGTCCAGCAGTGGCGCACGGCCGCCGTTGACGGTAGACAGATTCGCGGCTGGCGAGTGTGACAGGTCGGTCCGACACAGGAATCTGCTGGAGGTTGGCGTGCACATCTGGCCCGGTTCCTCCTACCCGCTGGGCGCCACCTACGACGGGGGCGGCACGAACTTCGCGATCTTCTCCGAGGTAGCGGAGCAGATCGAACTGTGCCTGTTCGACGACAACGACGTCGAAACCCGGTTGCGGCTACCGGAGCGCGACGGCATGGTCTGGCACGGCTACCTGCCTCGCATCGGCCCCGGCCAGCGCTACGGCTACCGGGTGCACGGGCCCTACGAGCCGGCGGCCGGGCTGCGATGCAACCCGCACAAGCTGCTGCTTGACCCCTATGCCAAGGCGATCGATGGGCGCATTCGGTGGGACGAGTCGCTGTTCTCCTACCGGTTCGGCCAGCCCAGCTCGGTCAACAACGCCGACTCGGCGCCGCACGCGATGAAGTCGGTGGTGATCAACCCGTTCTTCGACTGGGCCAACGACCGGCCGTTGCACATTCCCTATCACCAGACGGTGATCTACGAGGCGCACGTCAAGGGCATGACGATGCGTCATCCTCAGGTTCCCGACGACGTCCGAGGCAGCTACGCCGGCCTGGCCCATCCCGCAATGATCTCCCATTTCCAGCGGCTTGGAGTGACCGCCGTCGAGCTCATGCCGGTGCACCAGTTCGTGCACGACTCCACCCTCGCGGAGCGCGGCCTGCGCAACTACTGGGGCTACAACACGATCGGCTTCTTCGCCCCACACAATGACTACGCCTGCTTCGGAACCCGGGGGGAGCAGGTGCAGGAGTTCAAGACCATGGTCAGAACGCTGCACCGAGCCGGCATCGAGGTCATTCTCGACGTGGTCTACAACCACACCGCTGAGGGCAATCACCTCGGGCCCACGCTGTCTTTCCGCGGCATCGACAACACCACCTACTACCGGCTCGTCGACGGCGACCTTGAGCACTACTACGACACCACCGGCACCGGCAATAGCCTCAACGTGCGCAACCATGAATCACTACGATTGATCATGGACTCGCTGCGGTACTGGGTCACCGATATGCACGTCGACGGGTTCCGGTTCGACCTTGCCGCGACGCTGGCTCGTGAGTTTCACGAGGTTGATCGGCTTTCGGCGTTCTTCGACCTGGTCAACCAGGATCCAGTAGTCAGCCAGGTGAAGCTGATCGCCGAGCCGTGGGACGTCGGCGAGGGCGGCTACCAGGTAGGGGGTTTCCCACCGCTGTGGACGGAATGGAACGGCAAGTACCGCGACACCGTGCGCGACTTCTGGCGCGGCGAGCCGGCCAACCTTGCGGAGTTCGCGTCCCGGTTCACCGGCTCATCGGACCTTTATGAGGCCGACGGTCGCCGACCCATCGCGTCGATCAACTTCGTCACCGCGCATGACGGGTTCACCCTCACCGACCTGGTCTCCTACAACGACAAGCACAACGAAGCCAACGGGGAGGACAACCAGGACGGCGAAAGCCACAACCGGTCATGGAACCACGGGGTGGAGGGACCGACCGACGACGGCAACATCGTGGCATTGCGGGAACGTCAGAAACGCAATCTGTTGGCCACTCTCATGCTGTCCCAGGGCGTACCCATGATCGCACACGGCGACGAGTTGGGGCGCAGCCAAGACGGCAACAACAACGTCTACTGCCAGGACAATGAGATCAGCTGGATCGACTGGAAGGATGCCCGCGTACACGAAGTGATGACCGATTTCACCGCTCAGCTCGCCAGACTGCGCGCCGCGCACCCGGTGTTCCGCCGCCGCCGATTCTTCCAGGGCCGCCCGATCCGGGGCTCCAACATCGAGGACATCGCCTGGCTACGCCCGGACGGCCAGCAGATGAGCGATGAGGATTGGAATTTCGGCTCCGGGAAGGCGATCGCGATCTTCCTCAACGGTCAGGGTATTCCTGAGCGAGACGCCTTGGGGGAGCGGATCACCGACGACTCATTCCTATTAATGATCAACGCACACCACCAATCGATCATGTTCACCTTGCCCGATCAGGTCTACGGCCGGATCTGGGAAATAGTGGTCGATACCGCCGATCCGCTGCTCGCCAAGGCCCGACGCAGGCAAAGCCACATCAAGCCCGGCGGCCGGTTGCGCGTCGCGGCACACGCGCTGCTTGTCCTGCGCTGCCGCCTGCGGCATGAGATTCAATGATCCTGTAGGGCAGCATCCTGGGCCAAACTGTCGGTGCGGCGCCATACCGTGGCCGTATGACGCAACCGGACAGCGCTGTCAGCGCCGGCATCGACTGGAACGGCCAGCTCCTCGACCAGCTGGACTGGCACTGGCAGCATCACCTGCGCCCGCGCTTGAGCGGCCTCACCGACGACGAGTACTTCTGGGAGCCGGTGGAGGGTTGCTGGAACGTGCAGCCCCGTGGTGTGTCCACCGCCCCGATCCAGGCCGGCAGCGGCGCCTTCACCATCGACTTCGCCCTACCCGAGCCCGACCCCCCACCGGTGACCACGATCGCCTGGCGGCTAGGTCACGTCATTGTCGGGGTGCTCGGTACACGGGCCAGCAACCACTTCGGCGACCGCTCGATCGACTACCAAACCTTCGACTACGCCGGCACCGCTGCCGACGCGCTGCATCAGCTCGACGAGGTCTACGCCGCATGGACCGGCGGCGTACGTGCGCTGGGCACCGGCGGGCTGACGCGTCCGTGCGGCCCGGACGAGGGGCCCTTCGCCGACTACCCGATGGCGGCGCTGGTGCTGCACATCAGCCGCGAAACCATCCACCATGGCGCCGAGATCTTGCTGCTGCGAGATCTGTACCGGCACCAGACCGTTACCAGGTCACGGGCAGCTCCACCAGGCCACCGGTGAGCAACTCGTCACGTCCTCGCAGTGACTCAACTGGGACCGCGAGGCGCATGGTCGGGAACCGGTCCAGCAGGGCAGCGAACAGCATGTGTAGCTCGATCCGGGCCAACGGGGCGCCGACGCAGAAGCGCGGACCGTGACCGAAGGTCAGATGCGGGTGGCGGGTGCGATGGACGTCGAACCGGTCCGGCTCGGGAAAGAGCTGCTCATCGAGGTTGGCCTGGCGCAGTCCGAGCATGACCAGTTCACCGGTCTGGATGGTGACGCCGCCGAAGCTGAAGTCGGTGTTGGCATAACGGGGCAATCCCGCAGCCTGCTCATCGGTACCGGACGTGCGCATGGGCAGCCACGAGCGGAGGATCTCCTCGACCGCCGGTTCGATGAGCGCCGGATCGTGGCGCAGCGCGTCCGCTTGTCCGGGGTGAATGAGCAGCAGCGTCACCCCGCGGTCAATCGCGGTCACGGTGGTCTCGTGGCCGGCGAACAGCAGCCCAGCACTGAGCATCGCGATACCGTCGACGGTCAATTCAGGGTCGGCGGCAGCAGCAGCGACCAGATCGGAGATCACGTCGTCACCCGGCTCGGCCTGCTTGCGATCCACCAGCGTGCGCATGTACTGCCACAGCTGCATGAGCCCGGCCTGTGAGCGCGCGGCGTCGGTCAGGTGGGCGGCGTCGTCGGACCAGCGGCGGAAGTCTTCCCGGTCGGCATAAGGCACGCCGAGCAGCTCGCAGATGACCAGCGCCGGAAGCGGAAAGGACACCGCCTCATGGAAATCGGCTGGCCGGGTCTGGTTCGCCAGGGCATCGAGCAAGTCCGCGATGATTGCCGTCACCCGTGGCCGCAGGCGCGCCATCCGCCGCGCCGAGAATGCCGGCGCGAGCAGGCGGCGGGTCCGGGCGTGCTCTGCGGCCTCGGTCGATGGGTGACCCATCGGTCCGCCGAAGATCACCGATTGGGAGATGCGGGCCGCTCGCTGCGGATCGGCATGTGAGCGGCCGAGCCGAGGATCCGACAGCAGGGCCTTCACATCGTCGTATCCTGTGACCAACCAGGCGGGATCTCCAGCCGGCGTGGTCACCCGTCGGATCGCCGTGTTCACCATCTGGCCTCCGTGATCCGTCGTATGCGACGCGTCTTGTGCAACGTATCATCGAGCGCAATACACTTGTCCCTCATGACCGTCACCGAACGCGACCTCCGCCTCCAGGCGCAGGAGATCGTGGCGCATATCCGGGCGTTGCGTCGCAACCTGCTCTGCGCCAGCGCTGACGACATCGCGCGCAGCGGACTGACCGGCCCGCAGGTGAGCGTCATGGCCCATCTCGTCATGAACGGTCCGGCCACGGTCACCGAGCTGGGTCGTGAGCTGGGCACTGGTCACAGCACGGTCTCCGGGATCGTTGACCGGCTGCAGGCCCGCGGCCTCGTTGCGCGGGTCCAGGACAATGCCGACCGCCGCTACACGCGCATTTCTGTCACCGAGAAAGTGGACCGGTACGTCGCGGAGATGGAAGCTGGAGCGTTCGGCCGCCTGGCTACCGCCTTGGGCAACGCCACAAGCGAGCAACGCCGCACGATTTCGGACGGGCTTGCCCTGCTGCGCCAGCTGCTGAGCTGAGTTCGAGCTCGACGCCCCTGCCCGCGAGGGGCCACCGTTGGCGCGGTTGAGCTGAGCTAGGCTGCGCCGCCGCCATGTCCTTCGCCAGCCCTCTGTTTCTCTGGTACTTCATGCCAGCCGTGCTTGCGGCCGTGCTGATCGCGCCCCGGGGCTGGCGCAATGGCGTCGTGGCAACTGCCAGCCTGGTCTTTTACGCGGTGGCGGCGGGCCCGACGACGCTGTTGCTGCTGGTGTGCATGGTCGTCAACTACCTGATGGGTCCGGCGCTGGAGCCCGACGACTGGGACCTTGAGCCACAACGCCGCCGCCGGTGGCTAAGTGGCGTCGTCGCCTTCGATGTCGCGGTGCTGGTGGTGTGGAAGTACGCCGGCTTCGCCAGCGCGCAGGCCGCCGGACTGGCGACGGCGACTGGGCTCGATCTGCCGGTCGTCGAGCTGGCGCTGCCGATCGGGATCTCTTTCTTCACGTTCCACCACATCTCTTATGTAGTGGACGTCTACCGCGGTGAGCGGCGAGCGTTGCGCGATCCGCTCTCGTTCACCGCCTATATCACGATGTTCCCCCAGCTTGTCGCGGGGCCGATTGTGCGCTACCGGGAAATCGCCGACCAGCTCGGGCAGCAGCGCAATCATCGGCTGGACGACATCGCCGCTGGGTTCCCCCGTTTCGCCCTTGGACTGACCAAGAAGGTCGTGATTGCGGACTCGCTGGCGCCTGTGGTGGATGCCTGCTTCAACACTCCGGCCGAGCAGATGACCACCTCGATCGCCTGGTTGGGGGCGATCGGCTACACATTGCAGCTGTACTACGACTTTTCTGGATATTCAGACATGGCCATCGGACTGGGAAGAATGCTTGGGTTCACGCTGCCGGAAAATTTCGCGCGCCCGTACTCGGCGGCCAGCATTACCGAGTTCTGGCGGCGCTGGCACATGTCACTGTCCCGATGGTTCCGCGACTACGTGTATATCCCGCTCGGAGGCAACCGGCACGGAGGTCGGATCACCTATCGGAACCTGTGGATCGTGTTCGCGCTCGCCGGGCTTTGGCACGGTGCGAACTGGACTTTCCTGATCTGGGGTCTATATCACGGCACGGTGCTGGTCATCGAGCGCCGCCGCGGTGGGGGTGTCGCGGCCACCGAGCCCGGCCAGTGGTTGGCGCGCCGGGCGCTGACCCTGCTCGTCGTGGTCTTCGGCTGGGTCCTGTTCCGATCACCGAACGTCGGCACCGCACTGGTGTTCGTTCAGCATATGGTGATCCTCGATTCCGGCGGGCTGACCGGCGTCGTGGCCGCCTCCTTGACCAACCAGCGGTTGGCGATCCTGCTTCTGGCTGCCCTGGTGTTCCTGTTGCCTGCCCGGCCGGTCACCGGCCGATATCTGGAATCGGTGCGGTCCAGACCGGCCACAGCGCTACGGGTGGGCGTGATGACGGTCGGCCTGTTCTACTCCGCGCTGCTCCTCGCTACCGGCACCTTCAGCCCCTTCCTCTACTACCGGTTCTAGTGGACGGCCGTGCCTGGCCGCGGTGCACACCAACCTCACGACCGCTAACCTGCGCGGATAGTGCTCAATGGTGTCGCTGTTCGTCACGCCTCGCGGACGTCTCACGGCATGGAGACGGCATGATCTTGAAGGCGGGGGTAGCGGCACCTGTCCACTTGGAAGGCCGCGCCCGATGCCCCGGTGTTCAGCAGCACGGGGGTGTTGGTTTGCCGCAAGACGGGGCGAGAGAA
>DASVWA010000375.1:0-8989 GCA_036389855.1 Pseudonocardiaceae bacterium
CGCGCGCTGCTCCTGGCCCGCGCCGCCTCGTGCGCGGAGCACGTCGATCACCGCACTCAACGGGAGCCGGATCCGGATCGCCATCAGCACGTGGAATAGCTGTCCCTTGACTTCACGTTCGGTTGAGGTTCCAAACTGATGGTTGTGGAGGCCGGTTGCGCTGGTCAACGAGAGTGCTCGCCAAGGGCGGACCCACCACTGGCCTCATCTCGGTGACGCTTGTCGTCACGACCATCGGGCCGCCGTGGTCCTCACCACGCAGTTCGCCGCACGATGTCCTTGATGGCTACTGCTGGCTCGGTTCTGTCGTGGACAGAACTATTTGAGATAAGGGATCACGATGGTCGAGACACACCCCATACGGGTTGACCCGTCGAACGTCGAACAGTTGCACTCATGGAACCGCGACGGGGGCGAGTACTGGGCATCCCATGCCCAGCGCTTCGACAGAGGGATTGCCGACTACCACCGCCATTTCCTCGACGCTGCAGCGATCGAGGCCTCCGAACAGGTGCTCGACATCGGCTCCGGCACCGGTCAGACGACCCGCGACGCCGCTCGCCGGGCCAGCTCCGGTGCGGCGCTGGGGGTAGACCTGTCGGCGCGGATGATCGAGGTGGCGCGCCGGGCAGCTGAGCGGGAGGCAATCGCCAATGCGCGGTTTGTACAGGCCGACGCCCAGATCCATCCCTTCGCCGATCATGCCTTCGATGTCGCCATCAGCAGGCACGGGTCCATGTTCTTCGGCGAGCCTGTTGCCGCCTTCAGCAATATCGCCCGGGCGATCCGTCCCGGCGGTCGACTCGTCCTGCTCACCTGGCAGCCCTTGCTCCGCAATGAATGGATGGTGGCCTTCACCACCGCCCTGGCTGCCGGACGCGACCTGCCGTCTCCGTCACCGGACGCGCCTGGGCCGTTCTCAATGAGCGATCCCGCCCGCGTACACCACTTGCTGACTACGGCCGGTTTCACCGATCCACGTTTGGAGAGCCTCAATGAACCCCTGTACTTCGGCCGCGACACCGATGACGCTTACCAGTTCGTGTCCGGCTTGACCGGATGGATGGCACAGGGTCTCGACGAGGACGGCCGAGCCCGCGCCCTTGACGCCCTGCGGAGCACCATCCAGGCGCACCACACAGATCGGGGTGTGGTGTACGCCTCGGCAGCCTGGCTCATCACGGCGAACCGCCACTGATGATCACCGTCAATTGCGCAATCTGCCGCACCGACACCGGCTGGGCCACTGATGAGATCACCGCCGAGCGCCAGACGGGCGCTGCCGGGGCGACCACCGTGGCGTCGAGGACGGTCCGGTGCTCACACCGCGCAACGCAGCGGACCGCCGTTGAAGGCGACCGCGTCCGCCAGCGCAGCCATCAGGTCGATGTCGCCTCCGGCGTCGTCGGCATACTGGCGATGCAGGTTCAGCACCAGACGTTCGGGGTCTGGCCAATCGGCGAACTCGCCCAGTTCGCAGCGTTCGGCTGCCTGCAGTGGGGTGAGCCCGTCGCGTTTTCCGGCCTTAGCGGCATCCAGTATGAACCGGTAGTACCGCTCGTGGGCAGCCAACACCTCCGGGAAGCCTTCAACGTCGATGACGCTGCCATGGCCGGGGACTATGTGCTCGGCCTGGAACTCGGCCATCCAGTCGAGTGAACGCAGCGCCCCCTGCAGGTTCCCCATCAACACCAGCGGGGTGACGCCGTGAAACAGCAGGTCTCCGCTGAACAGCACCCGTTCCTCCGGCAGCCATACCACCAGGTCACCCTGGGTGTGAACGGCTTCGCCGGGGTGCTGCAGCTCGACTCGTCGTCGTCCGGCGAAAAGGGTCAGCTCGTCCCGGAACACGATGCTCGGTACCCGCCGGGTGACACGCCCCCACTGGGGAACCGGTTCCCAGAAAGGAGGGCAGCCATCGATGAGGGGGTCGACGAGCAGGGCGTCCCGGGTTGCCTCGTGCGCGATGAGGACGGTGGATTCAGGAAGCACGCTGTTGCCATAGGTGTGATCGCCGTGCTGGTGGGTGTTGACGGCCAACCGCAGCGGGGCGTCGCCGGTCGCGTCACGGACCATGGTGAGAAACCGGCTGGTACGCGCCTGGGTCGCACACGTGTCGATGATGATCGTGCCATCCTCATCAGTGACGGCTCCCGCGTTGTTGATCCACCACGAGCCGTCCGGTTGAACCCAGGCCAGCACTCCGGGGGTCAGCTCGTGCAGGAAAGCCGCACCGGGCGAGCAATCGGGCGTGGCTATCCCAGTCCCTTCACCGCATGTGGCCGGTATCGCGTCTCAAGGCGGTGAATTTCTGCGTCATTGAGCGTCACGTCGACCGCCTCCCAGGCGTCACCAAGGTGACCCACCTTGGTCGCTCCCACGATAGGTGCGACCACGCCCGGCTTGTGCAGCAGCCACGCCAAAGCAATCTGTGCGGGCGGCACATCGCGTTCAGCTGCCAGCTCGATCACGGCATCGATGACGTCAAAGTCAGATTCGTCGTAGAGCTTGCTGGCAAAGGCGTCGTTCTTGGCGCGGACCGTGTGACGTTCACCGCTACGACTACGGCTGCCGGTGAGCCATCCGCGGGCCAGCGGGCTCCAGGGGATCACGCCAATGCCCATGTCCATGCAGAGCGGGATCATCTCGCGCTCTTCCTCACGATACAGCAGGTTGTAGTGGTTTTGCATGGAGACGAATTGGGTCCATCCGTGACGCTGCGCCGTGTGCTGAGCCTTGACGAATTGCCAGGTGAACATGTTGGAAGCGCCGAGGTAGCGCACCTTGCCAGCGCGTACCAGATCGTGCAGAACCTCCATGGTCTCATCGATGGGCACCTCGTTATCCCAACGGTGGATCTGGTAGAGGTCAATGTAGTCCGTGCCGAGGCGTCTGAGCGAATCGTCAACTGCACTCAGGATGTGTTTGCGGGACAGTCCACGGTCATTGGGGCCGGGTCCCATGGGCGAGTAGACTTTGGTCGCAAGAACGTAATCATCACGGCGGGAGAAGAACTTACCGAGCAGTCGGCCGGTGATCTCTTCGCTGACGCCGTTCGAGTACATGTTCGCGGTGTCGAAAAAGATGACGCCGTGTTCGACTGCTCGGCGGACGATCGGCTCGGCTTGGCCTTCATCAAGTATCCACTCGCGCCACTGCCGGTCGCCGTAGCTCATCATGCCCAGGCAGATGCGCGACACCTTAAGGCCGGAGGTGCCCAGCCGGACGTAATCCACGAGGCGATCCTGTCACGAGCCGTCGAGTGGCCGCGTTGGCATGTTCTGCCAGACTCGTAGACCGGAGGTCAGCGCAGAGTTGGAGGGGTTCGATGGCCGATGAGAGTGACCTGCTGGGTCGCATCCGCGAGCTGGTCGATGCCGAGCATGTCTTGCGGGAACGCCGCGGCCGGGATGAGCTGAGTAGTGACGAGGAGCGCTCCCAGCTGGCTGCGCTGGAGGTGCAGCTCGATCAGTGCTGGGACCTGCTGCGTCAGCGCCGTGCCCGGGCGGCCGCCGGGTTGGATCCCGATGAGGCCCAGGTCCGGCCCGCGGACGAGGTCGAGGGTTACCTCAGCTAGCTGCGTGGGAGGTGTCGGCGGTGACTGATGTGCAGGCACGGTCCGGGCACGTTGAGCCGTGGCCGGCCTTGCGGGTGCAGGAATGGGCTGACACTCGCGACACACTGCACATGTGGACCCAGATCGTGGGCAAGATCCGGTTGGCGAAGGCGCCGATGGTCAACCACTGGTGGCAGGTCCCGCTGTATGTCTCCGCTCGGGGGCTGACCACCTCGGCGATCCCGCACGGTGCGCGCATCTTCGACATCGAGTTCGACTTCTGCGATCACCAGCTGCGCATCCGATCCAGCAGTGGTGAGCAGCGCAGCGTTGCCTTGGAGCCGAAGTCGGTCGCGACGTTTTACCGCCAGACGATGGCGGCGATGCGTGACGTCGACCTGGAAGTCTCGATCAGGACCACACCGACGGAGGTAGTGCGCGCGATCCCGTTCGACGATGATCATGAGCACGCGTCCTATGACCCTGCTGCTGCGCAGCGTTTCTGGCGCCAGCTACTGGCGGCGCACCGGGTGCTGACCGGATTCCGGTCCCGTTTCATCGGCAAGGTCAGCCCGGTGCACTTCTTCTGGGGAAGCTTCGATCTCGCCCTCACCCGTTTCTCCGGCCGCACCGCGCCGACCCATCCCGGCGGGGCACCCAACTGCCCCGACTGGGTCATGGTGGAGGGTTACTCGCACGAGCTCAGCAGCTGCGGCTTCTGGCCCGGCGGTGGGGACGAGGGCGCCTTCTACGCCTACGCCTACCCCGAGCCCGAAGGTTTCCGGCAGTATCCCATCCGGCCCGATGCCGCCTACTACAGCGACGCTGCCGGCCAGTTCCTGCTGCCTTACGAGGTGGTCCGAACGGCACCGGATCCCGACCGCACACTGCTGGAATTCCTGCAGACCAGCTACGAAGCCGCCGCCGAGCGAGGTGGTTGGGATCGGCTCGCGCTCGAGGACGACCCCGCCCGACGAGCCAGTCCCCGATAAGCCCGCGTGGGTCGACCGTTGGGACGCGGTGATCGTCGGCTACGCATTGATCGCCGCGGTCTTCCGGCCGCTGACCATGCCCGCTGCGGTAGCCGTGTTGATCCCCGGTGTGCTGCTGTTCGCGCTACGCGCCACCCGCCCGGTGCGGCCGCTGCCGTCCGGTGCCGTGTCACCGGGGGCAGCCGCGCTGTGGCTGGGGTTGGCCGCCGCCGGCGCTGCGTGGTGGTTGGTGGCGTTGCTCTGGGGCAACGACCCGCAGCACCCGACGCTGAGCCTGCTGCTTGACCCGATACTGGAGACCTATCCGGCACGGGTGCTCGGCTACGCGCTGTGGCTCGCGGCCGGGCGCTGGCTGGTGACCCGGTGACTCCCTATGGCGTGATCGCGACCGGGTTCGCCGTGGTGCTGGGCGCGACGCTGGCCGCACAGTTGCTCGGGATGGCCGGTCGGCGACCTTTCCGGCCGGTCGGTGATGTGGTCCACACGGTATTGCGGCGCCGGCCCGGCCGGTGGGTTGTGCTCGTGCTGTGGCTGTGGGTCGGGTTCCACTTCCTCGCTCGGTGAAGCACGTGCGGTCCCCGTCCACTCTCGCGTAGCCACACTTCGTCGGCTGAGCCAAAGCACAGTTAATCGTTGCCCGGATATGTCTCTACGCCTGTCCCGCGAATTCGCGCGTGGTACAGGCGTAGAGTGCAGTACGTCGACCGAACCGGGGTCACGACTTGGCCCGGACCACGTTCCTCCGCTGCCGCAGCTCATCCTCGCTGATCTCGCCGCGGGCGTACCGCTCCGCGAGAGTCCGTTCGGCGGAGCTTCGTGCCTGCTGCTTTGGTGACCTGCGGTAAATCACGTATCCGATTGCGGACAGCACCAGGACCCAGAACAGAATCGGGAAAATGAGCCACCAGCCGGGTCCACCTGCGCCGGCTCCATGTTCCCACCCCGGGTATGCGTAGGTCATGTCGCTCATCAGCTGTGCCAACATCACTAACTCCCTTTGTGCTGGCCGGGCGTCCGGTGCCTGACCGTGTGCCTTGATGTTCCGCCACCGGGACCGGGATCGTCGTCGGCTTGGCAGAGGTAATCGGAGTACGCCGGGCAGTGCAGCCACCGCGATTGGCGTACTCCCGCGGAGGTAGGCCGTGTCGGCTCATGATGCAACAACGGGTTCGACGAGCGGGCCAACGCAACCAGCCATCACCAGTCGATGAACACTGTCGGTGCCTGGGCGCATGGTGGTCCGCGTCGACACCCGACCAGGAGGAGACCACGGCGACATCGATGCGGTCGGGCTGGACCTGGCTCTGATCGCGGTCTGAACAGTCACGCACGAACCATGCAAGTGGCGCCGACCGGTGCGGTGCCCGGGCGCGGAGCGTTCAGGCCGGTCCGGCTACCGTGCCTGGGCGGCCGATTACCGGCTACGAGATCACCCGAGGAGGCTGCGTGCGCGTTGTCACCACGTCGCTGAACCAGCGGATCGCCGGTGAGCTGGGCGTTCCCGAACGCCAGGTGGGCGCTGCCGTCGACCTGCTCGACGGCGGCGCTACCGTGCCGTTCGTCGCGCGTTACCGTAAGGAAGCGACCGGCGGCCTGGACGACGCGCAGCTACGCACCCTGCAGGAGCGGCTGCACTACCTGCGCGAGCTGGAGGAGCGCCGGACGGCGATCCTGAACACGATCCGCGAGCAGGGCAAGCTCGACGACGCGCTCGAGGCGCGGATCATGGCGGTTGACACCAAGGCCCGGCTGGAAGACCTCTACCTGCCCTACAAGCCCAAGCGGCGCACCAAGGCGCAGATTGCCCGCGAGGCCGGTTTGGCGCCGCTGGCCGAAGGATTGCTCGCTGATCCAACCCGAGACCCTCAAGTGGCTGCTGCGGGATACGTCGATTCCGAGCGCGGCGTGCCCGACGCCGCGGCCGCCCTCGACGGAGCACGCTCCATCCTGGTCGAGCGCTTCGCCGAGGACGCCGACCTGATCGGGTCCCTGCGCGAGCAGATGTGGTCGCGCGGCCAACTGGTCTCCCGGGTCCGCGACGGACAGCAGGAGGCCGGCGCGAAGTTCGCGGACTACTTTGAGTTCTCCGAACCCTTCACGAAATTGCCCTCGCACCGCATCCTCGCCCTGTTCCGTGGCGAGAAAGAAGGCATTCTCGACCTTGTTCCCGAGCCGGCGCCCGAGGCGGAGGAGGGTCGCTACGAGCAGGCCATCGCGGCACGTTTCGGCGTGGACGACCGGGGTCGCCCGGCCGACCGCTGGTTGGCCGACACGGTGCGCTGGGCCTGGCGCACCCGCATCCTGCTGCATCTGGGGATCGATCTGCGCATGCGGCTGCGCCAGGCAGCCGAGGACGAGGCGGTGCGGGTCTTCGCCGCCAACCTTGGTGACCTGCTGCTCGCCGCACCCGCGGGTAACCGCCCGACCATGGGGCTGGACCCTGGCTACCGCACCGGTGTCAAGGTCGCCGTCATCGACGCAACCGGCAAGGTGGTGGCCACCGACACCATCTACCCCCACGTGCCTCAACGCCGCTGGGATGAGGCGCTGGCCGTGCTCACCCGGCTCGCCAAGACCCATCACGTCGAGCTGGTCGCGATCGGCAACGGCACCGCCTCGCGGGAGACCGACAAGCTGGCTGGGCAACTCGGCATTACCAAGGCTGTGGTGTCCGAAGCCGGCGCCTCGGTGTACTCGGCCTCGGCCTACGCCTCCCAGGAGCTGCCCGAGCTGGACGTGTCGTTGCGCGGCGCGGTGTCGATTGCGCGCCGGTTGCAGGACCCGCTCGCCGAGCTCGTCAAGATCGATCCCAAGTCGATCGGTGTGGGCCAGTACCAGCACGATCTCCCCGAAGCCGCACTGTCGCGCTCGCTGGATGCGGTGGTGGAGGACTGCGTGAACGCCGTCGGCGTGGACGTCAACACGGCGTCGGCCCCGTTGCTGCGGCGGGTGTCGGGCATCACCGGCGGGCTGGCCGAGAACATCGTGGCGCACCGCGACGCGCATGGACCGTTTCGCACCCGGCGAGCCCTGGCCGGCGTGCCGCGCCTGGGCCCCAAGGCGTTCGAGCAGTGCGCCGGCTTCCTGCGCATCCCGGGCGGCGACGACCCGCTGGACCGCTCCGGCGTGCACCCCGAGTCCTACCCGGTGGTGCGCCGCATCCTGGACACGGCCGGCGGCGACATCAGCACGTTAATCGGCAACACCGCGGTGCTGCGGGCGCTGCGACCGGCCGACTTCGTCGACGGCACGGTGGGCCTGCCCACCGTCACCGACATCCTCGCCGAACTGGAAAAACCGGGCCGCGACCCGCGACCGGCCTTCTCCACCGCAACCTTCGCCGAGGGCATCGACAAGATCGCCGATCTGGCACCGGGCATGGTGCTCGAAGGAGTGGTCACCAACGTCGCGGCGTTCGGCGCGTTTGTTGACGTGGGCGTGCATCAGGACGGCCTGGTGCACGTCTCGGCGATGGCCAAGACGTTCGTCAAAGACCCGCGCGATGTGGTGAAGCCGGGCGACGTCGTGCGGGTCAAGGTGCTCGACGTGGACGTGCCGCGCAACCGGATCGGGCTTACCCTGCGGCTCGACGACTCTCCTGGAGCCAAGCCGCCGCCGGCCGGCACGCCACGCAAGGCCGCCAAGCGCCCGCCGGCTCCCGGCAAATCAGCTGGTGGGACGCTCGCTGATGCGATGCGCCGCGCCGGCTACGACAAGGGGCGCTGACCTCAACTCTTGGGCGGCAGATTCATCACCACGGCCGCAGCGACTTGCTTACCCACCTCACACGACTGCTGCGGATTATTGTCGAACTCCTTCGACTCGTAGGTCACCGAGACGCTCTGACGCTCAGCCGGTTTGATATCAATATCACAAATTGGCAGCTCGGCGTTCGATCTCCTACGAGAGCAGGATACGCAGCGATGTCGGTGAGCTCGAAAGACGGACGACCCTTGTCCTGAGCGTAACCAAATCCAAGGTCGGGTTGTTGGTGAAGACGCTGACCGCCACCCGCCTAACTATGCGTCGGTCACTCGTGGTGCTTGTCCACGCGCAATGCACCGTGCCGAAAAGGCCGTCCGATGGCGTTGCAGGCAAATCGAGGCCGAAGCCTTTTGCCTGCTGCGGGGTCAGCAACTCGCATGTCCGGCGAGCCATGGCTGCAACATCGCGTGGATTCTTCACTGGCGGGATCGGGCTTGCTTTCTCCGTGGGGTCCAATCGGCCGGAATCTGGTGGGGATGTTGAGCTCGTCAACTTGTAGGTAGGTCGCCAGCTCCTCGCGCAATTTGCCCGCCAGATCCTCGAGTTGCGTCGCACCCGCCCGCAGAGTGGCCTCGAGGTTGTTCGTGCCGGCGTCGACGCCCACTTGCCGATTTGTGCGACCGCATTCAAGCTGACGCCGTCGATACCCGGAGCCGGCACGCGAGCCAAGCCACGT
>DASVWA010000376.1:0-5449 GCA_036389855.1 Pseudonocardiaceae bacterium
CTCCCCGCGATCCACCGTGACCTGCTGGATGGTCTCAGCGGGTACCTCGCGCTCGCGCATGGCGGCGAACAGCTCGTCGGTGAACTCGTCGAACCAGCCGCCGTAGGGTCGCTGCGCAGGGGGTGGCGCGTAGGCCGGTAGTAGCAGCCCTCCGTATCCAGAGGTGTCTCCGGGACCGCGAACGCCGAACATGCCCTGCCGAGCCCGGCCGGCGACCACCCCACCGCGAGCCTCATGCTCGGCCTTCTCGACGCTCGTCATCTCAGCAGAGCCAGACCGGCCGGGCTCGATGTTCTTGTCCTCCTTGGCGTCCTTGTCGATCATGCGCTCACTGCTTCCGAGCTTCGACGACCTGGGACCGGCCGCTTCCCGATGGCTTGGGGTCCTTCTGCGGGCCATAGCGCACGGAGGAGGGCACCATCTCGGTGCGCTGACCCGCTTTCAACGCGGCGCGTTTCGGCCCGAGCGGCTCGTCCATGATCTTGGCGTGCAGTTTGAGAATCGCGTCGATAAGCATCTCCGGCCGTGGTGGGCAGC
Organism: Pseudonocardiaceae bacterium; assembly: GCA_036389855.1. GTDB lineage: Bacteria > Actinomycetota > Actinomycetes > Mycobacteriales > Pseudonocardiaceae. The sequence continues at coordinate 538 of DASVWA010000376.1, forward strand.
CGGGCAGGTACATGTCGACCGGGACGATGTGGTCCACACCCTGCACGATCGCGTAGTTGTTGAACATGCCGCCGCTGGAGGCACAGACTCCCATCGCGAGCACCCAGCGCGGCTCGGGCATCTGGTCGTAGATCTGGCGCAGCACCGGAGCCATCTTGTTGCTCACCCGGCCTGCCACGATCATCAGGTCAGCTTGGCGCGGAGAGGCCCGGAAAACCTCCATCCCGAAGCGAGCCAGGTCATAGCGGGGCCCACCGCTGGTCATCATCTCGATCGCGCAGCAGGCCAGCCCGAATGTGGCGGGCCACAGCGACGACTTACGCGTCCAGTTGACCAGCTTCTCCACGCTGGTCAACAAGATCCCGCTGGGCAGCTTCTCTTCAAGACCCATGATTAGTTCCAGTCCAGCCCGCCGCGCCGCCACACGTAGGCGTAGGCGAAGCCGAGCGTCAGGATGAACAGAACGACCTCCACCAGGCCGAAGATCCCCAGCGAGTCCGCGGCTACGGCAAAGGGGTACAAAAAGACCATCTCGATGTCGAACAGGATGAACAGCATCGCGGTGAGGTAGTAGGCCACCGGCATTCGTCCGGCCCCCGCGACCGGTTGCGGCGACGGCTCGATACCGCACTCGTAGGCGTCGAGCTTGGCCCGGTTGTACCGGCGCGGCCCGATATAAGGCGCCGCGACGATGGAGAAGACCGCGAAACCCCCCGCCAGTACGAGCATCAACACCAGGGGAACGTAGGGCTGCAGCACTGCCGTCCCGTCCTTCCCGTCTCATGAACGTCCCGCATCTACCCTACGTGCGGATCGGTCACGCGCTGCCCTGAGGCTAACCTAAATCCGGCCTCAATCAGGCGTTTCTGTCGTTGGAGGGTGTCGTCTGTCACGCGCTGGGCGCCAGCCGGGTCATCGCCGTGATCACCCGGTCCATCGCGTCACCCTCCCGGCTGTCGTAGAGATTGGCCAGTAGCTTGAGCAGGAAACGCATCAGCGTCGCGCGCGGCAAGGCATGGCGAGTCGCGGCTCGCATCACCGCCGGATGGCCGATCAACCGGCTGAACGCGGTGCCCAACCGGAAGTAACCCCCCAACTCCTCGCGCAGCGCAACAGGGTAACGCTGCAGCGCGCGCTCCTGGGCCGGTCCGACCGGGCGGGCCATTGCCTGGACCGTGCACTCCGCGGCAAGCCCGGCGGACTCCATCGCATAGGCGATGCCCTCGCCGTTGAACGGATTCACCATGCCGCCGGCGTCCCCGACCAGCAGCAGACCCGCGCGGTAGTGCGGGATGCGATTGAAGCCCATCGGTAATGCCGCGCCGGCGACCTTGCCGGTGGCATTGCCCTCCCGGAAGCCCCACTCCTGCGGTGTGCCGTCCAACCAGGACCGCAGCAGCGCCCGGTAGTCGGTCTTGCCGTAAGCCTTGGAGGTCGACAGGATCCCCAGCCCGACGTTGGACGTCCCGTCGCCCATGCCGAAGATCCAGCCGTATCCGGGCAGCAATTTGGGCTGGCCCGGATCGGTGTGATCCCATAGCTCCAGGTGGCTCTCCAGAAAATCGTCGTCGGTGCGGGGACTGGTGTAGTAGCGACGCACCGCGACACCCATCGGCCGGTCCGTGCGCTTTTCCATGCCCAGGCTCAAGGCGAGCCGGGCGCTGACCCCGTCGCAGGCCAGCGTGAGCGGGGCGCGGTAGGTCACCGGCTGCTTGTCCGGACCCTGCCGCCCGCGCACGCCGGTGACCCGTCCAGTGCGCTCGTCGGTGATCGCCTCGGTGACCGTGTTGCACTCGTGCAGCCGGGCGCCGGCCTTCTCGGCGTGCCGCGCCAGCATCTCGTCGAAGTCCAACCGCTGGCGGACCGCGCCGTAGGGCGGGAAGCTGGCCAGGTCGGGCCAGGGCAGCTCGATAGTCACTCCGCCGCCCACCACCCGCAGGCCCCGATTGTGCAACCAACCTGCCTCGGTACTGGTGTCGATGCCCAGGTCGATCAGCTGCTTGACCCCGCGCGGGGTCAGGCCGTCGCCGCACACCTTGTCTCGGGGGAAGGTCGACTTCTCCAGCAGCAGCACATCCAGCCCCGCCCGGGCAAGGTACGCCGCGGCCGTCGAGCCTGCGGGTCCGGCTCCCACCACGATGACGTCCGCGGCGTTGTCACTGGCGCCCGCTCGGCTGACCATCGACGCTCCTCGGTTGTTCAGTTGATCCCTTGATCCCTCGGGATCGCCCGGAGCCCGAGTCTAAGCGCCAGCACCCTGTGCTCACCGAACCCAGGGCTCACCGAACCCAGGGCTCACCGAACTCAGCGCTCTACGAACTCAAGACTCCACCAGGGGCCGGGGCCGCCGGTTTGACCGCCCGGTGCAGGGCGACGATGCCGCCGGTGAGGTCGCGCCACTGGACATCGGTCCAGCCTGCGGCGGCTATACGTTCGGCAAGCCCGCGCTGGTCGGGCCATGCCTGAATGGACTCGGCGAGGTAGACGTAGGCCTCCGGGTTGCTGCTCACCCGCCGGGCGACTGCCGGCAGTGCGCCCATCAAGTACTCCAGGTAGACCGTACGGAACGGCCGCCACGTGGGCGTGGAGAATTCGCACACGACCAGCCGGCCGCCGGGCCGGGTGACGCGAGCAAGCTCGGTCAACGCGGCGTCGGAGTCGGCCACGTTGCGCAGGCCAAAGGAGATCGTGACCGCGTCGAACACACCGTCGGCGAACGGCAGGGCTAGCGCGTCGGCTCTGACCAGCGGAACCTTGCGGTGCCGGCCGGCCCTAAGCATGCCCAGGGAGAAGTCGGCGGCCACACACCAGGCACCGGCGCGGGCGAATTCGACGGTGGAGACGGCGGTACCCGCGGCCACGTCGAGCACCCGCTGGCCCGGCCCGGCGCCGACGGCGACCCGGGTGCATCGCCGCCACCACCGATCTTGACCGAACGACAGCACGGTGTTGGTCAGGTCATAGCGGCGGGCCACCCCGTCGAACATCGCAGCGACGTCGCGAGGGTCCTTGTCCAGCCCGGCTCTCGGCACAGCGCTCACCCTACGGTTGGCCGATCTTCAAGTACCGCCAACACCCGGTGGGGAGGTCGTCAACCGCTGCCAACCCGGCGGCGCAACCACCAGGCGACCGGCGCGACGAGCACCCACAGTACGACCAAGGTGATCACCGCAGGCACCACACCAGTGGTCCAGGTCCGCCCGGCGACCCGCACCTGCTCGGGATCGGCGCTGTTGTACTCCACCCGCACCAGCTGGCCGACCTGCAGCCCCGACGGGTAGGCCAGGCCCTCCTCCGGGCTGTAGACCCGACCGTCGGGGGTGGCGAACTGCACCAGCGTCCGCGTCGGGGTCACCGCGAGCACCTGGGCGGTGGCGTGGCCGGTGCGGGCGTCGACTTCGGCGTCATCCAGGGCCGCGCCCGCCAGTGCCAGCACAACCAGCCCGGTCAGCACCCCGGCCACGGCAAGTAGCACCCACGACGCCTGCCTGCGCCTTCGGCTGAGGTCGCGGGTCCCGGTCAGCGCAGCGGTCATCCGGCCGAGAGTAGCCGCCGTGGCCCTCGGTCGACGCCCGGCCGCGGCACCCGATGAGCCCTATATCTCCCTATATACGCTGGCGGCGTGACCACCGCTCCGCTGACCGACCGGCTGGTCGTGCGCTCGCATCTGGTGCAGGGCGGTGTCGACCTGCTTGATCTGCTGCCCTCCCCGCGCGGGGCCTTGGCCTGGGTACAGGCCGGTGAGGGATTGGTGGCCTGGGGCGAGGTGGCCCGGGTGTGCACTGAGGGGCCGCACCGCTTCTCCCGCGCGCAGGACTGGTGGCAGTCCTTCTGCACGCAGCTGGACACCTATGACGAAGTGGGTCTGCCCGGCAGCGGCCCGATCGCCTTCGCCAGTCTTGCCTTCGACGACTCCCCGGGCAGCTCGGTGCTGGTGGTGCCGCGGGTCGTGGTAGGCAGGCGAAACGGCCTGACTTGGGTCACCGAGTTCGAGATCGGCACCGTGACCGGACCCGTGGTACCGGTGCGCCGCCCCCGGGGTCTGTGCTATTTCGACGGTGAGCTACCGGTGACCGCGTGGCGCGATGCGGTGGCTCGCGCGGTATCCCGGATGCGCGACGGGGCAGTGCCCGCGAAGGTGGTGCTGGCGCACGACCTGCTAGCAGTCGCCGATGAGCCGCTGGATCCTCGATTCCTGCTGCACGGGCTGGCTGCCAGATACCCGTCCTGCTGGACGTTCGCGGTGGACCAGCTGGTGGGCGCGACCCCGGAGTTGCTGCTGCGCCGACGGGGCACCGAGGTGCTGTCGCGGGTGCTGGCCGGCACGACCTGGCCGCACGACAGCACCGACACCGAGGCGCTGGCCGCTGAGCTACTCGGCTCGGCGAAGGACCGCGACGAGCACTGCTACGCGGTGGACTCGCTGGCCCAGGAATTGCGGCCGTTCTGCACCGACCTGCTGGTCCCCACCGCGCCCAGCGTGCTGCCGCTGCGCAATGTGCTGCACCTGGCCACTGAGGTGCGTGGGGTGCTGCACCCCGCGGGCCCGCCGTTGCTCACCTTGGCCGACGCGCTGCACCCCACCGCTGCCGTCGGTGGCACTCCTACCCCCGCCGCAGTCAGCGCGATCGGCGAGCTGGAGGCGATGGACCGCGGACGCTATGCCGGTCCGGTGGGCTGGGTCGACGCCGCAGGGGACGGCGAACTGGGTATCGCACTGCGGTGCGCTCAGGTTGCAGGCCGGTTCGCCCGGTTGTTCGCCGGCTGCGGGATCGTGGCCGGCTCGGACCCTGACTCCGAGGTCGCCGAGGCCGCCGCCAAGTTGGTCCCTATCCGCGACGCCCTTGAAGGAGTGGACTGACGCCCGGCGTCAGCTGGGTGGTGAAGATGGACGGCTGGGGGTGAACAGCCA
>DASVWA010000377.1:0-15734 GCA_036389855.1 Pseudonocardiaceae bacterium
CAGCGATCCAGGTTGGCGGTCTCAGTTCCCCAGCGCTTGGCTGATCCGGGAGTAGGTCTGGTTCTCCGCCTCGTCGGCTTGGGCGTAAGTGGCGCCGGATCCGCGGATCTGCTCACCGATGCTGTCGAGTGCCTCGTTGAGAGCACGCGCGTCGTTGTCCCAACGCTGCATCAGCAGCTGGAAGGCGGTCGACGCCTGGCCCTTCCAGGCGCCCGCCAGCGGCGCTAGCTGGTTGCGCAAGCTCATCAGCTGGCCCTGGACGCTCTGGTTCACCTCGGCGACATGGTTCGCCGCCGCCGTCATCTGCTCGAACTCAGCTCCGAACTGCTGTGCCATCTGGCGCTGTCTCCTCAGGTATCGGTCAACTCTGACGACAAGTGGGACGCCACACTGCCAGATCCAGTTCCGGTCCGTGACCATCTGGTCGCAGAACGTTGCAACCGCGAACGGCGCGCATCACTCCGGTGGGTGCCAGGCGACCTGGATGAGTTGCTGACCGGCCTTGCGACCCACCAGGGTGCCCCGGCCCGGCGGCATCGCGGATGGCTTGACAGTGCCCAGCAACGGGCCCTCATCGCAGCTGCCGCTCATCACGATGCCGGGAGTGGAGACCTCCCGTAGACGCGCGATCATGGGCTCGTACAAGGCCCGCGCGGCACCACCCGAGCGCCTGGTGACGATCAGGTGCAGCCCGACATCCTTGGCTTGCGCCAAGAACTCCAGCAGCGGCGCGAGCGGGTTCGCGCCACCCTGAGTGGCCACCAGGTCGTAGTCATCGACCAGGACGTACAGCTCCGGGCCGGCCCACCAGGAGCGGTCCCGGAGCTGCTGCTGGGTAACCGACGCACCGGGCAGGCGCTTGCGCATCGAGCGTTCCACATCGGCGATGATCGGAACGAGCACATCAGCGGACATCCCATACCCGATGACGTGATCGGAATCCAGGAAACCGAGCATGGTTCGGCGGTAGTCGACCATGATGATGCGCGCCTGGTCCGGGGTGGCGCTGTCGACAATGCCGCGGGCGATCGTCCGCAGCAGGTTGGTCTTGCCTGATTCCCCATCGGCGAAACACAGGAAATGCGGCTCAGCGGCGAAGTCGAGATACACCGGGGCGAGCTCGGACTCGTTGATCCCGATCGGGATCAGGTGCGGGCGCTGAGCTTGGGGCGCGGGAAGCTGCTCGTAAGGGAAGCGCTCGGGCAGCAACCGGACTCGCGGCGCGTGGGAGCCAGGCCATCCACCGCGGATTCGTGCCACTGCGTCAGCGACGCCAAGGCCGACGTCCTGCGCGCTGGTCGCAGCGTCGATCCTGGGCAGCGCGGCGAGGAAATGCAGTTTCTCCCTGGACAGTCCCCGCCCGGGCCGGCCCTGCGGCACGTTGACTGCTACTCGCCGATCGATATCGGACTCGCCCGGGTCACCAAGTCGCAGCTCGAAGCGAGTACCGAGCAGGTCCTTGAGCGCGGGCCGGATCTCCGCCCACCGAGTGGCGCCGATCATGACGTGCACTCCGTAGGACAGACCCAGGGTGGCCAGGTTCACCACTTTCATCTCCAGGTCACTGGCATCGAACTCCTGGCGGAAGCCGTGCCACCCGTCGATCACCAGGAACACGTCACCGAACGGGTCCTCGCGCAACTGCTCTGTCTGAGCTGGGGAGCCGCGCTGCTTGCGGACCCGGAAGTCGGCCATCGAGTCGATTCCCAGCGAGCGGAACCGCTTCTCCCGGGCGGCGAGCAGTCCGGTCACCTCGGCGATGATCCGTCGCACCGTGTCAGGCTCCAGCCGCCCAGCCACCCCGCCGCTGTGCGGCAGGCCATCCAGCGACGCCAGCGTGCCGCCACCGAAGTCGATGCAGAAGAACTGCACTTCCTCAGGGGTATGAGTGAGCGCCAACGACATCAGCAGGCAGCGCAGCAGGGTGGACTTGCCCGACTGCGGGCCGCCGGTGACCACGGCATGGCCCGCAGCCCCGGAGAGATCCGCCCAGAGTAGGTCACGGCGCTGTTCGAAGGGTTTGTCCACGATTCCGACCGGGACGGCCAACCGCCCATTGCCAAAGAACCCGACCGGGGACAGCCCGCGATCCTCGGTAGCCGACAGCGGAGGCAGCAGCTGGTCCAACGAGGGCGGCGCCTCCAGCGGCGGCAGCCACACCTCGTGGGCCGGGGGTCCCTGCCCACCCAACTTGGCGACCACGACATCCAGCACGCTGGGCTCGGCAGGATTTTCTGGCGGAGCTTCGAACACCGGCTGCTGGCCCGGCAGCTCAGCTACCTCAGGCAGATGCACGTAGTCGGGCACGAACAGCCGCGGCCGCCGGTCTGAGGTGACCGTGACCGTGCTGGCCATCGTGACAACACCGCCGGCACGGTAGGGGCCTGAGACGTAGGCCGCCTTGAAGCGCTCCATGGACATGGTGTCGAACTTCAGGTAGCCGGATCCCGGCAGCGGCGGCAGCTCGTAGGCGTCGGGAACGCCGAGCACCGCCCGAGACTCCCCAGCGGAAAACGTCTTGAGACCGATCCGGTAGGACAAATGGGACTCGAGGCCGCGCAGCCTGCCCTCCTCGAGACGCTGCGAGGCCAGCAGCAGGTGCATCTGCAGCGAGCGGCCTAGCCGGCCGATCGCCACGAACAGGTCGATGAACTCAGGCTTGTGGGCAAGAAGCTCGGAGAACTCGTCGATCACGATGAACAGCGCCGGCAACGGATCAAGATCCGCGCCGTTGTCCCGAGCCCTCTCATAATCCTTGACGTTGGCGAAATTCCCTGCGATACGCAGCAGCTCCTGGCGACGGTTCATCTCGCCGGCCAGCGCGTCCTGCATGCGGGTGACCTGGGTCAGGTCACCCGCCAGGTTCGTGATCACGGCGGCGACGTGTGGTGCCTGCTCCATGCCCAGGAAGGTGGCACCGCCCTTGAAATCGACCAGCACGAAGTTCAATACCGCCGATGAGTGGGTGGCCATCAGGCCCAGCACGAAGGTGCGCAGGAACTCCGACTTCCCCGATCCGGTGGCCCCTACGCACAGGCCGTGCGGACCCATCCCGCCCTGGGCTGCTTCCTTGATATCCAGCTCCACCGGCTGACCAAGCTCGTCGACGCCGATCGGCACCCGCAGGCGGTCTCGCATCGGTCGCGGCCGCCAAGCCTGGGCCACGTCGAAGGCGCGTGGATCGGCGGGCAGGCCGAGCAGCTCCAGCAGGCCCGGATTGGCCACCAGCGGCTCGTCACTGTTATCGGCTTCCTGCGGACCGATCCGGTACGGGGACAGGGCGCGGGCCACCGCCTCGGCCTCAGCGACACCGAGCGAGTCGGGGACTCCGAAGAGCTCGACTCCGGCCGGTCCGCGGGCGCCGATCGCCGCGCCCTCGATCGCCAGCTGCAGCCCGCGACGGGTGGTCAGGTTGCCCAGCGAGTCGGAGAGGTCGAGCAGGGTGACCCCGGCCATGCCCTCCCCCAGGATGATCTGCTCCTCTCCGGTGACCTCTCCACCGTCGATGACGATCAAAAGGTGCGGACCGTCGCCGTGGGTCTGGGCGTTGCGGGAGAACCGTGGCCGGTCGGCCAGCTTCTCGCCGAGCAACCTCTCGATGTGGGCCAATGATCCGGCCATCATTCGCTGCGCCCCGGCGCCATCGACCAGGCTGGGGTGCTGCACGTGCGGCAGCCACTTCATCCATTCCCAGTCCGCCTTCGCTCGCCCGGCGGTGACCACGGCAATCAGCAGATCATCGGGAGAGTGGAAGGTGACCAGCTGGGCCACCATCGAGCGGGCCAGCTCGCGCGTCGAGAGGTGCGTACCGGAGATCCCGATTGCCGCGAATCCTCGAACCGACAGTGAGATCGGCAGGTCGGGCACGATGGAATGGGCCCGGACGAACTGGCGCAACGCCAGGGTGGTGATCGGTTCCAGCTCGTCCACCGGACCGGTCTGTGGCGCCACCAGGCGGGTGGCCAGCCGCTGTGAGCCCCGGCAGATCCGTACGTGGCAGAAGTCCACGTCTCCGCTGCGACGCTCCCACATCCGCCGGCTGCTCGCGATCGACCACAGCGCGGCGGGATCGGGATGGGTCCACTCCAGCGCCGTGCGCTGTTCGAGCGCCGCCTTCCTGGCTCGCTGTCGCATCTGGCCCAAATAACGCAGGTAGTCCTTGCGGTCCTCGTTCATCTCTGCCTTGGCCTGCCCGCGCCCGCGGCCGCCACCGACGAACATGCCGACGGTCGACACCAGCATCATGATCGGGAACAGCAGGAACACCGGGTTGCTCCTGGCGTCCCCGGTGGTGAAGACGAACGCCACCATGCCCAGAACAGCCGCGATCATCACGACCGGAAGGATCTTCTGCACGATGTTGCCCGGGAGCACCCTGGGTACCTCGGGTGGTGCTTCGAGGTGCACTTCACCACCGGGCATCTTCGGTGCGGCCAGCCGAGGTGATCGCCGGAACTGCACCGTGCTCACGCCAGCTCACCTCCGCACCCTGTAGGCGAGGCGGACACCCTAGCGGGTTCCCCGCCAACGCAAGTGCGTCGCGTCGAGGGGCGGGGGGCGGCCCCGAGCCCGGCTCGCCCGCGGCATAGACCCCCTTGAGCGGTTGGGCACGGCGCGCATGGATACTCCACCGCACCAAGAAGGCCGCCGTGACCGCGCACCGATGTGCATACCAACGGTCGGCAGGCCAAGCGAGAGGGTGCAGCGGTTGCCAACCAGAACCAATGAAGTTTCCGCGGTGCGGCCGTCGGTTGCTGGACTGACGGTTGCGCCGTCCACCGTGTTCAGCCGGGTGACCGTGGTGGCACCGCGGACACGCATCGACCTGGCGCTGCCGTCGGACATCGCGGTGGCGAATCTGCTTCCCTTGGTGCTCAAGATGGCCGGCGAAGCCGCGCCGGACGGGGGCAGCGGGCACGGTGGCTGGTGTCTGGCCAAACTCGGCGGTGACGCGATCGATCCGGACCGTTCGCTGAGCTCGTTGGGGGTAGTCGACGGCGACCTGCTGCAACTACGGCATCGCTGCGACAGCCCTCCGCTGCCGCTTTTCGATGACGTGGTGGAAGCCATCGCGGTATCCGCCCCGGACAGTTACCGTCCATGGACCCAGAACACTGCCCGCACCCTCGGGCTGGTCGCGGCAGGGTTGGCATTGCTCGCCGGTGCCGTTGCGCTGTTTCGCGCCGGGCCCGGCCTCGGCGTCGCCGCCGTCGCCGGCGGAGGCGCTGTGGTCGTGCTGGTCGCAGGTGCGGTAGTCGCCCGGGTGTACCGCGAAGCCGGTACTGGCGTACTGGTGGCAGCGGGCAGCGTGCCGCTGGGTTTCGTCAGCGGACTCTATGTCGTGCCCGGCAGCGTGCAAGCGGAGAACCTCTTGCTGGCCTGCACGCTGGCCCTGGTCCTTGCCATCACCTCGATCATGGTGCTCGGCGACGGCATCACGGCGTTCGTGGCCAGTGCCACTGCCACTGCGATCGGCGCGCTGGCATTCCTGGTCGCCAGCCTGGTCGATCGTCCTGATGCGGGGATTGCAGCGGCAGCCGCAGCGGTCGCGCTGGGCGGCATCTCGGCAGTGCCGCGATTGACCATCCAGCTGTCCCGGCTCCCGGTGCCTCAGATTCCGGGTAGCGCTGAGGACCTGCAGCGCGACTCCGGCTTTCCGGACTACGTTGCGATCGAACGCCGGGCAGGCCTGGCGCACGAGTACATGACCGGCATGATCATCGGATCCGGTGCGGTGGCGGCAGCGGGTGCGATCCTGGCCTCGACCGGAGGTGCGTTGGGGATCGTGCTTTCCGTGGTGGTCGCTGCGGTCCTGCTGTTGCGGGCGCGCTCCTACGCCAACGGTAGCCAAGCAATCGCACTGCTGATCAGTGGAATGGTGGCGGTAACAGGGCTGTTGGTCGGCTTGCTGGTGACGGCGGGCCAGGCCTTGCTGTTGGCGGTCTTCGCCGGCCTCCTGGTGCTCGCAACACTCGCTCTGGCGCTCGGAGTGGTGCTACCCAGCCGCCGGTTCTCGCCGGTGCTACGCCGCTCAGTGGACGTGATCGAAGCGACGCTCATCGCTGCGGTACTGCCCCTCGCACTAGGCGTGCTCGACCTGTACAACACCTTCCGGGCGCTGTGAGAGCAGTCGCCGGTCGTCGTCGGCCACTGCTTGTTGCCAGCGTGGCCGCGTTGCTGTGCATGACGGGCCCGGGGCTGTCGGTTGCCGCGGAACCCGAGGTCCGGCCGCCAGGCGTGCCGCCTGCGGTGAATCCGGCGGCCCTACCGATCCCCGCCAACGTCAGCGCGCTGCCCTACATCGTGAACAACCGGGCTACCCGGCAGACCGGCCCGGTCCAGCAGCAAGCAGACTGCCAGCAGCAGGCGCCCGGCAACGTCGAGGCCGAGCCGGCTGGTCAACGGCGGCTACGAATCCGGCAGGCGCAGCAGTTCGCGACCGGACGAGGCCAGCGGGTGGCCGTGATCGACAGCGGCGTGCAGCAACATCCAAGGCTGGCTGGCAGGTTGATCGACGGCGGGGACTACATCGAGAACCGCAGTGGCCTGTTCGACTGCGATGGCCACGGCACAGCGGTGGCCGGCCTCGTTGCCGCGGCACCCGACTCGGCTAGCCGTTTCGTCGGGGTGGCACCGAATGCGGAGATCCTTTCCATCCGCCAGGCAAGCACCTCTTACTTCGTACCGCTACGCCAGCTCGACACCGGCCAGGAGATTCAAAGCCGGGGCACCGGGGACACTGTGAGCATGGCCCAGGCCGTGATGCGGGCGGTGCAGTTGGGCGCAACGGTGATCAACATTTCGGAAGCAGCCTGTTTCCCGGCCGAGCGCGATCAGGTCAACGCGGCGGACCTGCAGGCCGCTGTGCACCACGCGGTGGAGCGCAATGTCGTCGTGGTGGTGGCCGCCGCCAATACCAGTGATACCTGCAAGCAGAACAGCCCTGGCGTGGTCTCCACGATCTCTTCACCGGGCTGGTTCGACGACGACGTGCTCACCGTCGCTGCGACTGACGACGATGGAGATGCAGCGGATTTCTCCATCCGCGGACCGTGGGTTGACGTGGCCGCACCAGGCACCGGCGCGGTGTCCCTGTCTTCAGCTGGACCCGGTCTGATCACCGAGCTCAGAGACCTCGACGGGGAAGTGCGTCCACTCGACGGAACCAGCTTTGCCACACCATATGTAGCCGGGCTCGTCGCACTGGTCCGGGATCGGTTCAGCCACCTGTCCGCGCGCCAGGTGATGCGTCGCATTGAGCAGACCGCGCAGCACACCGCAGGCCCCGGCGGGCGCAGCGAGGAACTGGGCTATGGCATGGTCGACCCGATCTCCGCACTCACCGCGGTGCTGCCCGAGGAACAAAGTCCCGATCCGGCCCCGGTGAACCCAGCCAGGTTGTCCGATCTCGGGCCTTCCCCGGAGGACAGCGCGCTGCCGCGCACCGTCGCGCTGGCTGGTTCGGCCGCAGCCCTCGGCATGCTGGGACTCACCCTGGTCGTCACCCGCACCATCCGACGACACAACCGCATTCAGCGGGGTTAACCGGGCCCGGTTTTACCGCGCTGAGCCCGCTGAATGCGTCCCGCTGGAGAGGAGGACGTGTCGCTCAGCGGCCGGCGCGCTGCTCGGTCTGCGGGCGGGCTAGCTCAGGGTTGAACAGCTCCAAGGCCCGCTGAGGGTCCAGCGTCGGTCCGATTGGCAGCAAGCCCAAGATGGACTCGGGCGCCGGCGTGGTGATCTCACCCAGGCCCAGTGCGCGAGCCACTTCTATCGTGGGTATGCCGTAGCGCAATCCCTGGTCGGTGATCAGCCAGATCGCCCCGGTATCGGGGCGCTGGCCAGGCACCACTCCGCGGACCAGGGCGCCCTTGGTTGGTTTGAGGAAGACGCTGTCGGCCGTCTGGCCGCTCGCCGTGGGGGGCACCTCGACCGGCCTCTCACCATCGTCTAGCGGAAGCCGCTCGTCTGGGCTGATGCTGATCACCGGTTCCTGGTCCGGGCCTTGCCAGGTGAGGCAGGCAATCGGCGTCTCGGTGGTCTTGAGCATCTGCGGGACCTGGGCGGGGAAGCCAGCTAAATCGAGCTGGCTTGCTAACGGCACCTCCGGCACCCGTGAGATGGCCTCCGGCGTGACGTTCGTGAAGTCCGCGCTGGTGCTGCGGCCGTAGCGAATCAGATCCGCTGCCGCGGGTTCCACTGGCTGCACACCCTGAGGCAGCACAACGAAAAAGGAATCCTTAACTCCTTTCACCCGCACGACGTCACCGACCGGAACACCCGGAAGCTGAGGTAGGGGCCGCCCGGTCGGGATGGCCGGCAGCGTCAAAGGACGCCCCTCAGGGATTGCGTTGAGCAGACCTGTACTGACCTTGCGCGGCACAACGTTGCCCAACCGGTAGAACCGGACGGTCGGGTCCCGCAGATCAACTTGCCGCCGCTGACCGCGCCACACGAAGTAGGTGGCTGCGGTGCTCTGCTCGGCGACGAGAAGGGCCTGGTCGTCGCCGAGCCGGCGACCCGATGGTTGCCCTTCCCGGACCAGGACAGTGGTGAACAGCTGCGACTGCGCGTCGTTTGCCAGGTACTGCCCCACCTGGGCCGTGTCGCATACTGACCAGGCGCCCCGGATCAGATTCTCCGGCGCCGGCAGCGGTGGCGCTCCCGGGAGCCCGGTGGACGGTGCCCGCCCGATGTCGGCCAACGCGGAGTCCGCGACCCTCTTGGCCTCCGACGCTCCCTGGCCCGGCGAGATCGCTGCCAACAGCAGGCGCGCCGAAGTCAGGTTGAGCACTGGGATGAGCCGCCGCGGGTTGTCCTGCACCACGAAGACCGCCTCGGACGGGCTGCCGATGACGATCTCATTACTGCTGATCTGACTGGTCGGGCTGAACTTGCCTACCACGAAGAATGCCACCAACCCCAACACACCCAAGATCAAGCCGACCGCGGTTGCCCGCAGGTGGTGGCGCATCGGCTCGTGCAGCATCACCGCGTCCTTGCGGACCAGTGCCGACTCCATCCTGCGAAGCACGAAGCGGTACGCCTGTACTTGCGACGTGGTAGTCGGATCCTTGGACATCGGTGCCTGCCGCTCTCCCCCGGGGCTGTACGGTGCGGCAGGATAGCGGGACGGAGACGTAGACATGACCGGTGCACTGCCCGCCACGGTTACTGCCCGGCGGCGCTTCACAGGATCGCGTCTGGGCCCGCTACCCATGTCCAACGTGGTAGCGCTGGAGATCGGGCTCGCACTTGGCCTGGCGCTTTTCGCCGTCGACACCGCCCTGTGGTGGGTAGCGCTGGCGGTGCTGCTGATAGCGGCGCCGTTGGCGCTGGGGCGGTGGCGCGGCCGCTGGCTCGTGCTGTGGGCACAACTCATCGCACGCTACCTGCTGCACCCACATCGCCGGACCGTGACGAGTCCGAATTTGGTTGCAGCTGGTCATCCGCCGACCTCGCCGGAGCCGCCCCTGGGCACCGATCCCCGAGTCGCCCTGTTGCGCCTCGTGCTCCCGGAGCTGATCGTCGCGCATACCACCGGCCACCAGCGTGAACCGCTGGGTCTAGCCGGGCGCCATGGCACCTGGACTGCTGTGCTGCAGGTGGACGCCGCACCGCTGATGATCGCCCCGGTCGGGGGCACTCCGAGCCTGCCACTCGGCGCACTGGCCCCCTGCTTGGAGGATCGCGGGGTTGTGCTGGACGCGATCCAGGTGATCTGGCACTGCTACCCGGGCAACGCGGCCCTGCCGTCGTCGTCCCCGGCGCTGCGCTCCTACCTGGAGGTCTTAGGTCCGCTGCCGGCGGCCGCCCGCCGCACCACTTGGGTCGTAGTGCGGTTGGATCCCCGCCGTTGCCTCACAGCCGTCGCCGAACGCGGTGGTGGGGTGGTGGGCTCGCATCGGGCATTGATCGGCGCGCTGTCCCGCGTGCGTAGCGCGCTGGAATCCCAGGGCATCGCGGCCCGACCGCTGGATGTCGACCGTCTATTACGCGCTGGGATCTCCGCCGCCGAGCTTTCCGCGGTGGCGGGCACCGGGCAACAGGTTGCGCTGAGCGAAGGGTGGGCCGCTGTCACCGCGGCTGGGGTGGGACACGCCAGCTATGCGATCACCGGCTGGGGCACCACTCCGAACCTCAACGCATTGACCGGAGTCCGCGCGTTATCCACAACCGTCGCGCTGTCGCTGTCCCCCGGCGCGGATGGCTCCGAGGTCGGGTTGCGGGGCGTCATCCGGATCAGCGCGCGCGATCACACCGAACTCGAGGCAGCCGACGGCCGGTTGCAAGCGGTCTCCGGACGGCTTGGTGTATCGCTGCTTCCGCTGTGTGGGCTGCAGGTCGCCGGCTTGGCTGCAACGTTGCCGCTGGGCGCCAGCGCATGAGGACGTTGGGCAATCCGGCCGAGGTCCGGGCGATAGCGCCGGAGTTTCTCGTCACTCCCGACCTGCTCGACGCGTTGAGCCCGTTGGCCGATCGCGGGGGCATGGTCCTGGGTTCGGGCCCGTGTGATGAGCCGCTGATCGTGTCGGTGCTACGCCCGCAGCCGACCCGGCTGGTGCTGGTCGGTGGGCTGTACCTGGCCCGCCAGGTCGCCCTGCGAGCGATGGCCACCGGTGCCTGGGTGGTGGTCGCCACCGGCCGACCCGCAGCGTGGCAGGTGCTCACCCGAGCCGCCGGGGAGGGTCCAGACGGACGTCGCGCCCCCCTGGTGCAGGTACGCAGGCTCGCACCAGTCGAGCTGCCGCGAGCCTCGGAGGATGCGCCCTTGCTGGTGGTGCATGACGGTGGGGCGGTCCCCCAAGAGCTGTTCGCGCCCCGTTCACCGTGGCAGACCACCCTGTATGTGCTGCCCTACCTGCACCCGCAGGTCGAGGGTTCCGCGAACAACGCCGACCTCGTCGTGCTCCAGCGACTTCCGATGGCCCAGTCGCAGCTCGCTGCCCAGATATGGCGGCTCAACCCGCTGATGACGGACCAACTGGCGGCACTACCCGATGACGGTGTGATCGCGTTGGGACCCGATCTCTGGTTACCGCTACGGCTGGTCACCACGCCGGCGGAGCGGGAAATCCTGGGGCCGGTGCGCCGCGGGGATTGACCTCGAGTCCGGTCCAGCGAACAGAACCCGCCACCAGCGGCTATCAACGGAGCATGACACAGTTTAGATGAGGGGCAGCACGGCCGCCCGCCGCACACCGACGATCTCTACGCCACTCCGAAGAGCAGTGCGTACAGCAGCAAGGGGATCGTTGATGCAACGGCGCGTCACGGACGTTTGCGGGCTCGCAGGACGGCGTCGTGGATGGTGGTCTCCTGGCCTTCGGGGTCGCTGGCGGGACGTGGTCTGGTGTCGGCGACGAGCACGTCCCACCGGTCCGGGTCGAGGAAGTCCGCGATCTCCTCGGCGGTGAAGTACAGGTCGGGCATCGGTGGGCGGGGAATCGTGGTCTGCAGGTCGCTGAGGTGGTGGCCGACAATGAGCAGGGTGCCGCCGGGGGCCACTGCGGTGGCCAGCCGGACGAACAGTGCCTGGCGCGGGGTCGCTGGCAGGTGCATGAACTGGGCGGAGACCAGGTCGAAGTGGCCCTTGGGCTCCCAGGTCGTCAGGTCGGCGTGCACCCAGTTGATCCGCTCAGCGACGGCGGCGCCGAGGGCCTTGGCCTGTGCTTCTCCGCGTTGCAGGGCGGTGGTGGAGAAGTCCACTGCGGTGACCTGCCAGCCGCGTGAGGCAAGCCAGATGGCGTCGGCTCCTTCACCGCTGCCGACGTCGAGTGCTGCGCCGGGGGTCAGATCCATAATCTCGGCCACGAGCTGGGTGTTGGGCTGCCCACTCCAGACCGCGGCGTGGGAGCGGTAGCGCTCGTCCCAGGACTGCTCGTCGAACATGTTCACAGTGCTCCTTGTTGCCGAGGTGATCGTGGTGGTGAGGTGCTGTGCTGAACCTGGCCGCGCCCTCCACCGACGACCACTACGTCGTACTTCTCCTCCACCGTGCTCCTCCTCCTGTCCATACGGCCACCCTGTGGTCACGACGACCACCCCCACCCTGGACTATCCGTCCGCAACAGCAGAGTTGACAAATAACATTGCTGGAATAGCAAATAGATGCGGTGAACAATGACGTGGCTGCCCTCGACGATGTCCTCCAGGCCGTTGGCCCACGGCTGCGAGCACTGGAAAGCCCGCGAGTCGCGAGAACCGGATCACGGACATCATCGATGATTTCACCGTGTGGCACATCGCTATTCCGTTCGATGTGCATCAGCTCCGTGGCAGGTCTGGCGACCGGCGCTGCGTCCGCAGGTCACATATCCGTAACTCACGCTTGCCTAACTTGGGGCGTCGTTTCAGCCACGCGGACCATCGAATTTTCGTCCCGCCGGGAAAGGCGGCTTACCGATGACGCTCACACCAGCTCAGTCGGGCGTTCAAACGCGCACTCGGCAAGGCCCCGGCTCCTAAATCCTGCCTGGTTCGACAGGGTCAGCTTCGCTTGAGGCGGGGCGAGGAGGCGCCATTTGAGCTGGCGACGCCTCACATGCACGGTGATTTGCACACCCGGCCTTCCTTTAGCGCTGCGCGGGCGAAAAAAGACCAACATCGACCACAGCGGGAGCGCCAGCAATGGCCGAACCATGCCAGCTCCTTGGCCAACGTCGGCGCGGGCCGCCAGCAACCGACAGCTCCATCGGTCGGGGATGGACGCCCGAGACTGTAGCCGGTCCCGCACTCGCCATGATCACCATTACAATCAGTCACTTCAACGACCTCGCCAACACCGAGTACATACCAGACGCAGGCAACGGTCAGCGGAACTCCATGGCGGCGACCGCACCCGCTGGGGTGCTCGCTGTCACCTGTTGAGCACGTGGTTGACCATGTGCTGACCGCCAGCGGTCAGTTGTGGCCGCGACGCCTCCGCCGCATTGGTTGACTTAGATGTTGTCACATTATATGTTATGACATCTAACCTAGAGGGGCGGTGCGCAGGTGAGCTCTGCATCACGACCGACCCACCCGGGCGTCGTCGGTGATGTTCCCTTCACCGTCGACCTGCACCTTGCGCTCATCCGGGCTTACGAAGCGGCCATCCACGCCAACATCCGGTTTTACGCGCGATGGGGTCTCACGCCGCAGCAGTACAACGTCATCCGAATCCTGTACTTCGGTGAGGCGGATGGCGTCCGCTTGGCTGACGTCGGGGAACGGCTGCTGCAGCGCGTTCCGGACGTTAGCCGCCTGGTCGACAGACTTGAGAGCGCCGGGTTGGCGCGGCGATCGCCCGACCCGAACGACCGTCGAGCGGTGCATGTCGAGCTCACCGCGCAGGGACGGCGTCTACTCGTTGAGATGGACCCACACCTCATGGCGGCTCATGAGCGGTGGTACGCCGCTCTCACGGCGGCCGAGCAGCGGCGGCTGGAGTCATTGCTGCGCAAGGCGACTGCGGCGATCGAGTCCGCTGTCGAGGACGACCAGGTAGCCGAACCTGGCACACGGCGTCAGTAGGCCACCTCCGCGCCCGAGGAGGGAAGCGACATGGACCCTGTGTACCGGGCCGCCAGTGACCCTTGTCGGCGGAATGGTCACCTCGGCGGCCTTCGACGCGCCGTGGACCCACCTCGTCGACCACGAACGCTTCCGAGCGGCGGTCGGCGACCTTACCCAGCTGTGACCCGCGGCAATCCTGGGTTCCCACCTGCCTGCCGCGTCGGGCCTTCGATCGACCAGTTTGTCCAAGTCATCGAGTCGGTTTCCGCCGATGAGCCATTCGTCCCGCCGGACCAGGCAGCGTTCGACACAATCGTCGCCGGCCTTGGCCCCGCGGCATGACCCACGCTGACCAACAATGCTGACCAACAATCCAGAGGAGCGGTGACATGACGACCAGCGAAACGAAGGCGACGTCCGATCCCACGGTGCAACCGGCGCTCACAGCTATTCACCATGTCGGCATCACGGTCACCGACGTCGAGGCGAGCGCCGCCTGGTACGAGCGAGTCCTTGGCTTTCAGCATCAATTCGAGGAACGGCACCACCGCAGCGATGCGAGTGGCTACACGATTGTGTTGGGCCCCCCTGACTCATCCTTCAGTATCGGGCTCGATCATCACCCAGCGAACTCGGGGGACGCCTTCGATCCAACCCGCACGGGCCTCGACCACCTGTCCTTTCAGGTGGCATCAGTGGATTCTCTGCACGCATGGGTGGCGAATCTCGAGGGACAGGGGATACCCAACTCCGGCGTGTACCCCATGGAGGGCTTCCCGCTGTCCTTGGTGACGTTCTGCGACCCGGACGGCGTGCAGCTTGAGCTCATCGCCTTCCACAACTGAAGCAGCCGGTTAGGTGCTGTAAATCGATGGCTGTACTGGGCTGGCCGCTCCTGACGGCGATGTCCAGGGCTACGGGCGCAGATCCGAGCGGACTCGCACGGCGCGGGTCTGCTCAGCGCGGGCAGCGAGCTGGTCGTCGTCGGGGTAATCGACGCCGACGAGGGTCAGACCGTGTGCCGGGGCTACCGTCACCCCGCTGGCACGGGCGGTGTATTGCAGCAGGCCCGCGGGCCAGTCCGGCGGGTGCCGGCCGTCGCCTACCGCCAGCAGGGCACCCACCAGGCTGCGCACCATCGAGTGGCAGAATGCGTCGGCCGTGACGTGCGCGACCAGCAGATGTGGTTCGCTGCGGCTCCACTCCAGACGCTGCAGAGCGCGCACCGTGCTGGCACCCTCTCGGCGGCGGCAAAACGCAGCAAAGTCGTGCTCACCAAGCAATAGCCTGCTCGCGGCATTCATCGCGGCGTCATCGAGCCGTCGATGACGGGCCAGCGTGTCGTACCGGCGCAGCGGATCGACGCCCCACGGCGCGTCGCAGACCCGGTATCGGTAGTGCCGCCGCAGCGCAGAGAAGCGCGCGTCGAAGGTGCGCGGCACCTGCCGCACCGCTGGCACCCGCACGTCCGGCGGCAGCAGCCGAGCGAGCCGGTGAGCGAGCTCATCGGGCTTTGCCACACCGGGCAGCACATCAAGGTGTGCAACCTGCCCGGTGGCATGCACTCCAGCGTCAGTGCGTCCAGCGACAGTGAGGGTGGCCTGGATCCGCGCCACGGTCTCCAGGGCGTCTTCAAGTACCCCTTGAACGGTTCGTCGACCCGGCTGGTGGGCCCATCCGGAGAAGCCCGACCCGTCGTAGCTGATGTCCAGCCGGTAACGCAGGAGCCCGCTGCCCCCATCCGGGGCAGCGGGCTCCTGCGATGCAGTACTCGCGGTCAGGATTCGCCCGCGTCCCGCCGCGCGGCTGGCGGGCTGTCCTGGACCGATGCGTCAGCAGAGACCTCGGTCGTGGTCTGCACCGGCTCGTCGGCTGACTCCATCGTGCTGGGCTGTTCGGGGGTCGGCTGTTCAGTCTCGACGGCCGACGGCTGTGCCTTGGGCCGCTCCTTGAAGGCCTGGCGCTTGACCTCCTCGACGTCTGCAGCGCTGCGCTCGGTGACCAGCGCGATGACCGCCATGGGAGCGTTGTCGCCCTTGCGTGGCATCGTCTTGACGATCCGGGTGTAGCCACCCGGCCGCGTCGCGAAATGCGGTCCGATCTCCGCGACCAGCTTGTGCACCACGTCCTTGTCCCGGATCACTCGCATGATCTCGCGGCGGTTGTGCAGGTCCGCCTTGCGGGCCTTGGTGATCAACCGCTCGGCGAACGGACGCAGCCGTTTGGCCTTGGCCTCG
>DASVWA010000378.1:0-15376 GCA_036389855.1 Pseudonocardiaceae bacterium
ACGGTCCAATCTGCTGCCCGATCGCGCGGCGTAACAGAGCGTGACGTTGAACTACGTTACTTTAACTCCTGTGGTTTAAAGTTATCCTTGTTATGTTTGAGCCCGCTGGTGTCTATGGGGTCTAAGTGGCAAAGTGCATCCGCATGTCTGCTTGGCAAGACCGAGCGGACGTCAGGGAGGGCCGGCGCCTGCAGGGGGGAGCCGGGGGAGGAGTGGATGTGAACGTCCGGACTCGGCGTCGCTCCGCTGGCCGTGTTCTCGCCGCAGCCTCACTCACGGTGCTAGCTCTGGTGGGCCAACCAGCCATCGGCCAGGCCGTGCCACCGCCCCCACCAAACCCCAGCGATGACGACCTCAGGTCCAGCCAGAATCGCGCCAACACCACCGCGAGCCGGGTGGGGCAACTGGCCAATCAAGTCGCTCAGGCTGATGCCGCTCTGCTGGTCCTGCAGTCCGAGGTCGCACTCAAGCGCGAGCAGACCAACAAGGCATTAGTCGACCAGCAAGCCGCGGAGGCGGCTGCGGCGGCCGCGTTGACCGCGGCACACAACGCCCGCGTGGAAGCTGACGCAGCGGCTGCCCAGATCGCCGAGGCACATCGAGATCTGGACCTGTTCGCGGCCGCTAGCTTTCGCCAGGGCAGCACGATCGGATCGATCTCGGCCTTCCTCGGCTCGAGCAGTCCCAAGGATCTGCTGGCCAGAGCCGAGTTGCTGGACGCTGTGGGCGGTTCTCAGCTCAACGCGGTGGAGAACATGCGGCGGGCCCGTATCGAGGCAGCCAACAAGGACTCCCAGACTCGGGCAGCGTTGGCCGCAGCGCAGGCTGCCCAGCAGGCCGCCGCCGACGCCACAACGGCGCTCAATACTGCCTACCGTGCCGCAGTGGACACCGAGGCAGCTAAATCCGCACAGGCCAATGCGCTGCTGGAACACAAGGCGGACCTGGAGCGCCAGCTCTATGAGGCGCAGAACGCCGTTGCCGGGCTGCGGGGTCAGCGCCAGCGCTACGACGAGTGGCGTGCGGCGCGGGATCGTGAACAGGCCGCTGCTGCTGCGGCAGCCGCGGCAGCGGCGGCAGCAGCTTCTGCTGCCGCCGAGAGAAATGAGGCTGCATCTGGTGGTGCTACCCGGGTAGCTTCACGGGACGTGCAGACTGTGATCAACCGGGCGATGACGCAACTCGGCGTCCGCTACTCATGGGGTGGTGGAAACGCCAGCGGACCCACAATCGGCATCCGGGACGGCGGCGTAGCCGATACCTTCGCCGACTACCGCAAGGTCGGCTTCGACTGCTCCGGCTTGATGATCTACGCCTTCTCGCGGGCGCTCGGTTACTCGTTGCCGCACTACAGTGGCTTTCAGTACAACTCCGGCCGCAAGGTACCGCTTGCCCAGAAGCGTCCCGGCGACATGCTGTTCTGGGGCACCAATGGAAACATCCACCACGTGGCGCTGTACATCGGCGGCGGGCAGATGATCGAGGCGCCGTACTCCGGAGGTGCGGTCCGCGTCACCTCGGTGCGCTACAGCGGGATCATGCCCAACGCGGTGCGCGTGCTCTGAGCTGATATTCCGGCCACACCTTCACAGCCGTCACACTGCTGCAGCGGTTGGGTTTGCCCTGGTACTCGCCCGAATAGTGCCCCCAAGTCCCTGGTCAACCAGCCGGACCGGATGCGAGGAGGACCCGTGAGGGAAGCTGACAGCGGGTCGCCCCCGTCGGCGTCCGGCCCGTCCGGCGGGTTGACCACCCCGGCCAGGGATGCGCAGCTGATCGAGCGGACTGTCTTCGAGATCCAACGGGTGATCGTGGGGCAAAACCGGCTCGTCGAGCGGATGCTGGTCGGGCTGCTGGCCCGCGGGCACCTGCTGCTCGAGGGAGTGCCGGGGGTGGCCAAGACCCTCGCGGTGGAAACCGTCGCCCGGGTAGTGGGCGGCTCCTTTTCGCGTATCCAGTTCACCCCCGACCTGGTACCCGCCGACATCCTCGGTACCCGCATCTATCGGCAGGGACGCGAACAGTTCGATGTCGAGCTGGGACCGGTGGTCGCCAACTTCGTGCTCGCCGACGAGATCAACCGTGCCCCGGCCAAGGTGCAGTCGGCGCTGCTGGAGGTGATGGCTGAGCGGCACGTGTCGATCGGCGGTACCACCCACCCGATGCCGGAGCCGTTCCTCGTGCTGGCCACCCAGAACCCGATCGAGAACGAGGGCGTCTACCCGCTTCCCGAGGCGCAACGTGATCGGTTCCTGTTCAAGATCCAGGTGGAATACCCCACCGTCGAGGAGGAGCGGGAAATCATTTACCGGATGGGCGTGCACCCTCCCCAGCCGCAACCGGTACTTGATACTGGCGAGCTGATCCGGCTGCAGGAGGTCGCCGCACGGGTTTTCGTGCACCACGCCCTGGTCGACTACGTGGTACGGCTGGTGCTGGCTACCCGTATCCCTGCTGAACACGGGCTTTCCGACGTCGCCGGATGGGTGGCCTACGGCGCTTCCCCACGAGCCAGCCTCGGCATCGTCGCAGCGGCGCGCGCATTGGCGTTGATCCGGGGGCGCGACTACGTCCTACCGCAGGATGTCGTGGACGTCTCGGCCGACGTGCTGCGACACCGCCTGGTGCTGTCCTACGACGCACTGGCCGATGGTGTTCCGGTGGAGCACATCGTCACCCGGGTACTCCAGACCGTGCCGCTCCCCCAGGTCTCATCCCGCCCGCAGGGTCAAGCTGCGGGCGGTCCGGGTGAGCCCGCCGGGGTAGCGGGGCGGACCTGACCGGTCCCATGGCGGTGCACGACGGGCAGCGCCAGCGCCACAGTTGGGCGCCACCGGCGTTGCCGGAGGGGCGGATGGAGGCCGCGCTGCGCGCGTTGGAGCTCACGGTGCGGCGCCGGTTGGACGGGTTGCTGCAGGGCAACCACCTCGGTTTAGTGCCAGGACCGGGCACCGAACCAGGCGAAGCCAGGCGTTACCAGCCCGGGGATGACGTCCGGCGGATGGACTGGGCGGTCACCGCACGCACCACCGAAGCTCATATCCGCGAGACCGTCGCGGACCGAGAGTTGGAGACCTGGCTGGCCGTGGACCTGTCGGCCAGTCTTGATTTCGGTACCGCGGAGTGTGACAAGCGCGAGCTCGCGGTGGCTGCCTGCGCCGCTGTGGCCCACCTGACCCGGGGCGGCGGCAACCGGGTCGGTGTGGTCGCCAGCACCGGTGCGGACGTCGTGCGGATTCCAGCCCGCGGTGGCTTGCCACACGCCCGCGGGATGCTTCGCCGGATCGCTGAGCTGCCGCGCGCTGCCGAAGGCGTCCGAGGTGATCTGGCCGGGACGCTTGAACAGCTACGCCGCCCACCGCGCCGCCGCGGGTTGGTCGCGGTGGTGTCGGACTTCCTCGGCCCGCGGTCCGGGAGCGTTTTCGACTGGGAACGTCCGCTGCGCGGGCTGTCGGCCCGGCATGACCTGATCGCGATCGAGGTGCTGGATCCGCGTGATCTCGAACTACCCGACATCGGCACCGTGGTGCTCGCAGATCCAGAGACCGGGCGGCAGAAGGAGGTCGTGACCACGCCATTGCTACGCCGGGAGTTCGCCGCCGCGGCGGCCGCGCATCGCGAGGAGGTGGCCGCGACGTTGCGGCGGTGCGGTGCAGCTCAGCTGACGCTGCGCACCGATTCGGACTGGGTGTCCGACATGGTGCGCTTCGCGGTCGCTCGCAAGCGCGGCTGGTCAGGAGGGCTCGCATGACCCTGGGTGGGTTCACCAGTCCCTTCTGGTTCCTCCTGCTGCTGGTGATCGCCGCGCTGGCTGCTGGCTACGTTTGGATGCAACGCCGACGGCGCCGTCAGGTACTGCGCTTCGCCAATTTCGCCATGCTGGAACGCGTCGCCCCCAAACGCCAGGGCTGGGAGCGACACCTGCCACTGACTCTGCTGCTGACCGCCTTGGTGCTGTTCACCGTCGCGCTGGCCGGTCCCACCGCGGAGCAGAAGGTGCCGCGCAACCGGGCCACCGTCATGCTGGTGATCGACGTGTCCCTGTCCATGCGGGCCACCGATATCGAGCCCAGCAGGCTCGCGGCCGCCCAGCGGGAGGCGAAGAGGTTCGCCCACGAACTCACCCCGGGCGTGAACCTGGGCCTGGTGTCCTTCGCCGGCTCACCCACCGTGCTGGTGTCACCCACCACCGAGCGGGTTTCGGTGGTCCGGGCCATCGACAATCTCAAGTTGGCCGAGGCCACCGGTACCGGAGAGGCGATCTTCGCTGCGCTGTCGTCGATCGAGGCGTTCGGCGCAGTGGTCTCCGATGCGCAGGGACCGCCGCCGGCGCGGATCGTACTGCTCACCGATGGCAAGCAGACGGTGCCGACCCCCGACGGTGACGACCCCCGCGGCGGGTTCACCGCGGGTCGCGCCGCGGCCGCCGCCAAGATCCCCATTTCAGCGATCTCCTTCGGCACTGCCTACGGTCAGGTGGACATCAACGGCGAGCGCCAGCCGGTGCCCGCCGACGACGAGTCGATCCGGCGCATCGCCGAACTGTCCGGTGGGCAGTTCTACGACGCCGGCACTGCCGGCCAGCTCAGCGATGTCGTCAACACTCTGGGCGAGCAGATCGGCTACGAGACCAAGCGAGCCGAAGCGAGCAAGCCGTGGCTGATCGCCGGAACCATCATTGGCGTACTTGCCGCTGCCAGCGCGTTGGCCATCGGACAGCGGCTGCCCTGAGCTGCCAGGCACAGGCGCTCCGGTACCGTCGCCGGGCAAAACACTCGTGAGTGGGACCGAAGGGAGCGCCGTTGACTCGTTCCGTCCTCGTCACTGGAGGTAACCGTGGTATCGGGCTGGCCATCGCCCGTGCCTTCGCCAAGCAGGGCGACCGGGTTGCGGTGACCCACCGCGGGACCAGTGTTCCCGAGGGACTTGCGCCCGAGCTGTTGCCGGTGCGGTGCGACGTCACCGACGGCGCGGCCGTCGATGCCGCGTTCGCCGAGGTGGAGGGCATCCAGGGTCCGATCGAGGTGCTCATCTCCAACGCCGGAATCACCGATGACACGCTGCTCCTTCGGATGACCGAGGAGCAGTTCGCCCGGGTCCTGGACACCAACCTCACCGGTGCCTACCGGGTAGCCAAGCGCGCCACCAAGAGCATGCTACGTGCCCGTCGGGGCCGGATGGTGTTCATCTCCTCAGTGGTCGCTCTGTCCGGCGGCGCGGGGCAGGTGAACTACGCAGCCAGCAAAGCCGGACTGGTCGGCATCGCCCGGTCCATCGCCCGTGAGCTCGGAT
Source organism: Pseudonocardiaceae bacterium (assembly GCA_036389855.1). Classification (GTDB taxonomy): domain Bacteria; phylum Actinomycetota; class Actinomycetes; order Mycobacteriales; family Pseudonocardiaceae. The sequence continues at coordinate 5,293 of DASVWA010000378.1, forward strand.
CCCGGTCGATCACCGCGAACGTGGTCGCGCCCGGTTACGTCGACACCGACATGACCGCGGAGCTCAGCCAGGCGCGCCGGGAGGAGATCCTGGCCTCGATTCCGCTGCGCCGCCAGGCCAACCCCGAGGAGATCGCCGCCGCAGTGACCTTCCTGGCCTCGGACGCGGCGGGATATATCACCGGCGCGGTATTGCCCGTGGACGGCGGCCTGGGAATGGGTCACTGAGTTATCAGCGTCACGGAGTTATCAGCGTCACTGAGTTCGTCACTGCGACACGGCAATCGAGGGGAGGAGAACAGGTAGTGGGTCTGCTCGACGGTAAGCGTTTGCTGATCACCGGGGTAATCACCGACGCCTCGATCGCATTTCACGTGGCGCGGGTGGCTCAGGACCAAGGGGCTCAGGTGATCCTCACCGGGTACGGCCGATTGCGTCTGGTGGAGCGCATCGCCAAGCGCCTGCCCCAGCCGGCTCCGGTGCTTGAGCTCGACGTGCAGGATCAAAGTCAGCTGGACTCGCTGGCGCAGCGACTCGGCGAGCACGTCGACGGGCTGGATGGGGTGCTGCATTCCATCGGCTTCGCGCCCGCGTCTTGCCTGGGCGGGGAGTTCCTCAACGCGCCATGGGAGGACGTGGCCACCGCGATGCACGTCTCGGCGTACTCGTTCAAGTCGCTGGCGGTGGCGTGCAGGCCGCTGCTGCACCGCGGTGCGTCAATCGTCGGGATGGACTTCGACAACCGGCAGGCCTGGCCCGCCTATGACTGGATGGGGGTGGCGAAGTCCGCGCTGGAGTCGGTCTGCCGCTATCTGGCCCGCGACCTGGGCCCCGACGGCATCCGGGTCAACCTCGTGGCGGCCGGGCCGGTGCGCACCATGGCGGCCAAGTCGATCCCGGGTTTCGCCGCGTTCGAGAGTGCCTGGTCGAGTCGCGCTCCACTGGGCTGGAACATCGACGACCCCACGCCGGTAGCTCGCACGGCCTGCGCGCTGCTGTCCGATTGGCTACCTGCCACGACCGGTTCCATGGTGTGGGCCGACGGCGGCTTCCACGCGGTCGGTGTCTAGTTGGCACGCCTTCAAGTACCGCCAACTCCCCTCGGAAGGGTCTCCAACAGCTACCAACCTCGTGAGTGCGTAACAGTGCTATAACACTGTTACGCACTCACGAGCGTGACCGAAGGGAGCGCCCTTGACTGATGCACTGCTGGTGCTGTCCTTCGGCGGACCCGAGGGCCCAGATGAGGTACGGCCGTTTCTGGAGAACGTCACTCGCGGGCGGGACGTGCCGCCGCAGCGTCTGGACGAGGTGGCGCAGCACTACCTGCATTTCGGGGGAGTGTCCCCGATCAATCGGTCCAACCGCACCCTGATCACTGCTATCGAGCGAGCGCTCGCAGCCGCCGGATTCGACCTGCCGGTGTATTTCGGCAACCGCAACTGGCACCCGATGGTGGAGGACACCGTCGCTGAGATGGCCGCCGACGGGGTGCGCCGCGCCCTGGTGTTCGCCACCTCGGCCTGGGGCGGGTACTCGGGTTGCCGGCAGTACCACGAGGACATTGCCCGGGCCCGGAGCGGGGTCGGTTCCGACGTCCCAGACCTGATCAAGCTACGGCAGTTTTTCGACCACCCGCTGTTCGTGGCGGCGTGCGCCGACGCCGTGCGCACGGCCCGTAAGCAGGTCGACCCGACCGCCAGGCTGGTGTTCACGGCACATTCGGTGCCGCTGGCCGCGGACGCCACCGCCGGGCTTGCCACCCAGGGCGGTCATTACTACTCCCGGCAGGTCACCGAGGCTGCGCGCCTGATCGCCACAGCCGCCGGGGTGGACGGTTACGACGTGGTGTGGCAGTCCCGCTCCGGTTCCGTGGAAGTGCCCTGGCTTGAGCCAGACGTGATCGACCACCTCGACGCGCTGCACCTCCAAGGGATGCGCGGCGTTGTGGTGGTACCGATCGGTTTCGTCTCGGACCATCTCGAGGTGTTGTGGGACCTCGACCACGAGGCTCGGCAGCGGGCTGCCACGCTCGGGATGGATTTCGCACGAGCGGCCACACCGGGCACCGACCCACGCTTCGCCGAGATGGTGGTCGAGCTCATCGCCGAGCATCTGCAGGCGCTACCCGCCCGACGGTGCTCGCAGGTCCCGGCGGCCGGTCAGGGCGTCAACGGCCAACCCTGTGCAGCGCAGTGCTGCCACAGGTGGCCGCTCAGCGCCGGCCGGCCCGCGGGGTGAGGGCTCGGACCGCCTCCGCGACCGCCGAGCGCCGGGCCTCCCGCACCGCGGTGGACAGCGGCCGTAGCGCCGCCGAGCGGGCGGCCGCCACCTTGGCGGACAGCGCACCGCCGAGATGATCGGTCTCCGCAGCACCGAGGATCGCCTCCACCTCGTCGGCCTGCTCGAGCACCCGCAGCGCGCGGCCAGGAGTGCCCTCGGGCCATGGCGGCCGGACCCGGCGTTCCAGCGCTTCGGCGATCTCGGCGCGAACCCCAGGTCGGTGCCGGGCGACGTCGAGCTCCACCAGTGTCGTGGCCGCCTGGCGCACCGCACCACGCAAGCCGTGCTCGGCGTCGGACAGCGCGGGTTCTGGAGCCGGAGGTAGCGGGCCAGCGGCGAACACCGTCCAACGCAACACACCATCGGCTACCGCAGAGGGCACCACGGCCAGTTCCGGGCCGGCGAGCACGGCGACTTCGCCACTGTCCAGCGCCGCCGCAGCCAGCGAGGGTTCGGGCGGCAGCCCGCGCACATCGCCGGGCACTGGCAACAACAGGCGGCCACCGGCTGCACCGGCCCGGCGAACGGTGGCCAGCAGGCCCACCACAGAGGTCGGGGCTTCACCGGGGCCTGGTAGGTCGAGCTGGCTTGCGGTGGCCTCATCAGCGGCCACCACCTCATGCAGACCCGCCCAGGTGTGCAGGCCGTCGATCACAGCGTCAGGGGCGGCGCAGCCGTGCAGCCAGGCCGAGGCCCACACAGTCAATGTCGCACTGGGACATGGCACGGAGTAGGAGGGTAGAACGCCGACGAACAAGGCGCACACGCGGCGCGGCTGCACGGTGGGATTCACCCGTCGGGTTACCTTCGGCGCCATGCCCCCTGACGAACTACAGCGGTCACACCGGCGGGCTGAGGTGCCGCAACTGATGGTTGACGTCGGCTTGGTGGTGGAGGACGCCGCAAGTGGGTTCTGCGGTGCGGTGCGCAGCTGCGAGCGCGACACGGTGGCCCTGGAGGACGCTCAGGGGCGGGTGCGGACCTTCCCGCTGCGCCGGGCGGCGTTTCTGATCGACGGTGATCCGGTCACCTTGGTTCGTCGGGTGCAGCCGGAGAGTGGGCCGACCCGGTCGGCATCCGGCTCGGTCCGGGTGGCCGGGCTGCGGGCCCGGACTGCGCGGGCCAGCCGGATCTGGGTGGAGGGCAGGCACGATGCCGAACTCGTGGAACGGGTCTGGGGCCACGATCTGCGGGTGGACGGCGTGGTCGTGGAGCCGCTCGACGGTGTGGACGGCTTGACCGAGCGGGTCGCGAGGTTCGGCCCTGCGCCACACCGGCGGCTTGGTGTGCTGGTCGACCACCTGGTGGCCGGGAGCAAGGAAACCCGCCTGGTGCAGACGGTGCGCTCGGAGCACGTCTTGGTGGCGGGGCACCCCTATGTCGACATTTGGCAGGCTGTGCGCCCAGCCGCATTGGGCATTTCTGGTTGGCCGGAGGTGCCCCGCGGGGTGCCGTGGAAGCAGGGGGTGTGTCAGACGCTGGGCTGGGTGGATCGAAGCGGCATCGCGGATCCGGCGCAGGGCTGGTGTCGAGTACTCAGTTCCGTGCGTGGCTTCCGTGATCTTGAGCCCACGCTGCTGGGCGCCGTCGAGCGGCTCATCGACTTCGTCACCACCGGCCACCAGTAAACCAGTGACGATCACCGCAGAATCCCGCTCCCAGATCTGCCACTATGGACACATGGCCGCTGTCGTGTGGCTGGTCGCCGGACTGCTGCTGATCGCTGCAGAGGTCCTGTCGAGTGACTTCGTGCTGATCATGCTTGGCGTCGGAGCGCTGGTGGCCGCCGGCTCCGCGGCGTTGGGCGCGTCGATCTGGGTGGAGGTTGCCGCCTTCGCCGGCGCCTCGCTGGCCCTGATCACCGTGGCCAGGCCGATGCTCAAGCGCCGGCTGCACACCGCCGCGGTGCCGACCAACACCGAAGCTTTGGTCGGCAATAAGGCGGTTGTGGTCAGCACCGTCGACTCCGGTGGTGGCAAGGTCAAGTTGCGCGGGGAGCTGTGGTCGGCCCGCGCTTTCGATGAAACCGAGGTTCTCGAGCCCGGTCAGACCGTTACGGTGATGAACATCTCCGGTGCCACCGCCATCGTCTTGGGAGAGCGTTGATGAGTGTTGCTCTGTTCGTGACTGTCGCGGTCCTGCTGCTGGCGATCGTCGTCACTGTGGTGAAGGCCGTGGTGGTGATCCCGCAGGCCACTGCCGCGGTCGTCGAGCGGCTTGGCCGCTACCGCAGCACGTTCACCCCGGGCTTGAACTTCCTGGTGCCCTTCATCGATCGGATTCGAGCCCGGATTGACCTGCGTGAGCAGGTGGTGTCCTTCCCACCGCAGCCCGTGATCACTAAGGACAACCTGACCGTCTCCATCGACACTGTCGTGTACTTCCAGGTCACCAACCCCAAGGACGCGGTGTATGAGATCTCTAACTACATCGCCGCAGTCGAGCAGCTGGCCACTACCACGCTACGTAACGTAGTGGGTGGAATGAGCTTGGAGGACACCCTGACCTCGCGGGACTTCATCAACGGTCAGCTATCAGGGGTACTCGACGAAGCGACCGGACGGTGGGGCATCCGGGTGGGTCGGGTTGAGCTCAAAGCGATCGACCCGCCGCACTCGATTCAGGACTCGATGGAAAAGCAGATGCGCGCTGACCGGGAGAAGCGCGCCACTATCCTCACCGCCGAGGGGCAGCGTGAGTCGGCGATCAAGACTGCGGAGGGTCAGAAGCAGGCCGCGATCCTGTCCGCGGAGGGCGCTAAGCAGGCCGCGATCCTCGGCGCTGAGGCCGAGCGGCAGTCCCGCATCCTGCGCGCGCAGGGTGAACGGGCAGCACGTTACCTGCAGGCGCAGGGTCAGGCCAAGGCGATCGAGAAGGTGTTCGCCGCGATCAAAGCGGGCCGACCGACCCCCGAGCTGCTGGCTTATCAGTACCTGCAGACGTTGCCGCAGATGGCCCAAGGTGACGCGAACAAGGTGTGGCTGGTACCCAGCGATTTCGGCAAGGCCCTCGAGGGGTTCAGCAAGATGCTGGGCGCGCCGGGCGACGACGGGGTGTTCCGGTTCGAACCGAGCCGGGATTACGTGGCTTCCAGCCGGCCCGAGGACGACGACGACGCCGTCGCGGGGTGGTTCGACACCACCGCAGACCCGCACATAGCCGCTGAGCTGCGAGCGGCGGAGGAGGTGGCCCGCAGAGAGGTGCCCGGCCCGGAGGTTGGACTGACGTCCCTGAGCGCCCCGGCGGACGGTGGGCACTCGGGCGGCTCGTCGGCGACGCAGGCCCCATCCCCGGAATCGACTGAGACCACGGCACCGCAGCAGCCGGCGAACTCGTCGCACCCACCGGATGACGAGAACAGGTCAGCCCAGTAGAAGTCAGGCGACGCTGAAGCCGAACGGCAACTCGAGGCGATGCCGGCTGAGCAGATCGCTATCGGCGAGTAGGTCTCGGGTGGGGGCGTCTGCGACCAGCCGGCCGTCGTCGAGCACCACGCTTCGCGGGCACAGTTGCAGGGCATAGGGCAGGTCGTGGGTCACCATCAACATCGTCCGGTCCAGCTCCAGCAACACCTCAGCCAGTTCCCGGCGAGCTACCGGGTCCAGGTGCGAAGAAGGCTCGTCGAGCACCAGGATCTCCGGATCGCAGGACAGTACGGTGGCCAGCGCGGCGCGTCGGCGTTGCCCACCGGACAGATGCAGCGGTGAACGTTGCGCATGTTCGCCCATCCCTACAGCGGCTAGCGCGGCGTGCACCCGAGCCTGCAGCTCGGCTCCACGCAACCCGAAGTTTGCCGGTCCGAAGGCCACGTCCTCGGCCACAGTGGGCATGAACAGCTGGTCGTCAGGGTCTTGGAACACGATCCCCACCCGACGGCGGATCTCCCGCACGTGCTGCCTGATCACCGGCAGTTCGCCGACTTGCACAGAGCCGGAAGTCGGCTGCAGTACACCGTTGAGGTGCAGGACAAGGGTGGTCTTACCGGCACCGTTAGGGCCCAGCAGCGCGACCCGCTCGCCGGGCTGCACGGTGAGGTTGATGTCCTCCAGGGCGCGGTGTCCGTCAGGATAGGCGAAGCTCAACTCGGTGACCTGCAACGCGGCGCCCGGCAACGATGGCACGGTCACCCGGCCCACCAGGCACCGGATACGAGCAGGATCGCCACCGCCACCGGTGCCAACCCGACCAGCCATTCTCGGCGACGGGTAAGCCGTTCCTGCACCACCGGCATCGCGCCGTTCCAGCCTCGTGCCAGCATGGCCATGTGTACCCGTTCGCCACGCTCGTAGGACCGTAGGAACAAGCTGCCCACCCCGCGTGCGGTCGCACCCACCTGCCACAGCAGCCGCGGATTGTGCCCCCGGGAGATCCGGGCGATCCGCATCCGGCGGGCTTCACCGACGAGCACCTCGAAGTACCGCAGCATCAAGGTGGCGATCGTGGTGAGGGTGTCGGGCACCCGCAAGCGTTGCAGCCCGAGCAGCAGGTCGCGCGGCGAGGTCGTTGCAGCCAGCGTCAGCGAGGTGAGCACCCCGAGAGTGCCCTTGACCACGATGTTCCAGCCGGCCAGTAGTCCCGCCACCGAAAGCGACACACCCGCGACATGCACGCGCTGCCCACCCTCGGCGAATGGCAACAACACAGCGAGCACGAGAAACGGTGCCTCGATAAGGGCTCGGCGCGCAATCCAACCCAGCGGGATCGCCGCCACTACCCATATCCCGACCAGGACGAGGAGGTAACCGCCGAACGCCCAGAACACCTCCCGCGGCGTAGCCACGACGCAGCCCACGAACAGGAATGCGGCGAGCACCTTGACGTGGGGTGGCAGCCGGTGCACCGGTGAACTGCCCGGTAGGAAAAGGGGATGTGCGTGGCCGGCTCCCACGGCGGATCAAATCTTGCCGGCCGAGTGCTCGTCGGCGCTGCGTCCCTGGCGCGGGCGCGCCAGCCAGAACAGGCCGCCGGCGAGGGTGAGCGTCACCAGCACTCCAATGACCCCCGCGATTCCCACCAGGGCGTCGTCACCGCCCAGGGTGTAATCAGCAAGGGGGCTACCTGCCAAGTCGTGATCACGAGCATTTTGGGCGATGCACTGCCCGGAAAGTTGCTGGGTGCCGTCCACCTCGGTGACCTCACAGCCGTTCAAGGTCGCCGAATCGAGGCCGTCGGGGTTGCCCGAGGCCAGGTAGGACAGCAGTCCGGCAATCAGAAGCGCGATGACGCCGAAAGCAACGAAGAATCCGGTGGCGCTGCGCCGCCGGTGCGGGGCGGTCATGATGCACTCCGCTCGGCAGCAGCGATCCTTGCGGTCCTTGCCGGCGACTGCCGCAGCAGGTACACGAGATCCGGGCGGGCGGAAGCGACAGCGCCGACGGTGAGCGCGGTGATGATGCCCTCGCCGATGCCGATCAGGACATGTACTCCGAGGATGGCCATCGCGACGGTACCCACAGAGGAACTGCCGGCCCCGCCGATCGCGTATTCCACGACGAATCCCAGGGACGCGATCACTGTGTTCACCAGGGCGGATACGAAGGCGACGGTGACCAGCCCTGCGCGTCTACGGGTAGCCAGCCTGCACAGGGCTATGGCGACCGCGAAGCCGACCCAGGTGCCGATCAGCGCCATGTTGGTGATGTTGGCGCCCAGTGCGGTGAGGCCGCCGTCGGCGAACAGCAGCGCCTGCACCACCAGCACGATTCCGATACACAGCGCGCCGAGCCAGGGGCCCACCAGGATGGCGGCCAGCGCCCCGCCCAAGAGGTGCCCGCTGACCCCGGGCAGCACCGGAAAGTTGATCATTTGCACGGCAAAGATGAACGCCGCGACCAAGCCCGCCATCGGGGCGGTCCGATTGTCCAGGTCCGTGCTTTGGCCGGCTCGGGCGCGGACCAGCGAGTATGCAAGCCCGGCTGCGGCGACGAGGCCGAGCACCGCCGAGGTGGGGGCGTTGACGATGCCGTCGCTCATATGCATGGCGACCGTGTCGGTAGTCATCGTGCCGTCCTCAGGAGCGCTTTCCGGGGGTCACCCATCAGAGTAAAGGCATAGGCTGTGTTATTGCTAGAGCTATGCGAAAGCCTACAACTGGCCTGTAGCGGAAGTGTTCCGGAGCGATGCGTACCGTGGTCGCTATGTCGCCGCCGAGGTCCCCAGATTCCCGCTCGATGCGGTTGCGGATGCTCGCTGGTGAGTTCTACATCGCCGACGACCCGGAGCTTGAGGAGCAGAACAGGCGCGCCTTGAGCCTCGTAGAGGCATACAACGTCACCTCCGTGCGCGCCCGGGACGAGCGGCGGCGCCTGCTGGAGGAGCTGCTCGGTTCAATCGGGGAAGGTACCGAGATCCGGCCACCGCTCTACGTGGACTACGGCTCGCAGATCACCATCGGCGCCAGGTGCTTCGCCAACTTCGGGCTGGTAGCGCTGGACGTCGCCAAGATCGTATCGGGAACGATGTGCAGATCGGTCCGAACGTGCAGCTGCTGACGCCGACTCATCCGGTCGAGCCGCAACCGCGGCGTGCCAAGTGGGAGGCCGCCCAGCCGATCACGATCGGCGACAACGTCTGGCTCGGCGGTGGAGCCATCGTGCTGCCAGGCGTCAGCATCGGGCGAGACACCGTGGTCGGCGCCGGCGCCGTAGTGGTCCGCGACCTGCCGGCCAACGTCGTCGCGGTGGGCAACCCCGCTCGGATCGTGCGCTACCTCGCCCCCGACAAGGCGGATAACCTCAGTGCCGAGCACATCCCCGATCTCGACGAGGCCGCGGGACGGCTTCCCGCTTCGGGTGCTCACCACAGGAAATGACCTTCGGGACGCGGCCGCTACCGATGTCGCCGCTACCGATATCAAGGCGCGAGTTCGATGGCTGCGCTTTGTAGGTGCGGCTGGTCGGGGAGACTCCTGCAGGCAGCGGGCGAAGAACCACTGCCGTAGCCGTTCGGCATCGAGTTCTAGCAGTTGGCCATGCGCCGGGCGAAGCTGGCGGGGTCCGCAATGAGCCGGTCCGGGGAAGTTGAGCATGTGCTGGAGCGGGTCGTAGGTCGGGTCGCCTAGGTACGGCTTCGGGTCGATAACCAACCACGGCTCGCATCTCGTGGCTAACACGTAGTCGGAATGTAGATCGTTACATAGCAACACCGAACGCTCGGCCGTGGCTGGGACGCTCCGGAACAGCTGCATCCCAACCCGCGCAAGCCCGGATCAACCGATGCTCTGGCGCGCCTCGGTGGCTGCGTACTTCTATTCGAACTCGTCAGCCCACCTGTCGCACATGCTGCGCAGCGAGCGCAACGAATGTCCTACCGGGGCTCGATCCACAGCCGGTTCAGCAGGCTGGCAAGAACGCTGCTCTGGCCGGCCACCAGCATGTCGATCAACGGTACCGTGCCATCGCCATCCCATACCCGCAGGCCGTCTGCCTCGTGCAACGCCTCGTCATGGAGCCAACAATCTTCAGCACCAGATGCTCACGGCCGTGTTGCCCGCAGGCGCCACCCAGGACACAACCCCGCCCGGCTGGAACGGTCGGCCCTGGTCAAGAGACCACACACCGTGCAGGAGAGCGGACACACCCTGCAGGGGAGACCGACACGCCGGGGTGCACGCGGCCCCTCAGGTGGCGAGGGCTACGTACTTGGTCTCGAGGAACTCGTTAATGCCGACCGAGCCGCCTTCGCGACCCAGCCCGGAGTGCTTGACGCCGCCGAAGGGCGCCGCCGGGTTGGACACCAGGCCCTTGTTGAGCCCGACCATGCCGCACTCGAGCCGTTCACAGACCCGCAGAGCGCGGCGCAGA
>DASVWA010000379.1:0-20240 GCA_036389855.1 Pseudonocardiaceae bacterium
AGGGCACTGGGCGCCTGATTTGATTTTAGGCTAGGTAACCTCAGCCAGTAGCTTTGCCATCCGCGTGACTCCGGTGCGCAGGTTTTCGTCGCCTAGGGCGTAGGACAGGCGGAAGTACCCGGGCGTGCCAAAGGCCTCACCGGGCACCACGGCGACCTCAGCGTGCTCCAGCACGGCTGCGGCCAGCTCGACGCTGGTGCGCACCGTGGCTCCGCGTAGCGAGCGGCCCAGCAAGTCCTTGACCGAGGGATAGGCGTAGAACGCACCGTAGGGCACTGGGCATGTCACGCCCTCGATGCCGGACAGCAGCTCGACGATGGTGCGCCGCCTGCGGTCAAAGGCCTCGCGCATCCGGGCAACCGCGTCCAGTGGTCCGGATACCGCAGCCAGTGCGGCACGTTGAGCCACGTTGCTGACATTGGAGCTCAGGTGCGATTGCAGGTTGGTCGCCGCCGTCACCACGTCCGGCGGCCCGATCAGCCAGCCGACCCGCCAACCGGTCATCGCGTAGGTCTTGGCCACGCCGTTGAGCACCACGCACTGCTGCGCCAGCTCGGGCACCGCGACCGGCATCGACTGCGCCCGGACGCCATCATAGACCAGGTGTTCGTAGATTTCGTCGGTGACCACCCACAGCCCGTGTTCGGCGGCCCAGCGCCCGACCTCGACCACAAGGTCCGGTGGCGCCACCGCTCCGGACGGGTTTGACGGTGAGCACCACAGCAAGATCTTCGTGCGCTCGGTCCGTGCGGCCTCAAGCTGCGAGACGCTGGGCAGGTAGCCACTGTGCTCGTCAGTGGGGAGCACCACCAGCTCCCCGCCCGCCAGCGCGATCGCCTCCGGGTAGGTCGTCCAGTAGGGCGCGGGTAGCAGTACTTGGTCGCCCGGATCGACCAACGTGGCGAACGCCTGATACACGGCCTGCTTGCCACCGTTGGTGATAAGTACCTGGCGTGGCTCGATCTGGTAGCCGGAGTCCCTGCTGGTCTTGGCTGCGATGGCCGCCCGCAGTTCAGGCAGGCCGGCGGTGGGCGTGTAGCGATGGTTGGCCGGATCCGCGCACGCCGCCACCGCTGCCTGCACGATCTCCGGCGGCGTCGCAAAGTCGGGCTCTCCGGCACCGAAGCCGATCACCGGACGACCAGCCGCCCGCAGCGCCTTTGCCTTCGAGTCCACCGCGAGGGTGGCCGACTCGGAGATGCTGCCGACCCGGGCGGAGATGCGACGAGTACTGATCCGATGGGGTGCCGCCATGCCCAGCATCGTCTCACTCCACTGGCACACCCGGTCCCCCTGAGACGGCGTGATGCCCGCCTCACCGCATCTGGAATACGGCTGGCGACCGGGCAGTTGGAGTGCAGCAGCTGTGGTGGCCTACACTCTGGTGTCTGGATTACCAGTGGATCCTTCGTGCCCGGTGATGGCCGTGGCCCGGGCGGTGTACTGGTATCCGTCGAGGCGTCCCTGGGGCGTCCGCAAAGGGGTGTAGCTCAACTGGCAGAGCAGCGGTCTCCAAAACCGCAGGTTGCAGGTTCAAGTCCTGTCGCCCCTGCGTCGATGAGAACCAAGCGACGACCCGACCAGCGACCACCTAACAGCGATCGGCCCGGCCGAGCGGAGGACCATCAGCGTGAGCGACGATCGCGCCCGCGAGACGGAGGAACGGGAGGAGCGTCCCGAAGACTTGGACGACGCCCCGCAGCCCACCTCCGCCGCTGCTGCGCGTCGGCAACGGTCCTCCAGCCGACCCGCTGGAACGGAGCCATCCGGCATCGCCGGCAAGGATCAGCCGACCAGGCCACGGGGCGCTACCGACACCAAGGCATCTGCGCCGGCCCGGCTGATCCGGTTCCTCCGCGAGGTCGTTTCCGAGCTGCGCAAGGTGATCTGGCCAACCCGTCGGGAACTGGTGGTCTACACCACGGTCGTGCTGGTTTTTGTCAGTTTCATGGTCGCGTTCGTGGCACTGATGGACATGGGGTTGGGCAGGGTCATGTTGAGCGTGTTCGGCTGACAGCCCACCAGCACGACACATGACGTATGAGAGGAAGCGAGACCCACTGTGACCTCCCCCGAAGGCCGGCCGGAGCTGACGGAGCTGTTCGACACGCAGCCTGCCGAGCCGTCCGAGGCGGTGCAGCTCGTCGAAAGCGCCGAGAGACCTGAGATCGCCGATGAGGCGTCCCATGATGCCGAAACGGCCGAGATCGAGCGCGATAAGGCTGCGGACCCCGTCGAGGAGCTCCGGTCCGCACTGGCCGCCGCTCCCGGCGAATGGTACGTGGTGCACTCCTACGCCGGTTACGAGAACAAGGTGAAGGCGAATCTGGAGACTCGGGTGCAAACGCTGGACGTGGAGGACTTCATCTTCCAGGTCGAAGTGCCCACCGAAGAGGTCACCGAGATCAAGAACGGTCAGCGTAAGCAGGTGCAGCGCAAGGTGCTGCCTGGCTACATCCTGGTTCGGATGGACCTCAACGACGCCTCGTGGAGTGCGGTTCGCAACACCCCCGGAGTCACCGGGTTCGTCGGCGCCACCTCGCGACCCTCGCCGCTGACCCTGGACGAGGTGCTGAAATTTCTGGCCCCGCGGGTGGAGCAGCCGAAGGTGGCAGCCGGTGTGGGTAAGCAGGCAGCGGGCTCGGGCGCAGCCGGTTCCGCGATCGAGGTCGACTTCGAGGTGGGTGAGTCGGTCACTGTCATGGACGGACCGTTCGCCACGCTGCCGGCCACGATCAACGAGGTCAACGCCGACGCGCAGAAGCTCAAGGTGCTGGTTTCGATCTTCGGCCGGGAGACCCCGGTCGAGCTCTCGTTCAGCCAAGTCGCCAAGCTCTAACTGGACAGCCTGAGGAAGGAACCATGCCCCCCAAGAGGAGAAAGAGGCTCACTGCCACCGTGAAGCTCGCGCTGGAGGCCGGCACCGCGAATCCGGCCTCGGTCGGGCAGGCGCTGGGTCCGCACGGTTTGAACATCATGGAGTTCTGCAAGGCCTACAACGCTGCCACGCAGAACAGCCGTGGCGAGATCGTCCCTGCGGTGATCTCGGTGTACGAGGATCGCTCGTTCGACTTCGTGCTCAAGACTCCACCTGCCTCCGTCCTGCTGCTCAAGGCGGCCGGGATAGCCAAGGGGTCGGCAGAGCCGCACAAGACCAAGGTCGCCCGAGTCGACCGTGCGCAGCTGCGGGCCATCGCCGAGCGCAAACAGGAAGACCTCAACGCCAACGACATCGACGCCGCGATCAAGATCATTGCGGGAACAGCTCGATCAATGGGCATCACAGTCGTCGACTGAGACCTGCTTGCAGGGTCGAAGCATTGCGACTGAGACTTGGGCGAGGCCTGCGTGCAGGGCCGAGCCATCATCACAGCGAGCCATCATCACAGCAGGGACGAAGCGCAGCAGCAGTAGCGGTACCCGGTACGCGTGGGAGGGCCAGGCGCTGGCCCGTACCACGACTGATCCCTCCGAAGGGCAGTGACATGAAGCGCAGCAAAAACTATCGCCAGGCCTTGGACAAGGTCGACAGCAGCCGCCTCTACAGCCCGCTGGAGGCCGCGGCTTTGGCCAAGGAGACGTCCGCGACCAAGATGGACGCCACCGTCGAGGTGGCCATGCGGTTGGGCGTGGACCCTCGCAAGGCCGATCAGATGGTTCGCGGCACGGTGAATCTGCCGCATGGCACCGGCAAGACCGTCCGCGTCATCGTCTTCGCCAGTGGCGACCGGGCCGCCGAAGCAACAGCCGCCGGTGCCGACGCAGTGGGCTCCGACGACCTCATCGAGCGCATCCAGGGCGGGTGGCTGGACTTCGACGCCGCCATCGCAGCGCCGGACCAGATGGCCAAGGTCGGTCGGATCGCCAGGATCCTCGGTCCCCGAGGCCTGATGCCCAACCCGAAGACCGGCACGGTGACGCCCGACGTCGCCAAGGCCATCACCGACATCAAGGGTGGCAAGATCAACTTTCGGGTGGACAAGCAGTCCAATCTCCACCTGATCATCGGTAAGGTGTCTTTCGACACCACCAAGCTGGTGGAGAACTATGCCGCCGCCCTCGACGAGGTGCTGCGGGCCAAGCCGTCGGCGGCCAAGGGGCGCTACCTGAAAAAGGTGAACTTCTCGACCACCATGGGTCCCGGCATCCCCGTCGACCCCAACCGTACCCGCAACCTGCTGGTCGACGATCCCGCGGCCACCTGAGCGCCACCCGGATGCTTGTCGCTGCTCGGTCGAGTGGGGTTGATGGCCGGGTTTGTGCTGACGTCCCGTAAGCTGACTGCAGTTCCACCGAAGACCGCTGGTCTGAAGTGCCTACCGGCACGGACGAAGGTCCCGCGAGTGCGGGCGGCCCGCGTAGGAGGACGTGGTCGTTTCGTCATACGGTGCTTTCGACGCCGTGTGGCTACGCCCCCGCGCCTGCTGCGCTGGGGCGTTCATCGTCTCCGGGCCTGTGCACCACATCCCATTGCCCACAACAGGAGGAGGCGATCCATGGCCAGGCCGGACAAGGTCGACGCCGTCGCCGAGATCGCGGAACGGTTCCGCACTGCCAACGCTGCAGTCGTGACCGAGTACCGCGGCCTCTCCATGACGCAACTGACCAGCCTGCGCCGTTCCCTCGGCGAGACAACCACCTATCGGGTCGCCAAGAACAGTCTGGTTTCGCGCGCGGCGGCCGATGCCGGCGTGGAGGGCCTGGACGCATTGTTCGTCGGCCCAACCGCGATCGCATTCGTCCAAGGCGAGCCGGTCAACGCCGCCAAGGCACTGCGTGACTTTGCCAGGGACAACAACGCCCTGGTCATCAAGGGCGGCTACCTCGACGGCCGGCCGCTGACCGTCGCGGAGGTCGCCCAGATCGCGGACCTGGAGTCTCGTGAGGTGCTGCTGGCCAAGCTGGCCGGCACGATGCAGGCCAACCTCTCCAAGGTCGCCAGGCTGTTCGCTGAGCCGGCCTCCCAGGTCGCCCGGTTGGCCGCGGCACTGCGGGACAAGCAGCAGGAGCAGCAACCGGCCGGTGACAGCGCCGAAGACTGATCGAGCCCGGCGACTATGACGACTATCGAAGACGACGACAAGGAGAATGCCATCATGGCGAAGCTGAGCACCGACGAGCTGCTCGATGTATTCAAGGACATGACGCTGCTCGAGTTGAGCGGGTTCGTAAAGAAGTTCGAGGAAACCTTTGATGTCACCGCCGCGGCGCCGGTCGCGGTGGCGGCGGGTCCGGTCGGGGGAGCCACCGAGGCCCCGGCCGCTGAGGAGAAGGACGAGTTCAACGTCGTCCTTGAAGCCATCGGCGAGAAAAAGATCCAGGTGATCAAGGTGGTCCGGGAGGTCGTCTCCGGGCTGGGTCTCAAGGAGGCCAAGGACCTCGTCGAGAGCGCGCCCAAGCCACTGCTGGAGGGCGTGCCGAAGGACCAGGCCGACGCCGCCAAGGCCAAACTGGAAGAGGCCGGTGCCAAGGTCAGCCTGACCTGAGAAAGCCACATATCGACGGCCAGTCGCGTTCAGCGGGCTGCGCGGGTTATCCGGCCTTGCCGTGACCGCTCAGCCCGCTGGCGCGTTCGAGCCCAGCACACCAGGTCGGTGAGCACCTCGTCGCAGTCGGGTTCGTTGAACACCTCGTGGTAGAGGTCCGGGCAGCGCCGCACAGGTTTATCGAGCGTGGTCTTTCCCCCTCCTGTGCCCTGCTCAGTGGCGTACAGCAACACGATCAGCCCGCCGAGCCAGTGGCCGACTATGAACTGGGCCATGTGGAGCCTCACACCTACCCGACGTCACCTCTCTACCCTGGACGGCCATGACCAGCACCGCCGCCATCCGGCACTTCCTGGGCGGACCGCTTCGCACCGCCACCTTTGCGGTTGCGGTGCTCGCCGTGCTCGCCTTCATTGTCGCCGGTTGGTTCGGCGTGGCCTGGTATCGCGCCGCGCATGATGACTCGCTCTCCCGAGGGGTAGCCCGAGACGCTGTGCTCCAGGATGCCCAGCAGACCGTGATCAACCTCAACACGGTCGATCATCGGCGGGTGCAGGAGGGGTTGGCGCTCTGGGAGCAGTCGGCGGCCGGGTCGCTGCTGGGAGAGGTGCGAACCAATCGGGACAACTATGCGCGCGCCATCACCGACTCGAAAACGACCACCACCGCCAGGGTTATCGACGGGGCGGTCGCCGCGCTCGATGAGGATTCCGGCACTGCGCGAGTGCTCGTCGGGGTCGATGTCACATCCCAGTTCGACGGTGGCGGAGCAAGCTGCGTGCGCAGGCGCATCCAACTCGACATGCGCCGCGATGGTGATGCCTGGAAGATCGACAAGCTGGTACCGGTCGGTGACGCCATCCCGTTGACCGGAGCGTGCCCTGCGCCCACGCCCGTGCCCACGAAATAGCGAAGGGGACTCGGAGATCGCATGACCATCCCGACCCGGCCACAATTCGATGCCCCTACCGAGCAGGTGGCCAAGCCGCCCCGGCGTCTGACCGGGGTGGCAACACTGGTGGGGCTGGTGGCTGCGTTGGTGATCGCGCTGGGTCTCGCGGCATGGTTCCGCGGCGAGGCCAACCAGCTGCTCGGGTCTGCGGCGGCGAGCAATGACGCATTAGTCGACACCGAGGACACCGCCCAGGTCTCCGAGCAGGTGCGCGCTGCGGTGGAAAGCATCTTCTCCTACGAC
This sequence comes from Pseudonocardiaceae bacterium, assembly GCA_036389855.1. Lineage (GTDB taxonomy): Bacteria > Actinomycetota > Actinomycetes > Mycobacteriales > Pseudonocardiaceae. The sequence continues at coordinate 6,682 of DASVWA010000379.1, forward strand.
TTCGCCCGGTTGGATGCCAACGAGCGGGCCGCTGCCGGCGTCATCACCGGTCCGTTGGTCCAGGAGTATCGCCAGCAGTTCGCTCAAGTGCGGGAGTTGGCGCCCTCGCAGCAGGCCGTGGTCGTGACGACCGTGCCGGCGCTCGGGGTCAAGATGCTCGACGGTGACCGCGCGGTCGTGGTGGTCTTCCTCGAGCGGCAAGCCAAGCAAGGCCCCCAGCCACCGCCTATGCTGGGGCTCACCGTCACTGCCCAGCGAATCAACGGCAGCTGGAAGATCGCCGACGTGGCACCGTTCTGACCGCAGCGACCTTCTGCTAGGCATTAGACGGTCCCACCCGACTCGACCCAAACCCCGCGATAGGCGGAGCCGATCGGACTTTTGGCCGCTGATCGTGCGTATCCGACCACTGATCGGACGATGAGCTCTTGACGGGCGGCGTGCCGCAGGTCACTCTAGGAGCACGCTCGCGCCGGGTTTCGCCCGGTGCTGGACAGTCGCCGTCCTAGCGGTTAGACTGCTTCTTTGCGCTGCCCTCTCCTTGTTTCCCCTGTGCTACCGGGGTACTGGGGCTTGTCTGAACAGCAGGGCGGCGTGAACGGCACCAGCTGCTCAACCTCAAGCAGTACCACAGTCAAGCAGTACCACGGTATCGCCACAGTCGGTCTCAACCACAGTATCGCCATAACTACATCAGTAACTGCACGAACTACAGCGCAGGCAGCGTGGTCAGCGCAGACCATGCGTACCTGGGCTCGGCAGCGCTAGTGTTCGGAAGGACGCATCTTGGCAGTCTCCCGCCCGACCAAGTCCTCTGCTGCGAATATCTCCGTACCCCGCCTTCCGGGAGCCCCAGCCCGGCCATCGTTCGCGAAGATCCGCGAGCCGCTCGAGGTGCCCGACCTTCTGGATCTCCAGCTCCAATCGTTCGAGTGGCTGGTTGGTGCCGATGAATGGTTCCAGCGCCGCATCGAAGCCGGTGACGACGAGCCGGTGGGTGGCCTCGCGGAGGTACTTGAGGAGATTTCCCCGATCGAGGATTTCTCCGGCTCGATGGCCCTGTCCTTTTCTGATCCTCGTTTCGACGAGGTCAAGGCCTCCGTGGAGGAGTGCAAGGACAAGGACATGACCTACGCGGCGCCCTTGTTCGTCACAGCCGAGTTCACCAACAACAACACCGGTGAGATCAAGTCTCAGACGGTGTTCATGGGTGACTTCCCGATGATGACGAGCAAAGGCACCTTCATCATCAACGGGACCGAGCGGGTTGTGGTGTCCCAGCTCGTCCGCTCTCCGGGGGTGTACTTCGACCACGCGGTGGACAAGACCACCGACAAGGACATCTTCAGCGTCAAGATCATTCCCAGCCGGGGTGCGTGGCTGGAGTTCGATGTGGACAAGCGTGACACGGTGGGCGTGCGGATCGACCGCAAGCGTCGCCAGCCGGTGACGGTGCTGCTCAAGGCACTGGGCTGGACGACTGAGCAGATCGCCGCTCGATTCGCGCACTCCGAGACGCTGCTCGCCACCCTGGAAAAGGATCACACCGGTGGCCCCGATGAGGCGCTGCTGGACATCTACCGCAAACTGCGCCCGGGCGAGCCGCCGACCAAGGAGAGCGCCCAAGCGCTGCTGGAGAACCTCTTTTTCAAGGTCAAGCGCTACGACCTTGCCAAGGTGGGCCGGTACAAGGTCAACAAGAAGTTGGGTCTGGCCCTGCCGCACCGCAACGGGGTGCTCACCGAGGACGACATCGTCACCACCATCGACTACCTGGTTCGGCTGCATGCAGGCGAGACGACGATGCCTGCCGCCAGTGGCGGTCCGGATGCCGTGGTCCCGGTGGAGACCGACGACATCGACCACTTCGGTAACCGCAGGCTGCGCACCGTGGGTGAACTGATTCAGAATCAGATCCGGGTCGGCCTGTCCCGCATGGAGCGTGTCGTGCGCGAGCGGATGACGACCCAGGACGTCGAGGCCATCACGCCGCAGACCCTGATCAACATCCGCCCAGTGGTAGCGGCGATCAAGGAGTTCTTCGGAACGTCCCAGCTGTCCCAGTTCATGGACCAGACCAATCCGCTGGCCGGGTTGACCCACAAGCGGCGGCTGTCCGCCCTCGGGCCCGGTGGCTTGTCCCGGGAGCGGGCCGGCTTCGAGGTCCGCGACGTGCACCATTCGCACTACGGCCGGATGTGCCCGATTGAGACCCCGGAGGGCCCGAATATCGGGCTCATCGGTTCGCTGTCCTCCTATGCCCGGGTCAACCCGTTCGGTTTCATCGAGACGCCCTACCGCAAGGTGGTCGACGGTCTGGTCACCGAGCAGATCGACTACCTCACTGCGGATGAGGAGGATCGGCACGTCATCGCGCAGGCCAACGCGGTGCTGGCCGAGGACGGCCACTTCGCCGAGGAGCGCGTGCTGGTTCGTCGCAAGGGTGGCGACGTCGACTACATCGACCCGTTCGGCGTGGATTACATGGACGTCTCGCCGCGGCAGATGGTGTCGGTTGCCACCGCGATGATCCCGTTCGTCGAGCACGACGACGCCAACCGCGCTCTGATGGGTGCCAACATGCAGCGCCAGGCGGTGCCGCTGCTGCGCAGCGAGGCGCCGCTGGTGGGAACCGGCATGGAGCTGCGGGCCGCGGTGGATGCCGGCGATGTCGTGGTTGCCGACAAGGCCGGTGTGGTCGAGGAGCTGTGCGCCGACTACGTCACCGTCATGGCCGACGACGGCACGCGGCAGACCTACCGGATGCACAAGTTCCACCGGTCCAACCAGGGCACCTGCATCAACCAGCGGCCCATCGTGGCCGAGGGGGACCGGGTTGAGGTCGGTCATGTGATCGCCGACGGACCGTGCACCGACTCCGGCGAGATGGCTCTGGGCAAGAACCTGCTCGTGGCCATCATGCCGTGGGAGGGCCACAACTACGAGGACGCGATCATCCTGAGCCAGCGCCTGGTGCAGGACGACGTGCTCACGTCGATCCACATCGATGAGCACGAGATCGATGCCCGGGACACCAAGCTGGGTGCTGAGGAAATCACTCGCGACATCCCGAACGTCTCCGAGGAGGTGCTGGCGGATCTCGACGAGCGAGGCATCATCCGGATCGGTGCTGAGGTACAGGCCGGAGACATCCTGGTCGGCAAGGTGACGCCGAAGGGCGAAACCGAGCTGACTCCTGAGGAGCGATTGCTTCGCGCCATCTTTGGCGAGAAGGCCCGCGAGGTTCGCGACACCAGCCTCAAGGTCCCGCACGGCGAAACCGGGAAAGTCATCGGCATCCGGGTGTTCTCCCGGGAAGACGACGACGAGCTGTCGCCTGGCGTCAACGAGCTGGTCCGGGTCTACGTCGCGCAGAAGCGCAAGATCCAGGACGGCGACAAGCTCGCCGGCCGGCACGGCAACAAGGGCGTCATCGGCAAGATCCTGCCGGTAGAGGACATGCCGTTCCTGACCGATGGCACGCCGGTGGACATCATCCTCAACACCCATGGTGTGCCGCGCCGGATGAATATCGGACAGATCCTGGAGACCCACCTCGGGTGGATCGCCAAAAGCGGGTGGCAGATCGACGGTGATCCGGACTGGGCTTCTCGGCTGCCCGAGGAGTTGTACCAGTCCGAACCCGGCAGCTTGGTCGCCACACCGGTATTCAACGGCGCTCGGGAGGAGGAGATCACCGGGCTACTGGGCTCGAGCCGCCCCAACCGGGACGGCGACCAGATGGTCGGGTCCAACGGCAAGGCGCAGTTGTACGACGGCCGTACCGGTGAGCCGTACCCCTATCCGATCGCGGTCGGCTACATGTACATCATCAAGCTGCTGCACCTGGTCGATGACAAGATTCACGCTCGCTCGACCGGCCCATACTCGATGATCACGCAGCAGCCGCTGGGTGGAAAGGCGCAGTTCGGTGGTCAGCGCTTCGGCGAGATGGAGTGTTGGGCCATGCAGGCCTACGGGGCGGCATACACACTGCAGGAACTGTTGACCATCAAGTCCGATGATGTGCTCGGCCGGGTGAAGGTGTACGAGGCCATCGTCAAGGGCGAGAACATTCCCGAGCCCGGAATTCCTGAGTCGTTCAAGGTGTTGCTCAAGGAGCTGCAGTCGCTATGCCTCAACGTCGAGGTTCTCTCCAGCGACGGCGCGGCGATCGAGATGCGCGACTCCGACGATGAAGACCTGGAGCGGGCCGCTGCCAATCTCGGCATCAACCTCAACCGGCCCGAAGCGCCGTCGGTAGACGACGTCGTGCAGTAACGGCTGGCTAAGACCGTGTGCGGCGCGGGGGTGGTCCTCCCGCCCACCCTCGCGCCGCACGCTTAGGTACGAAGCAAGCGAATACCCCGCACGGAACGAATATGTTTTTTGTCACCATAGGGATTTCATCAACATAGGGAGAAGGAAGCAGACGTGCTTGACGTCAACTTCTTCGACGAGCTCCGCATCGGCCTCGCGACCGCAGAGGACATCCGCCAGTGGTCCTTCGGCGAGGTCAAGAAGCCGGAGACCATCAATTATCGTACGCTGAAGCCGGAGAAGGACGGGCTCTTCTGCGAGAAGATTTTCGGTCCCACTCGGGACTGGGAATGCTATTGCGGTAAGTACAAGCGTGTGCGTTTCAAAGGAATCATCTGCGAGCGCTGCGGTGTCGAGGTCACCCGCGCCAAGGTGCGTCGCGAGCGGATGGGCCACATCGAGCTGGCTGCACCGGTAACCCACATCTGGTACTTCAAGGGTGTCCCGAGCAGGCTGGGCTACCTACTCGACCTTGCTCCCAAGGATCTTGAGAAGATCATCTACTTCGCCGCCTACGCCATCACGGCGGTGAACGCGCAGGAGCGGCACAACGATCTCCCCACTCTGGAGAGCGAGATCGGTGTTCAGCGTAAGCGGTTGGAGGACCGCCGCGACGCTGACATCGAGGCACGTGCGCAGAAGCTCGAGGCCGACCTTGCTGAGCTGGAGGCCGAAGGCGCCAAGAGCGACGTGCGGCGCAAGGTCAAGGAGGGCGGCGAGCGCGAGATGCGCCAGCTGCGTGACCGTGCCCAGCGCGAGATCGACCGGCTCGAGGAGATCTGGGAGACCTTCACCAAACTCGACGTCGGCCAGCTCATCGTGGACGAGCTGCTCTACCGCGAGCTTTATGATCGTTACGGTGACTACTTCACCGGTGCCATGGGTGCCGAAGCCATCCAGAAGTTGATGGAGAACTTCGATATCGACGCCGAATCGGATAATCTGCGCGAGACCATTCGTACCGGCAAAGGCCAGAAAAAACTGCGGGCGCTCAAACGTCTCAAGGTCGTCGCGGCTTTCCAGGCCACCCGCAACAATCCGATGGGCATGGTCCTGGACTGTGTTCCGGTGATCCCTCCCGATCTTCGTCCCATGGTGCAGCTCGACGGTGGCCGGTTCGCCACCTCTGACCTCAATGATCTCTATCGCCGGGTGATCAATCGGAACAACCGGCTCAAGCGGCTCATCGATCTGGGTGCTCCAGAGATCATCGTCAACAATGAGAAGCGGATGCTGCAGGAGGCCGTCGACGCGCTGTTCGACAACGGCCGCCGCGGCCGTCCGGTGACCGGACCAGGAAACCGCCCGCTGAAGTCGTTGTCGGATCTGCTCAAGGGCAAGCAGGGACGGTTCCGGCAGAACCTGCTCGGCAAGCGAGTGGACTACTCGGGCCGTTCGGTCATCGTGGTCGGTCCTCAGCTGAAACTGCACCAGTGTGGTCTGCCCAAGCAGATGGCACTGGAGCTGTTCAAGCCGTTCGTGATGAAGCGTCTGGTGGATCTCAACCACGCGCAGAACATCAAGTCAGCCAAGCGGATGGTGGAGCGGCAGCGTCCGCAGGTGTGGGATGTCCTCGAGGAGGTCATCACCGAGCACCCGGTCCTGTTGAACCGGGCGCCGACCCTGCACCGTCTGGGTATCCAGGCCTTCGAACCCCAGCTGGTCGAGGGCAAGGCCATCCAGCTGCATCCACTGGTCTGCGAGGCGTTCAACGCCGACTTCGACGGTGACCAGATGGCGGTGCACCTGCCGCTGTCGGCCGAGGCGCAGGCCGAGGCTCGGATTTTGATGCTGTCCAGCAACAACATCCTGTCCCCGGCTTCAGGTCGTCCGCTGGCGATGCCCCGGCTGGACATGGTTACTGGGCTGTACCACCTCACCAAGCTCCGCGAGGGCGACCAGGGTGAGGGCAGCTCGTTCTCCTCACCTGCCGAGGCATTGATGGCGCTGGACCGCGGCACCATCGGGTTGCAGGCCAAGGTCCGGGTCCGGCTACGCAACGTGGTACCCCCGCTGAGCGAGCAACCCCGTCTTCGGGAGACTCAGGGCTGGGAGCCGGAAGCGGCGTGGATCGCGGACACCACCGTAGGCCGGGTGCTGTTCAATGACCTGCTGCCCGAGGACTACCCCTACGTCAATGATGTGCTTCCCAAGAAGCGGCAGGCTGCGATCGTCAACGATCTCGCCGAGCGCTACCCGATGGTCGCCGTCGCGCAGACGCTGGACAAGCTCAAGGACGCCGGCTTCCACTGGGCTACCCGCTCCGGTGTGACGCTGTCCAGCTCCGACGTGGTGGTGCCGGCCTCCAAGCAGGAAATCCTCGACCAGTACGAGGCCAAGGCCGACCAGGTGGAGAAGCGCTACCAGCGTGGTGTGCTCTCCCGGGATGAACGTAACGGCGAGCTGGTGAAGATCTGGTCTCAGGCCACTGACGAGGTCGCCAAGGCAATGGAGGCGAACTTCCCGGAGGACAACCCGGTCTTCACGATCGTGTCCTCCGGTGCGGCCGGGAACATGACTCAGGTTCGGTCCCTGGCCGGCATGCGCGGCCTGGTCTCCAACCCCAAGGGGGAGTACATCCCGCGACCGATCAAGGCCAACTTCCGCGAGGGCCTGAGCGTGCTGGAGTACTTCATCGCCACCCACGGCGCCCGCAAGGGGCTGGCCGATACTGCACTGCGGACCGCCGACTCCGGATACCTCACCCGTCGCTTGGTCGACGTCTCGCAGGACGTCATCGTGCGGGAGAACGACTGCGGTACCGAGCGTGGGATCCAGATGCCAGTCGCTGAGGCTGGACCGGACGGTGCTCTGATGCGCCACCGTTACGTGCAGACGAGCCTGTACGCCCGCTGCACCGCAGAGGACGTGCTGGACGACTCCGGCTCGATGATCCTGCCGCGAGGTGCGGACCTGGGCGATGTGGCGATCGAGACGCTACTCAGGGCGGGCGTCTTGCGGGTCAAGGTGCGCTCTGTGCTCACCTGTGAAGCGGCTAATGGGGTGTGTGCGGTGTGCTACGGCCGCTCCATGGCCACCGGCAAGCTCGTCGATGTGGGCGAGGCGGTCGGCATTGTGGCCGCGCAGTCCATCGGTGAGCCCGGTACCCAGCTGACCATGCGCACCTTCCACCAGGGTGGGATCGCCGGCGAAGACATCACCACCGGTCTGCCCAGGGTCCAGGAGCTGTTCGAGGCCCGGGTGCCCAAGGGCATGGCGCCGATCGCTGATGCCGATGGCCGAGTGCGCGTCGAGGACGGCGAGAAGTTCTGGAAGATCACCATCATTCCGGACGACGGTAGTGAGGAGATTGTCTACGACAAGCTGTCGAAGCGGCAGCGGCTTGCTGTGATCACCGTCGACGGCACCGAGCGCCCAGTGGCCGACGGCGACCACGTGACCGTCGGGCAGAAGTTGCTCGAGGGTGTGGTGGATCCGCACGAGGTGCTGCGTGTGATGGGGCCACGGGAGGTTCAGCTGCACTTGGTCCGCGAGGTCCAGCAGGTGTACAGGTCACAGGGTGTGGACATCCACGACAAGCACATCGAGGTCATCGTTCGGCAGATGCTACGCCGGGTGACGATCATCGATTCGGGCGCTACCGAATTCCTTCCTGGTGGGCTTGCCGAGCGCGGTGAGTTCGAGTCGGAGAACCGGCGGGTGGTTGCCGAAGGTGCCGAGCCTGCCTCAGGCCGTCCGGTCCTGATGGGGATCACCAAGGCGTCGTTGGCGACTGAGTCGTGGCTGTCCGCGGCATCGTTCCAGGAGACGACCAAGATCCTCACTGATGCGGCGATCCAGGGTAAGAGCGACAAGCTGCTCGGGCTGAAGGAGAATGTGATCATTGGCAAGCTGATCCCGGCTGGCACCGGGATCAACCGGTACCGCAACATCGAGGTGCAGCCCACAGAGGAGGCACGGGCCGCGGCCTACGCGATCCCGTCCTACGACGACGGCTACTACTCACCCGACGTGTTCGGCGCCGGAACCGGAGCCGCTGTCCCCTTGGACGATTACGACTTCGGTCGCGACTACCGCTGACCCGGTCGGTTGGTTGGTGGCTCTTCAAGGACCACCAACCCCCGGTTCGGAGATCTCTCACTGCGGCCAACCCCGCCAGCCCCGCTGGCGGGGTTGGCCGCAGTTATGTGCAGCAATCAGGGGGGTTGGTGGTCCTTGAAGAGCCACCAACGTCGGGGGCGATCTCCCAGTCGGCCAGTACTGCGGCGGTGTCGGCACCGGGTTGGGGCGGCGGTGTTGGCCGGTCCGGGACGGTGCGCGAGAACCGCGGTGCGGGAGCCGCTTGTGGCACCCCGTCGAGCTCGATGACGGTGCCACGAGCTGCGGAATGCGGATGCGTGGGCACCTCGGCGAACGACAGCACCGGTGTCACGCAGGCGTCGGTTCCGTCGAAAACAGCCACCCACTCGTCGCGGCTACGACTGGCGAACACTTCGGTGAATCGCTGGCGCAACTCTGGCCAACGAGACTGATCGAGTTGTGCGGGCAGCGCGTGCCCGGCCAGCCCCAGCCCCTCCAGCAGCGCCGCGTAGAACTGCGGTTCCAACGCACCGACGGCGACGTAGCGACCGTCGGCGCAGGCGTAGGTGTCATAGAACGGCGCCCCGGAGTCGAGTAAGTTGCGGCCCCGCTCGTCGCTCCACAACCCGCAGGCCCGCAGTGACCAGAACATTTGGGCGAGCACGCTGACCCCGTCCAGCATGGCGGCGTCAATGACCTGACCGATACCGGAGCGTTCCCGCTCCCACAGCGCGGCCAACACTCCCACTACCAAGAACATCGAACCACCACCGAAGTCGCCAACGAGGTTCAGCGGCGGCACCGGCCGGCCTCCGGCGTGCCCGATGGCGTGCAGCACACCGGTCAGCGCGAGGTAGTTGATGTCGTGCCCGGCACGGCGGGCCAGCGGACCGTGCTGGCCCCATCCCGTCATCCGCGCGTAGACCAGGCGCGGGTTGCGGGACAGGCAGTCGTCCGGCCCGACGCCCAACCGCTCCGTGACGCCGGCACGCAGCCCCTCGATCAACACGTCGGTCCGCTCCACCAGGCGCAGCACGGTTTCCCGGTCGACGGGATTCTTCAGGTCGAGCGCCACCGAGCGGCGGCCGCGAAGCATCTGGTCGCTCTCGCGCGGGGCGAGCTGCAGACCACCTGACGGGCGTTCCACTCGAACGACGTCAGCGCCCAGATCAGCCAACAACATCGCCGCATGAGGCCCAGGACCGATCCCGGCCAGTTCGATCACTCGCAGCCCAACCAGCGGTCCCGGCATCGCACTCCTCCTCATCCCGCCGTGCGGGCTGTCGCCGACACCGTGGAATGCAACGCCCGCAGCAGGCGTTGTGATACCTAGCGCGGGCCACGTCGGTGACCGGTGATGAGCGCCTTCCTGCCTGCGAGATCCATAGTTACTGGAGAGTAGATAACGCTGGGCGCTGCGTCGAGGCCGGTCGCAGCGGCTCGGTCCGCAGCCCGCAAGAAGGGGGCGTTTTGACCCTTCACGAATGCCCCCGGTATCCTAGTCACGGTGCCCGACTCTGGTCGGGCAGCTCCGCGTGCCTGTTGGCGGTGCACCACCGGCGGTGCGGGTCCAGTTGCTCAGGATCCTCCACCTCCGGCCTGGCGAGGGTGCCGCCGAGCTCCAGTCGGGACCGATTCTGACAATCGGCTGGGCCCAACGGCGACACGCCCGACCTCGGGTTATGGAGTGACCGGCCGCGAACGCCCCACCGGCGACCGGATAGCACGACAGCGCCAGACGAGTACCAGACGACGAGTACCAGACGACGAGTACCAGACGAGTACCAGACGAGTAATAGCCAGATCAGCAGTAGCCAGACGCGCAGTAGATGACAGAGCACCACCGCCAGAAGACGGAAGAAAGCTGGTCCATGCCTACCATCCAGCAGCTGGTCCGCAAGGGCCGCGAGGACAAGGTCGCAAAGACCAAGACTGCGGCACTGAAGGGCAGCCCGCAGCGACGCGGCGTGTGTACCCGCGTCTACACGACGACGCCGAAGAAGCCGAATTCGGCGCTGCGCAAGGTCGCCCGCGTCCGGCTCACCAGTCAGGTCGAGGTGACGGCTTACATACCAGGTGAGGGTCACAACCTCCAGGAGCACTCCATCGTCTTGGTGCGCGGCGGCCGAGTGAAGGACCTTCCTGGCGTCCGGTACAAGATCATCCGGGGATCGCTGGACACTCAGGGCGTCAAGGGCCGTAAGCAGGCCCGCAGTCGCTACGGTGCGAAGAAGGAGAAGAGCTGATGCCTCGCAAAGGTCCGCCCCCGAAGCGACCGCTCATCTCCGACCCGGTCTACGGCTCGCCGCTGGTCACCCAGCTGGTGAACAAGGTGCTTGTCGAGGGCAAACGCTCGGTGGCCGAGAAGATCGTGTACCAAGCGTTGGAGGGCTGCCGGGACAAGACCGGCACCGACCCGGTGGTCACTCTCAAGCGCGCGCTGGACAACGTCAAGCCGGCCATCGAGGTGAAGAGCCGCCGCGTCGGCGGCGCCACCTACCAGGTTCCGGTCGAGGTGCGTGCGGTGCGCTCCACGACGCTCGCACTTCGCTGGCTGATCACATTTTCCCGGCAGCGGCGGGAGAAGACCATGGTCGAGCGCTTGATGAACGAACTGCTAGACGCCAGCAACGGCCTCGGGGCGAGCGTGAAGCGCCGTGAGGACACCCACAAGATGGCCGAATCGAACAAGGCCTTCGCGCACTACCGCTGGTGACGAACTACTTTCGAGACAGCTAGGGATGAACACTCGTGGCACGTGAAGTGCTGACCGACCTCGCCAGGGTCCGCAACATCGGGATCATGGCGCACATCGACGCGGGCAAGACCACCACCACCGAGCGGGTCCTGTTCTACACCGGGATCAACTACAAGATCGGTGAGGTGCACGACGGCGCCGCCACGATGGACTGGATGGAGGAGGAGCAGAAGCGTGGCATCACGATCACCTCTGCTGCGACCACCACGTTCTGGAACGACCACCAGATCAACATCATCGACACCCCAGGCCATGTCGACTTCACCGTCGAGGTGGAGCGGTCGCTTCGGGTGCTCGATGGCGCCGTTGCGGTCTTCGACGGCAAGGAGGGCGTCGAGCCCCAGTCCGAGACGGTGTGGCGGCAAGCCGACAAATACGACGTCCCGCGCATCTGCTTCGTCAACAAGATGGACAAGCTGGGTGCGGACTTCTACTTCACCGTGCGCACCATCCGCGAGCGCCTCGGCGCCAATCCACTGGTCATTCAGCTGCCGATCGGTTCTGAGTCCGACTTCCAGGGTGTCGTCGATCTGGTTGGGATGCGTGCGCTGACCTGGCGCGGGGAGGTTCAGAAGGGCGAGGACTACACCGTCGAGCAGATCCCGGCGAACCTGGTCGAGGCCGCGAACGAGTACCGAGAAAAACTTCTCGAGGCCGTCGTCGAGACCGACGATGAGCTGATGGAGCTCTACCTTGGCGGCCAGGAGCTCACCACCGAGCAGATCAAGGCGGGCATCCGGACGCTCACCGTGCACAGCCAGGCCTACCCGGTGCTGTGCGGTTCGGCGTTCAAGAACAAGGGCGTGCAGCCGATGCTGGACGCGGTGATTGACTACCTCCCCTCGCCGCTGGACGTCCCGCCGATGGAAGGGATGCTGCCCGACGGGACGCCCGCCATCCGCAAGCCCACCACAGAGGAGCCATTCTCCGCACTCGCGTTCAAGATCGCCGCGCACCCGTTCTTCGGGAAGCTGACCTACGTCCGGGTTTACTCCGGTCGAGTCGGCGCGGGCTCGCAAGTGATCAACTCCACCAAGGAGCGCAAGGAGCGCATTGGCAAGCTCTTCCAGATGCACTCCAACAAGGAGAATCCGGTCGACGAGGCCCGGGCCGGCCACATCTACGCGATGATCGGCCTGAAGGAGACGACCACCGGTGACACGCTGTGTGACCCGCAGGCGCCGATCATCCTGGAGTCGATGACCTTCCCGGAACCGGTCATCCAGGTCGCCATCGAGCCCAAGACCAAGAGCGATCAGGAGAAGCTCGGCACGGCGATTCAGAAGCTGGCCGAGGAGGACCCCACCTTCCAGGTGCAGCAGGATGACGAAACCGGCCAGACGATCATCGCAGGCATGGGTGAGCTGCACCTCGAAGTGCTGGTGAACCGGATGCGCAGCGACTACAAGGTTGAGGCGAATATCGGTAAGCCCCAGGTGGCGTACCGGGAGACGATCCGAAAGACGGTGGACAAGCTGGAGTACACCCACCGCAAGCAGACAGGTGGCTCAGGCCAGTTCGCCCGTGTGATCATCAAGCTGGAGCCGCTGCAGACCACTGATGGCGCGCTCTACGAGTTCGACAACAAGGTCACCGGTGGACGGATTCCCAAGGAGTACATCCCGTCGGTGGATGCCGGGGCGCAGGACGCCATGCAGTACGGCGTGCTCGCGGGTTACCCGCTGGTCGGCGTGAAGGTCACCTTGCTCGACGGTGCCTACCACGAGGTGGACTCCTCCGAGATGGCCTTCAAGATCGCCGGATCGATGGCGCTCAAGGAGGCTGCACGCAAGGCAAGCCCGGTGATCCTGGAACCGATGATGTCGGTCGAGGTGACCACGCCCGATGACTACATGGGTGACGTCATCGGTGACCTCAACTCCCGGCGGGGTCACATCCAGCAGATGGACGAGCGCAGCGGTTCCCGCGTCATTAAAGCCTTGGTGCCGCTATCGGAGATGTTCGGATACGTCGGCGACCTGCGGTCACGGACCCAGGGTCGGGCGCAGTACACGATGCAGTTCGACTCCTATGCTGAGGTCCCGACCAACGTGTCCAAGGAGATCATCGCGAAGGCGACGGGTGAGTGATGAACAAGAGCAGGCCGCGCACTCATCCAGAGTCTTCATATGCAGCGGCAGTGACATTGCGGGACGCGGATGATGAAGTAATCCTCTTCGGCTGCGGCTAGCCGCAGCAGCGGGCACCGAGGGCCCCCTCTGGAGGTCCGCCGAGACCACCCTGACAGCATGCCGCCACACAGGACCGCCAACGGTCCGGCGGATCAAGAGAACGAGTGCAGGAGGACGAGACCAGTGGCGAAGGCGAAGTTCCAGCGGACCAAGCCGCACGTCAACATCGGGACTATCGGTCACATCGACCACGGCAAGACCACGCTGACTGCGGCGATCACCAAGGTCCTGCACGACAAGTACCCGGA
>DASVWA010000380.1:0-1915 GCA_036389855.1 Pseudonocardiaceae bacterium
GATGAGGGTGTGAGCGGGCAACCACAAGTGCGGCCGGACCCGGCGCTGGAGTTGCTGGAGGTCTACGACGCCGCGCTGCCCCACGTCCACGGCTACCTGCTGTCGCGCTGCCGGGACCGCATGCTGGCCCAGGACCTCACCGCGGAAACCTTCCTCGCCGCCGTGACCGCAGCCCGCCAGCAGCCGGCGCCACCGATCACCACTGGCTGGCTTATCGGGGTGGCCCGGCACAAACTCGCCGACCATTGGCGGCGCGTCGATCGTGAGCAACGCGGCCTTTCGCTGGTACGAACCACCGGCTACGAGCTCGACGATCCGTGGGACGTCGAGATCGACACCGTGGTGGCCCATCAGGTGCTCGACGCCCTGGGTGCACACCACCGCGCCGCGCTCACCCTGCGCTACCTCGACGGGCTGCCGGTTGCGCAGGTCGCCGAGCATCTCGGACGGACCGTGCATGCCACCGAGGCACTGCTGGTCCGCGCCCGCTCCGCGTTCCGCGCAGCCTATGAGGACCCGGAGGGTGTGCGATGACCGATCCGCTGAACACCCTGCGCGAGCCGATCACGCCGGTCGATCCGGACCCGGCATTCGCCGCAGAGCTGCGCTCCCGCCTGGAGCGCGCCCTGCTCGCCCCGCAAGGAGCCACCATGACCACCAGCGTCGAGACCCCTGTGCAGACGCTCAGCTGTTACCTCGCCGTGAATGACGCCCGCAGCGCGCTGGACTTCTACGAGCTGGCCTTCGGTGCCCGGCGCCGCGGTGAGCCGATCGTGATGGACGACGGCCGGATCGGGCACGCCGAGCTGGCCATCGGTGACTCGGTGCTGATGCTGGCCGACGAGTTCGCCGAGATCGGCCTGCTGTCCCCGCGGACCCGCGGCGGGCCTAGCCAGTCGCTGTACCTGCGGGTGTCCGAGCCGGAAGCAGTGGACGCCACCGTGCACGACGCCGTCGAGGCGGGCGCGCGGCTGGAGCGAGCTGCCGCCGATTACGACTACGGCCGCAACGCCGTCGTCGTCGATCCCTCCGGGCACCGCTGGATGATCTCCTCCGCACCGGCTGCCACCTCCGCCCCCAGGCACGGTGACCTCGCCTACCTCACGCATGCGGTCGCCGACACGGAGCGGGCCCGGGCCTTTTACGGTGCCGTGCTGGGCTGGACGTTCAGTTCTGGTCGAGTCCAGGACGGTTGGCAGATCGAGGGCACCAATCCGCCGGCCGGGATGCACGGCGGCGCCGCGCAGCCCGGGATCGAACCGGTCTACCAGGTCGACGACATGGCCGTCGCGCTCGCCGCGGTCCGCGACCATGGCGGCCAAGCCGGTGAACCGCAGCAACAGCCTTATGGCCGGATTGCCGAGTGCATCGACGACCAGGGCGTACGTTTCCGGCTGCTGCAGCCATGACCCTTAATTCCATGGCGGAGTGAGCGCTCACTCCGTACCATGCGAGCGTGATCGAGACACACCGCAAAAGGGCCACGGCGATGCGGCCGGACGATCGTCGCGCGGCGATCGTGGCCACCACCCTGCCGTTGATCATCGCGCACGGCGCGACGGTGACTACCGGGCAGATCGCCGCCGCGTCCGGCGTCGCCGAGGGCACCGTGTTCCGGGTCTTCGCCGATAAGCAAGAACTGCTGGCAGCGTGCCTCGACGCCGCATTCGATCCGGCTGACCCGGTGGCCACCCTGCGACAGATCCCGCGTCATCTCCCGGTTCGGGATCGGTTACTGCAAGCCACCGACACCGTTGCCGAGCATTGGGACCGCGCATTGTCGGTCGGGCATGCGGTACACGCGGCCTGCCTCGGGTCACCCAGGGCGGGATCGCCCAGCAGCCCGGGCGCAGCGATGCGCGAACTCATCAGCGCACTCGCCGATCTGCTGGCTCCGGACGCCACCGCGCTGCGG
>DASVWA010000381.1:0-2267 GCA_036389855.1 Pseudonocardiaceae bacterium
GATACGTACTGAGGACAGCACCGTTGCATTAACCTATCGGCCCACCCGACCTGAGCCACTACTCGCCTAGAAGCCACGCATCAGGCCTTCAGATGTCCGATTTATGACAGTTCCCAAGGGTGCCTGAGAGCCTGGATCCTACTTGGGTGCATGGCGAGGACGCCCTTCTCCTTAATGCAACAGTGCCCGCCGGCCTGCCCGAGAGTGGTCGAGGAGTTGATACCTGCCGCCTGCCACGTCACCGAGCAGTATGCGAATAACGTCGTCGAAGTCGATCACGGGCGCCTGAAGGCTCGGCTGCGACCGATGCGCGGCGTGAAGCGACTCCGCTCGGCACGGGTGATCAGCGCCAGACACGCGTTCATCCAGAACCTCCGACCACGAACTCGGCGTGAATATCGACCTACGGCATCGGCTCACAGCAATCTTCACCGAACTCGCCCACGCCATCTGATCAAGGCAGCACGGCGGAATCTCGTCTGCTTCCGCCTACGCAACAGACCCCCCGCCGGCTGGGAAGCAGTGAGCGGCCACCGCAGGGCCCCGGAGGGCTTGCGTCGTTGTTTCCCGCTACGTGCTACATGATCTAGCGCGGCCCTTGACGTGGTGGCTGATGCTAAGGGCGTTTACTGGCGGTGCGACCAGGGGCGTTACAGGCTGTGGCCCCCTTGCACCCCGCTACCATGCCATCGCGCCCGCGACGCCCAGATCAGGTGCTACAGACCCGTTACGCGCTAACCTGCGACGATTGGTCGGGCCACTACAGGGCGCTACGGGGGTGCGACGGTCCCAGGATCTCCGTCACGACCTGTTGGACCGCTGCGGCTTGCTGCGCATAAGCCACCGGGTCGCGCACGTCAGGCAGGCCTCGCCCCAGCTCCTTGGCGTAGGCGGTGATCGCCTCTTTGGTCGCGCCGGTGGCCATGAACGTCTTCAGCTGGTTCCACGCCGCTAGCCATGGATCTCCCACTTTGCCTACCTCCACAGGTCATCGTCGTCGGGTTCGATCGCTGCCCGCCAGCAGTAGTCCAAGTTCGGTCGCCGCTGTAGCCGGGGGTTGTCCGGCCGGGTCTGAGTCGGCGGATCTCACTCGATCAACTAGAGCGTCGTCGGTTTGGATGCGGGTCAGATCCGAAAGGTCGTTATGCGGCATAGGGGCCGCTGGCGGCCGGTGCTTCGAGCAGGAGTCCGGCCGCCCCCTGTGGGCACTGTTGCATTAAGCGATCGGACCATCCGACCTGGTTTCCCTGCTCGGTCAGAAGCGGTGCAGTAGGCATTCGGATGCCCGATTTGTTACGGTTCTCTGAGGTGCTTAAGGGGTCTGCATCCCACTTCGATACGAGGCGAGGACGCCCTGCGCCTTACTACAACAGTGCCCCTGCGCGCCGTGAACCGCGCCTCGACCGTGCGCCGACATGAGAAGGACGCCCGCAGCATCTCGCTTCCCTCGCCGAGACTGGATGCCCACCCGGGCCGCCACGATCACCCGAGACGTTCGGTGACAGAATCGGTGACAGTTCGTCACCATGGACGGTCGTCAACAGAGTTGCGGTGCACCTGGGCAGCGCAGTGCGAAACGAACGCTGGCACGGAAGGTAGGTGCCGGGCACCTGCCTTCGGTCTCGCATTTCAGGAGGAGTGGCCGCTGTGGTTCAGGGCCACCCTTCGTCGGACTAGCCTAATTGCATGGGCACGATCGAACCGGGCGCAGCACCGAACTGGCGCACTGAGGGCGTGCGGGTCATCCCTGGCGACGCGCTAGACGCCAACACCCCGCAGACACCGGGGATGACCCGCGCCGCCGCGGTCACCCATGACCGGACGGGCTCGGAAAAGCTGTGGGCCGGGACCGCCACGATCCACCCCGGTGCGAAGACCGGGGCGCACCATCACGGCGAGCTGGAGAGCGTGATCTACGTGGTTCGCGGCCGGGCCCGGATGCGGTGGGGCGCCAACCTCGAATTCACCGCCGAAGCCGGCCCGGGCGGGTTCATCTTCGTGCCGCCGTTTGTGCCGCATCAAGAGATCAACGCCCTTGACGACGAGCCGCTGGTATGCGTGGTGACCCGCAGCGGACAGGAGCCAATCGTGGTCAACCTAGACATAGACGGGGTGGCCGAGCCCGAACACGTGCCCTGGGTCGATGCAGCCCACCCGGTGGTCCACTGAACACCAGCAGACGAAAGAGCCGTTCCAGCAGAGGCTGGTTATCTGTGGCACCCAAAAGAATCGGTTACAACCTTCAGATCCGTAGTTGCGACGCTCCC
>DASVWA010000382.1:0-3088 GCA_036389855.1 Pseudonocardiaceae bacterium
AGGCCGAGGTCGAGCAGACCCTGGCCGGGCATGCCCGCCGGTTCGAACCCCGGCCACTGGCACAGATCACTCACCGGGTGCTGGCGCGGCCGACGCCCGGACACCGACCCGGCCGGGCCAGACCAGCGCACCCCGCCCCAACGCAACGGCAACGCCCTGGTCGAAGCCTGCTCCATGTTGCTGGATGATGCGGTGTTGCCCACTGCTGCAGGGCAACGCCCGCCTGGTGCTCACCATCGGCCTGCAACAGCTCATCGACGGGTTGGGTAGCGCGATCCTGGGCTACGGCGGGTCTATCGATGCCGCTACCGCAAGGCGCCTGGCTTGTGATTCGTGTGTGGTGCCGGTGGTGTTGGGTGGTGATTCCCAACCGCTGGATGTCGGGCTGGCCAAACGGTCGGCGACCGCGGCGATCCGGGCCGGGCTGGCCGCCCGCGACGGCGGCTGTGCCTGGCCCGGTTGCGACACACCGGTACTGCTCGCACAGCCTGCTTGGCGGCGTTGCAACACGTCGCTTGGGCAGCCACCGTGAGAAGCCTCTTGAAGTAGTAGTAGGCAGGCACGGAATTTCCACCGCAACGCCCAACCCTGCCCACCACGCAACAACGCTAGTTGGATGCCGGTGGACAAGATCAGCCAACGTCAAGGCAGCAGGAAGATCATGAGCTTCTTGAGGGGTATGACTCATGGGCAGTGACCGCGCGGCGGCCGTTGTCGGGTGTGACCACACCACGGTAACTCGGTAGGTGCGGCTACGCGTCCGAACAAAGCCCAGTGACCCTTGACCACGCGGTTGGTAACAGTACGGGCTGGCTGAGCGATCTGCGTGTGAACAGCGTAATCAGTCGGGCACAGAGAGTAGCTAGTGGACGTAGGTGAGACGTGTCCCACTGTGCTGGTGAACCTGCAAGGAGGTTATGGCAGCCGTGAATCCGCACCAGTCGCCTGCTGGTCCCGGCCCCGCAAGACAGGGGCCTGCGCGGTCCACTGGAATCAGCGAGGGTGTGAGTTGGCCGAACCCCTCGCTCCGCACACGTCCAGCCGGGGATCTTTTCCAGCCCACCACCAGCTCGACACCGCGCCCAACTGCTATCACCGTCCCGCCGGTCGCGCCCGTTGACGGGCCAGAACAGGATGGCGAGCTGTTGTCTGCCCCGGTGCCGCAGTCGCGGTATGCCTCGGGCGCGCGGCGGTGGGTCGATCGAGGCGACGGACTGATGTTCGGGATGCCGGGGACCGTGATTGCTCTGGCGGCCAGCGCCGCGCTGGTGGTGGTGTTGGCCGGGGTGACCGTGTTCACAACCTCATCGTCCACCGAGTCACAAGTTGTCGCGCTAAACCCGGATCAGTTACCGGCTGCCGTGACGCCCGTGATCAGTGATGGGCATCCAGCAACCGTTCCCCCCATCGATGCGTCGGCGGAACCTGCCGGGCAGACACCGGCCGAGGCATCCTCCCCAAACCCCTCTCCGGTAGCCGCGCGCCAACAGCCCGTGGCGGCAGCCCATCGTCTGGTGTCAGCTCCCCCGGCGCAGACACCGCCCGCGCCGGATCACGAGCCCGTCGTGCCACCGCCATCATCGACGGCAACCACCGACGATGCCAGACCGCGGACCGTCACTACCGGCTCGCACACAACGAATACAGAGTCGCGGACGACCAATACCGAGCCGTGTGACTGCGATGACACGATGCGCAAGGCCCCCACCCCTGGATACCGGCCACCCAAGGCTGACTACCACCGTGAACCCCAAGCACAGCAAGCCGGTAGCTCGCAGCGAGCACGGCCGCAGAACCCGGGATCAGCGAGTAAGGAAAGACCAGGCCCGACAGCACGGCCAGACGCCGCTTCGGGGCCTCGACCGTCGCCTGGACCACCGAGGCGTCCCGGTCCTGGCTCTTCACCCGGCCCGACAACGAACAACAACCACCGCACCGGATGACAAGACGACCACAGTAACTTGCCGAGTCCGATGGACCTTGCGACGGATTTCCTGCAGGGAAACGGCGGGGCGCCCGAGACGGTGAGCCTGGCGTTGGCCGAGTTGGCCAGCGAGACGCGCAAGGGCTGCCGGCGCTCGCGGTCGGGACCGGACCCCAGGTATAGCCGCGATCATGGAGGAGGACGCGACCGCAGCTTGTGGGCCGAAGGCGGCCTTGAGTGCATCCTGCGAGCCCGCGACGACGCCGACGACCGGGCGCCTCCTACGCCGTCGCGCGGTCAGCTGATCTACTCGCCAAGACGGCCGCATCGACCAGCTGCAGACCCGACGACGCCGGCGACCGGCACGCCGCCAAGCAGACGCCCAATCCATGTTGACCATGGCTTGCGCCGGCTTCAGCACCAGCCCCAGTCGCTCCAGCCGCGACAATAGGCTCCCGACGGACGTGAGTTCGCGTCACAGGAGATGCCACGCCAGCCGCGCTGACACTGTGATCTCTAGATGGATCCGCTCAGCCACCATGGCACGGCGTGCGTCGGTACCCGCGCGCGGTCAGCGGCATGAGAGTGCAGGTTGTGGCCGTGAAGAACTGCCTGGCCATGCATACGGACGGGGCGCTTAATGCAACTCTGCCCTCCAGCTGACTTCGCCTCCGGCGTGCTCGACCGCGTTGGTGACACCTCACTGACTAGTAGCGCAACGTCGTCGTGGCGTTGGCCTGCTCTCCCAGCCGGTCAGCAGCGCGACCACCATCCGGCGGGCCGCCGGCACGGCGTCGGGGTGGGGGGAAGGTCAACACGGGCGTTGAGGGTGTCATAAATGGTTGCGATCTTCTTCCGGCGGGCGTTCATGCGGATCCACAACGTCGGCATCACATAGGCCGGCCACTGTTGCCGGTTCACGCCACCCCCCGCTCGTGCACGGCCATCATCGGCGGCGCCGGCCCGCCCGGCCCCGAGGTGATCCAGAGGGGCAGGCTAGCTAGTGAGCCGATGCCATTGAGGTGTTCGGCGGGGTAGGTGGCGGCGTGGGGTCCCCGGGCCAACTGGGGCTGCGGCGGCATTCCGGTGTTCGGGAGCCCGTGGGTGACGCCGAGCCCGGTGCGGAGATTCTCAGGCCTGAGCACCAGTCTGGGCTCTGGTGTG
>DASVWA010000383.1:0-4814 GCA_036389855.1 Pseudonocardiaceae bacterium
ATCGAGGGGCGCTTCCTGAGATTCCTCGGTCCATAGCGCGGTGGCCACCGCGTGCAGAATGGTGACGATGTCGGCACCGTCCTCGGTGAGGACAACCGAGCTTGTCATGCTTCTCGGTTCAGGCGTTGGTCGGCTGATCGACACCGAGGAGCAACGTCACGGCTGATATGGATTACCCGCTGGAGACATCTCCAACGGCACCGTTCCGGCCTCCTGGATAATTGTGCCGCCCCGCTTCGCTGCCCACTCTTGGCACGCTGCGCGCCTGGATCACGGTCAAGTGATCCCCGCCGTCCTGCCGGCACCCCCATCGCGCCGAGCATACGGCGCTCCAAGCACAGCGACCTCGGACGGAAGCTGCGCCGTGCGCATGCCCTGCTGAACGGTCGCGCGGAATAGTTGACGGCTCAACCTTGTTCTTCAGTATGTAGTTGACAATTCAATGATAAGGAGTGACTTCAGTGAGTACCGTTACGACCACCACCCCCACCGAGACCCTGTCCGGCGATTACGTTCTCGACCCCGCCCATTCGCGCATCGGCTTTGTCGCCCGCCACGCCATGGTGACCAAGGTCCGCGGTTCATTCAACGAGTTCGAAGGCACGGGCTACTTCGACGCCGCCGACCCGTCGCGGTCGCACCTGGAGGTGACCATCAAGGCGGCCAGCATCGACACCCGCAACGCCGACCGCGATGCTCACCTGCGCACCAACGACTTCTTCGACATGGAGACCTACCCGGAGATCCGGTTCGTGAGTACGGCGGTCGAGCGCGTCGACGAGACCACCTACCGGGTGTCCGGTGACCTGACCATCAAGGGCGTCACGAGGCCCGTGACAATCGACTTCGAGTACACGGGCAGCGCCGTCGACCCATTCGGTAATCAGCGCCTCGGCCTCGAAGGCACCACCACCGTCAATCGCAGGAACTGGGGTATCAACTGGAACGCGGCCCTTGACGCCGGGGGCGTGCTGGTCGGCGAGAAGGTGCTGCTTGAGTTCGAGGTGTCGGCAATCAGGCAAGCTGCCTGACGCCGACATCCGCCGCTGGCCGCGGTGCTCCCCACCGCGGCCGGCAGCCAGCCCGACCTTTACGAGCAACCCATGGTCAACACACACTCCCCCAAACCGAGCGACCGCTCGGTCGACGAGCTCGGGAGCTTCGCGCCGACACCGGCCTGTCCGTCCAGGACTACGTGAGCCTCGCCACACTGATCGACCAGCAGGGGGTGTTAACCCCTGATATGTCCTGTATCCGGTAGGTGTCCTAGATTCCGGCGTGCTCGATCGCATTCTGCTCCGTAGACGTCAGCTCGAACTTATACACGGCGAGGTCATCGGCCATGTGCTGGGGATTGGTTGTGCCGGTGAGGGCGATCATTCCTAGCTGGAGTGCGAAGCGGAGGATCACCTGCGCCGGGGCACGCTGAAGGCGGTGGGCGATATCGTGGACAAGTGAGCTGCGGATGACGTGTTCATTGGCGGTGAGTAGTGAGAATCCCTGGTAGGTCACGCCTTCATGAGTGCAGATGGCGCGCACGCTCGCGTCCCACCCCTGCGAGGCGTAACAACGATTCTGGACGAATGTCGGGCGCACCCGCGCTGCGCGGAGCAGGGCTATGAGCTGATGGGGTGCGAAGTTACTCACTCCGAGAAAGCGCACCCGGCCTGCGTCGTGAAGGGTTTCCATGACGCGCCAAGCCTCGATATCGGCTGTGGCCAGTCCCTGCGGCACAGACGGAGCATGCAGCAGATAAGAATCCACCAAATCCACGCCGAGGTGTGACAGGGAGCTGTCGAAGGATTGTTCAACCTGGCGCGCGACGGGCGCGGCCGGGTCGTAGGGCAGCCGGTGGTCCTGGCCCCTCCGGAAGGTGAACTTGGTTTGCACGAAGACGTCTTCGCGGCGCAGCGTTCCGCGCTGCAACTCAGCCAGCAGCGCACGTCCGACCTCGGCTTCGCAGTAATGCCGACGCTGGTTGGCCGTGTCAAGCCCGCGAAATCCCATCCTCAGCGCCTGTGCGACGACGTCTGCGGTTCGGTCCTCCTTCCAGGCTGTTCCATAGAGCAGCGTTGGCACCGTTGCTCCGCGGATCTGCCGGATACGCTCTGTCATTTCTCCTCCGGTGGTGGAGCCCGACCCGGAGCTGGTTGGTTTCACCGTCACCAGGTCTTCCCCGGCGGCGCCCTGACCGCAGCTTAACGACTTCGACAGATTGAACTGTCGGCCGGTCCGCAGGCGCCAACGAGGAGTAGGTGCACGGCTTTGCCGCATTTCTGTCCGGCTTCAGAACACGACGCGCTGGTGTTGCTGTTCGCCCTTGCCGGACGGCGACGTGCCACCGTCGGCAAGGAATCCGCCTGACTGGTGGCGCCAGAGCCTGGCGTAAGTGCCCCGCATCTGAAGCAGCTCGTCGTGGTTGCCCTGCTCGACGATCCGGCCGCGGTCGAGGACGATGAGTTGATCCATTCGCACGACAGTGCTCAGCCGATGAGCCACCACGAGGGCGGTCCGACCGTCCATGCGCTGCCACAGAGCTTGCTGGATGAGAATCTCGCTTTCCGAGTCCAGCGCGCTGGTGGCCTCGTCGAGCAGCAGGACCGGCGCGTCGCGCAGGATGGCGCGGGCGAGCGCGACCCGCTGGCGCTGGCCGCCAGACAGCTTGATCCCGCGTTCCCCGACCATGGTGTCGAACCCGTCGGGCAGGACTTCGGCGAACTCGGTGACGTGTGCCGCCTGCACGGCGCGGCGGATCTCGGCGTCGCTGGCGCCGGATCATCGGCTCGGCGCGGGCGGTGTTCGAGCAGCGGTTCTGCGACCGCACGCTCGCGCGGCTCGACCCGGCGAGCGTGGCCGCACTGGAGGCCCTCGTCGCCGAGGACGCCGGCGCGCCATCGTCGGGGCGGGTGCTGCTGGCTGAGCTGAAGACCGATCCGGGCCAGGTTGGGTTGGAGACCCTGCTGCGTGAGGTCGACAAGCTGGCCGCGGTGCGCGCGTTGGGTCTGCCGGCAGGGTTGTTCGCCGACGCGAGCGAGAAGCTGGTCGAGGCGTGGCGGGCCCGCGCGGTCCGCTCGTATCCGTCGGACCTGCGTGCGGCGCCGCGGCCGGTGCGGCTGACGTTGCTGGCCGCGCTGTGCGCTCTGCGTTGCTCGGAGATCACCGACGCGCTGGTCGAGCTGCTGATCGGGCTGATCCATCGGATCAACGCGCGCGCGGACCGCCGCGTCGAGCGTGAGCTCACCGAGGACCTGCGCCGGGTGCGCGGCAAGGAAGCGATCCTGTTCCGGCTCGCCGAGGCCGCCGTCGACCATCCGGACGACACGGTCCGCACGGCGTTGTTCCCGGTGGTCGGGGAGAAGACGCTGCGCGAGCTGGTGCGCGAGGCCAAGGCCAACGAGCACGCCTTCCAGGCCCGGGTCCGCACGGTGTTGCGCGGCTCGTACTCCAACCACTACCGCCGGATGCTGCCGCCGCTGCTCGCGGCGCTGGTGTTCGGCTGCCACAACACCGCCTATCGCCCGGTGATGCAGGCGTTGGCGCTGCTGGCCCGCTACGCCGGCGTGGACGGCAAGACCCGGTTCTTCGCCGACACCGACATGGTCCCGATCGACGGGGTGGTGCCCCGCGCCTGGCGCGAGGCGGTGGTCGATGACCGTGGCCGGGTCGAGCGGATCCCGTACGAGCTGTGCGTGCTGGTCGCGCTGCGCGACGCGCTGCGCCGCCGTGAGATCTACGTCGCGGGGGCCCACCGGTGGCGCGACCCGGACGAGGACCTGCCCGGTGACTTCGACACCACGCGCGAGGTGCACTACGCCGCGATCCGCCAGCCGACCGACCCGACCGCGTTCATCACCGACCTGCGCGCACGGATGACCACCGCCCTGGCCGGTCTCGACGCCGCCCTGGTGAGCGGCACGGCCGGCGGGGTAGCGATCACGACCCGCCGCGGCGAGCCATGGATGAGCATCCCGAAGCCGGCGGCGCTGCCCGAACCGGGCCACCTGGCCGCGGTCAAGGACGAGGTGATCCGACGGTGGGGCACCCTGGACCTGCTCGATGTGCTCAAGGACGCCGACTTCCTCACCGAGTTCAGCACCGAGTTCACCTCGGTCGCCTCCCGGGAAGTGATCGACCGCGACACGCTTCGCCGCAGGCTGCTGCTGTGCCTGTTCGCGCTCGGCACCAACATGGGCATCAAAGCGATCGTGGCCACCGGCGAGCACGGCGAAACCGAGGCCGCGCTGCGCCACGTCCGGCGCCACTACATCACCCGCGACAACCTGCGCCGCGCGATCGCCCGGCTGGCCAGCGCCACGTTCGCCGCGCGGGACCCGAACTGGTGGGGCCAGGGCACCGCGTGCGCGAGCGACTCGAAGAGGTTCGGGTCCTGGGAGTCGAACCTGATGACCGAGTGGCACCAGCGCTACGGCGGCCCCGGAGTGATGATCTACTGGCACGTCGAGCGACGCAGCGTCTGCATCTACTCCCAGCTCAAGAGCTGCTCCTCCTCCGAAGTCGCGGCCATGATCGAGGGCCTGCTGCGGCACTGCACCGACACCGACATCGACACCAGCTACGTCGACACCCATGGGGCCAGCGTGGTCGGGTTCGCCTTCACCGAGCTGCTCGGGTTCCGGCTGCTGCCGCGGCTCAAGAACATCGGCTCGATCCGGCTCTACCGGCCCGACGACCAGCACCGCCACGCCGCGCTCGGGCCGGTGCTGACCCGCCCGATCCGGTGGGAGCTGATCGCCCAGCAGTACGACCAGATGATCCGCTACGCCACCGCGCTACGGCTGGGCACGGCGGAATCC